>CADDYU010000023.1 GCA_902810705.1 Methylococcaceae bacterium
CCGATACCCCCACCACCGAGAACCCAGCCAATCCCAGCCTGTCGGCCAGTTCGGCGACATCGTCGGCCCAGCCGACGAGCGTGCGCTTGTCTTGCCAGTCGGAAAGGCCGTAACCCGGCCGATCCGGAGCGATGATCCTGACTCCCATCCGGAGCACCTCCGCGGCGACCAGCCGGCTTTCCAGGCGAGAAGCGGGAAACCCATGACAGTAAATCACCGGCGTGCCTGAGGGATCTCCGATTTCGGAGAAGCCGATCCGCCTTCCATCCGCCAGCGAAATGGTATTGTTCAAACGCGCTTCGGTATTCCTGCTCTCCATGTCGTTATTGTCCATGTTCTCTTTACCACGCCCGCAAAAAAAGCCCCGATCCGCGCGAGCAGAACGGGGCTCTCGCTGATCCTCGCGTATTAGACCGTGATCGGGCCTCGGTAAATCACCATCGCGGCGCCTTGAGACTGCTTGAAATTATCGTAGCCGATCAGACGCACGTGGTGGTTTGGATGGGCCTTATGGCAAGCTTCCGCCTCGGCCAGAATTTTATCCACGTCGGTTTCGCCGAACAGCGGCAGTTTCCACATGTACCAGTAATGATCGAACGCGTTTTCCGGCTCGGTATGCTCGATGGCCGGGCTCCAACCCTTGCTGACGATATATTCCACCTGCTTGCGGATCTGGGTCTCGTCAAGAGGCGGCAGGTAGGAGAAGGTCTCGAACTTGCGGCTGGAAGCGTCGGTGAGACTGGATTTGTAGTCTTGCAATTCGCTCATGTTTCATTTCCTCGATGAATTCTTAATCGTTCTATGCTCTTTCGGGAATGCCTCCCGCGATGATCTGGGTCGCGAGAGGTCCCGGAGCGTCCATCGGCGTTCGTAGCGGAACGCGGGAACGATGATTATTTGTGGGCGATATCCAACTTGTCGACCGTGTCGAACTCGAACTTGATCTCCTTCCAGGTTTCCAGGGCAGCCTTGAGTTCGGGGCTGCTCTTCGCGGCGTTCAGCAGGATATCCTTGCCTTCCTTTTCGAGCTGCCGGCCTTGGTTGCGGGCTTCAACGCAGGCCTCCAAAGAGATGCGGTTGGCCGCAGCGCCGGCCGCGTTGCCCCAGGGATGCCCCAGGGTGCCGCCGCCGAACTGCAGGACCGAGTCGTCGCCGAAGATGGTGACCAAGGCCGGCATGTGCCAAACGTGGATGCCGCCCGAGGCCACGGCGAACACGCCCGGCATGGAGCCCCAATCCTGGTCGAAGAAGATGCCTCTCGAGCGGTCTTCCTTGATGAATTTCTCGCGCAAAAGATCGATCCAGCCCAGGGTCGCCTGCCGGTCGCCCTCCAGCTTGCCCACCACGGTGCCGGTGTGCAGATGATCGCCGCCGGACAGGCGCAGCATCTTGGTAAAGACGCGGAAGTGGATGCCGTGGTTGGGATTGCGATCCATCACGGCGTGCATGGCGCGGTGGATGTGCAGCAACACGCCGTTGTCGCGGCACCAGTTGGCGAGGCCCGTGTTGGCGCAGAAACCGCCGGTGATGAAGTCGTGCATGATGATGGGCGCGCCGATTTCCTTGGCGTACTCGGCCCGCTTGTACATCTCTTCCGGAGTCGGCGCGGTCACGTTGAGATAATGGCCCTTGCGCTCGCCGGTTTCGGCCTCGGCCTTGTGGATCGCTTCCATGACGAAATCGAACCGCTGGCGCCAACGCATGAAGGGTTGGCTGTTGACGTTCTCGTCGTCCTTGGTGAAG
Organism: Methylococcaceae bacterium; assembly: GCA_902810705.1. Lineage (GTDB taxonomy): Bacteria > Pseudomonadota > Gammaproteobacteria > Methylococcales > Methylococcaceae > CADDYU01. Next base: position 1,744 of record CADDYU010000023.1, read on the forward strand.
TCGAGGCCGCCGCGCAGGCACTCGTACACGGCGCGGCCGTAATTCTTGGCGGAGAGGCCCAGCTTCGGCTTGATGGTGCAGCCGAGGAGCGGGCGGCCGTACTTGTTCATGATGTCGCGTTCGACCTGGATGCCATGGGGCGGGCCGCCGCAGGTCTTGACGTAGGCAATGGGAAAGCGTACGTCCTCCAAGCGCAGGCCGCGGACGGCCTTGAAGCCGAACACGTTGCCGACCAGCGAGGTGAACACGTTGACGACGGAGCCTTCCTCGAACAAGTCGATGGGATAGGCGATGAAGGCGTAGAACTGGTCGTCGCTGCCCGGCACGTCCTCGATTTGGTAGGCGCGGCCCTTGTAATAATCCAGATCGGTCAGGAGATCGGTCCACACCGTGGTCCAGGTGCCGGTGGATGATTCGGCCGCGACGGCCGCGGCGGCTTCCTCGCGCGGCACGCCCGGTTGCGGGGTGATCTTGAACACCGCGAGAAGATCGGTGTCCCGCGGCGTGTAGTTGGGGTCCCAATAAGTCTCGCGGTATTCCTTGACACCCGCGCTGTAAGTCTTGCCAGCCATTTCTTCCTCCTGTGCTTGAATGGATTATCGATAAGGATAGACATTCCTGAGGTTTGAACGTCCCGTTGTCCCTGCACCCGGCGAACTATAAGCCTCCCAATCCATAAATAAAATTAAAATGTTGTGATTAAGGCAATAAGAATGGACTTATGAGAAACCGAATGAAACGACCATAGCCTAGGCCAGGCTGTTTCGCGGGCAGGCGGCCGCGTTGACTCTCGCCTTGTCTCTTTGATAAGTTCCGACCAGAGATTCGGCATCGCTCTCGTCTTCACGAGGGCGATGCTGGGGAACGAGCCGTACGGAGTACCGATCGATCCCCCATAAAGAAAATATTCCGGTTCGCGCGCTTTTCGCTTCGCTCCAACCGCCGGTTTACCCGAATATTATTCTGTTATGGAATACCGCCATGAACGATCGCTCCGAAACTCTTCCTGCGGCGAAAGTATTCGCCACCTCCCGCGCCAAGGTATTGGCGGACCTGCTGGACACGCATCACACGACGTTTTACACCGTCATCAGCGTCATTCAGGCCACCTGTTTCGGGTTCCTGGTCCTGGTGTGCTTCGAGGAGGGCAAAGCCTACGGCACCTCCCAATGGCTGCTTGCGGCCAACACGCTGGCGATCATCGTCCTGGTCTGGAATAGCTTCATCAGGGGCTTCGTCATCCTTTCTTACGTACCCAAGCTGATCGATGGCGCCATGCCGTTCGCGCTGGGCGCCGCGCAGTGCTTCGCGGCCTACTTCGTCGCTCACGACGTGCGCGGCTGGTATTGGAGCATTGCCGCGCTGAGCTTTATCGGTTTCATCAGGTATGTGAACGCCGAGATCAATGCCCGCCTCAATCCGGAAGAAAACGCGCATGTCATGGACTTCTACATTCGGCACTTACGCATGTTGCAGGTTTCCAGTCTAATGGCGCTCGCGGCTTGCGGGGGAATGGCTTATTTCGCTCACTGGCCGGAGAAGATCCTGGTTGCGGTTTCCTTTGCCGTTACCGCCGGCTACGCGATCGGCGAGGAGGCGCTTTGGCTGCGATTGGAGAAGTTCGCGCGCGGCGCGAGCTGAAACAGCGCTTCAACCGGAACGCCACCTGTCCAAGGCAGGTCGACGCCGCGGTGCCCGGCGCCATCCGACGCACCATTCGTACAAATCCTCTCAAGACCCGCGCTTTTCTGCTATAAAATCCGCCTTACGCGGCCCACCCCGCTCCTCAATAGCCGCACTTTCTTACCTCCCCAACATCATCGAAGGTCAGATTTATGTTTAGCAAGGGTATGGAAATCGCCGGATTCGACGACGCGCTCTGGTCAGCGATTCAAAACGAGGAACGACGTCAGGAAGATCATATCGAACTGATCGCCTCGGAGAACTACGCCAGCCCCCGCGTCCTCCAAGCCCAAGGCACCGTGCTCACCAACAAGTACGCCGAAGGCTATCCGGGCAAGCGCTATTATGGGGGCTGCGAGTACGTGGACATCGTCGAGAAGCTGGCCATCGATCGCGCCAAGTCCCTGTTCGGCGCCGATTTCGCCAACGTGCAGCCGCATTCCGGCTCGCAGGCCAACGCCGCCGTCTACATGGCTCTCCTGAATCCCGGCGATACCGTGCTGGGCATGAGCCTAGCCCACGGCGGGCATCTGACCCACGGCGCCAAGGTCAGCTTCTCAGGCAAGCTCTACAACGCCGTGCAGTACGGCCTGGACACCACGACCGGCTACATCGATTACGATCAGGCCGAGGCCCTGGCCAAGGAATACAAGCCCAAGCTGGTCGTCGCGGGCTTCTCGGCCTACTCGCGCGTGGTGGATTGGCGGCGCTTCCGCGATATCGCCGATTCCGTGGGCGCTTACCTCCTGGTGGACATGGCCCACGTCGCCGGCCTCGTCGCGGCCGGCGTTTACCCGAGTCCCGTGCAGATCGCCGACGTCACCACCACGACCACCCACAAGACCCTGCGCGGCCCCCGCGGCGGCCTCATCCTCGCCAAAGCCAACGAGGAGATCGAGAAGAAGATCAACTCCCTGGTTTTCCCCGGTATCCAGGGCGGTCCCCTGATGCACGTCATCGCCGCCAAGGCCGTGGCTTTGAAGGAAGCCGCCCAGCCGGAATTCAGGCAGTACCAGGAACAGGTCGTCGAGAACGCCCGCGCCATGGCCCAGCGCTTCATCGACCGCGGCTTCAATATCGTGTCCGGCGGCACCGACAACCATTTGTTCCTCTTGGATCTGATCGCCAAGGGCATCACCGGCAAGGCCGCCGACGCCGCCCTGGGCCGCGCCCACATCACGGTCAACAAGAACGCCGTGCCCAACGATCCGCAATCGCCCTTCGTCACCAGCGGCATCCGGATCGGCACCCCGGCGATCACCACCCGCGGCTTCACCCAGGAAGATTGCGTGCTCCTGGCCGATTGGATCGCCGAGGTGCTGGATGACCCGGAAAACGAGGCCGTGATCGAACAGGTCCGGCGGAAGGTGACAGACATCTGCCGGCGCTATCCGGTCTACGCCGGCTAGCCGAGGGGTTCCTCAACCCCGGCGATACCGCGCCAGCTTCAGGGAGGCAATGCGAACATGCGGTGTCCGTTCTGCGGTGCCCAGGATACCCGGGTCATCGATTCCCGCCTGTCGCAGGAAGGCGATCAGGTTCGCCGCCGCCGCGAATGCGCCGAATGCCGAGAGCGCTTCACCACCTACGAAACCGCGGAATTGAGCATGCCACGGGTGGTCAAGAGCAACGGCAGCCGTGAGCCGTTCCGGGAGGACAAGCTGCGCGCCGGGATGCTCCGCGCCCTGGAAAAGCGCCCCGTGGGCAGCGACCGGATCGAGGCGGCCGTGAACCGTATCAAGAAGAGGCTCTTGGCGTGCGGCGAGCGGGAAGTCCTTTCCCGCTTCATTGGCGAGAGCGTCATGCAGGAGCTCGCCAGCTTGGACCAGGTCGCCTACATCCGGTTCGCCTCCGTGTACCGCAGCTTCCAGGACGTGAACGAATTCCGCGAGGTCATCGACCGATTGGAGCAGGAACCTAGCCCCGAGGAAAAGAAAAATCAGGGGGATCTATTCAACGCCGAAACCGATGCTTGAAGCGCCTTTGATCTATGACGTCCTGCCCGGCCGTGGACGGGCGGAGGCTAAATGCGGCCCGGCGCCTCCGCTTCGAGCATCCATCTCTCCGCTTTCCCGCTGATCCGACGACCGTTCGCTGCATGACCTCGCCCACCGAATTCACCGCTGACGACGCCGCCTACATGGCCCGGGCCCTCCGGCTCGCGGAGCGCGGCCTCTACAGCACCGACCCGAACCCCCGGGTCGGCTGCGTCATCGTGCGCGGAGGCCGGATCGTCGGCGAGGGCTGGCACCGCAAGGCGGGGGAATCTCACGCCGAGGTCGAGGCCCTCCGCGAGGCGGGCGGCGAGGCTCGCGGCGCCACCGCCTACGTCAGCCTGGAACCCTGTTGCCATCACGGTAAAACCCCGCCCTGCACCGAGGCCCTGATCCAAGCCGGCGTCGTCCGCGTGGTGGCCGCCATGCAGGACCCCAATCCCCGCGTCGCGGGCGCGGGACTCAAGCGGCTGGCGGAAGCCGGCGTCGCGACCGACTGTGGCCTTCTAGAGGGCACAGCCGAAAACCTCAATTTAGGTTTCTGCCGGCGGATGCGGACCGGCCGGCCGCTCGTCCGCAGCAAGCTGGCCATGAGTCTGGATGGCCGCACCGCTCTCCTCTCCGGCGAAAGCCGATGGATCACGGGGCCCGATGCCCGCCGCGACGCGCACCGCCTCCGCGCGCGAAGCTCGGCCATCGTGACCGGCATCGAGACGGTCTTGGCCGACGATCCGGAACTCACCGCCCGGCTGACCGAAGCGCCGGGAGCCATCGTGCAGCCGGTGCGGGTGGTGCTGGATTCGAAGCTGCGGCTGCCGGCCACCGCCCGCTTGGTCCGAAATCCGGGACGAGCGGTGGCGCTCACCACGGTGGACGGAGCTTCCCATAATCCCGCCATGTTGGAGGTGCACACGCTCCCCGCCGCGGCCGATGGCCGACTGGACCTGGCGGCCGTCATCGACTGGCTCGGGCGGTCGGAATTCAACGAAGTGCTGGTGGAAGCGGGCCCGACGCTCAACGGCGCGCTGTTGCGGGGAGGCTGGGTGGACGAATGGATCGTCTACCTGGCTCCGCTGGTGCTGGGCGATAAGGCCCGCGGCTTGTTCCACCTGCCCGAGCTGACCCGGATGGCGGACCGCTTCGAGCTGGCGCTCAAGGACCTGAGGCCGGTAGGCAAGGACCTCAAGCTGACCTTCGGAAAGCCCTGAACCCTCGCCGATCCAGCCAAAGCTGCGATTCTCAGGCCGAAATCCCGCCCGCCGTCAACTTGGCGGGATCGAGCAGCCGTTCCAATTCTTCCCGCGGAATCTCCGTCATCTCCGCCGCCACGTCGAGGATGGGCCGTCCCTCCTTGTAGGCGGTCTTGGCGATTTCCGCCGCCTTCAAATAGCCGATGACTGGATTCAAAGCCGTCACCAGAACGGGGTTCAGGGCCAACGCCTTCTTCAGGTTGTCTTCCCGCACGGCGAATCCGGCGATGGCCTTGTCGGCCAGTAGACGGGAAACATTGGCGAGCAGCTCGATGCTTTGCAGCAGGTTGTAGGCGATCACCGGCAGCATGACGTTGAGCTGGAACGCGCCGGACTGACCCGCCACGGTGATGGTGGCATCGTTGCCGATGACCTGGGCGGCCACCATGCAGACGGCTTCCGGAATCACCGGGTTGACCTTGCCGGGCATGATGGAGCTGCCCGGCTGCAGGGCCGGCAGCTCGATTTCGCCGAGCCCCGCGAGCGGCCCCGAATTCATCCAGCGCAGGTCGTTGGCGATTTTCATCAGGCTGACGGCGACGGTCTTCAGCTGCCCGGACAATTCCACCGCCGCGTCCTGCGTGCTCAGGCTCTCGAAGAACGATTCGTTGGGCGTGAACGGGAGGCCGGTTTCCAAGACCAAGGCTTCGGCGACGCGCTGCGCGAACTCCGGATGGGCGTTGATGCCGGTGCCCACCGCCGTGCCGCCCTGGGCCAACCTGTAAATCCGGGTCAAGGCCATTTGCACGCGGGCCTCAGCGTTCCGGACTTGCAGCGCCCAGCCGCCGAGCTCCTGGGCCAGGGTCACCGGCATGGCGTCCATGAGGTGGGTGCGGCCGGTCTTGACGGCAGTCTCCAGAGTCGCGGCTTTGGCCTCGATAACGCTTGCGAGGTGTTCGAGGGCGGGCAAGAGGCGCTCGTGACACTCGATCGCCGCGCTCACGTGGATGGCCGTCGGGATGGTGTCGTTGCTGCTTTGCCCCAAATTGACGTGGTCGTTGGGACTGATCTCCCGCCCACTCGCGCGGGAGGCGAGCGTCGCGATGACCTCGTTGAGATTCATGTTGGTGCTGGTGCCGCTGCCGGTCTGGAACACGTCCACCGGAAATTGATCAGCATGAGCCCCCTCGAGGATCTCCTGAGCCGCTTTTTCGATGACGGCGCCGAGCGTTGCATCCAAAAGGCCCAGCTCAACGTTGATGCGGGCGGCGGACTTTTTGATCAGGGCCACGGCGCGGATGAAGGCGGACGGCAGGCGGAGGCCGCTGACCGGGAAATTCTCGACGGCGCGCTGGGTCTGGGCGGCATAGAGGGCCCTGGCCGGTACCTGGAGCTCGCCCATGCTGTCTTTTTCGAGACGGAATTCTTGGGGGTTCATATCTGTCCTCTTGACGTCGCTCTTCCGATCAATAACGAGACCGCGATTTTTCTGGGATTGGAGAAATGTTGTGGCATCGAAGCGGCTTGCGGGTCCGGACCGGGCGAGCGTCCGCCCCATCACTCATGAAACCATGCCCGGCAACAAGGGCACGAAACTGACGGGCTCGATATCCTCCATCTGATAGCCGACCTCGGTGCGGGTGATCCGCATTAGGGTCTGGGCGCGCCCATCGCCTACCGGGATGACCAGGATGCTGCGGCGGGCCATCTGCGCGAGCAGCGGCTCGGGCACTTCGGGAGGCGCGGCGGTGACCAGGATGCCATCGTAGGGCGCGTATTCCTCCCAGCCCCAACCGCCGTCGGTGTGCTTCAGCCGCACGTTCCTAAGCCGCAGGTCCTGGAGGCAGCGGCGGGCCCGCTGTTGCAGGGGATAGATGCGCTCCACCGAATGGACCCGCTTGACCAGCTGGGCCAGTATGGCGGTCTGGTAGCCCGAACCGGTGCCGACTTCCAGCACTTTGTCCAAAGGCCCTCTTTCCAGCAGCAGCTCGGTCATCCGCGCGACGATGTAGGGCTGGGAGATGGTTTGATTGAAGCCGATCGGCAGGGCCGTGTCTTCGTAGGCGCGGCTGGCGAAGGCGTCCTCGACGAAGATGTGGCGGGGCGTATCCAGCATGGTCTGGAGCACCGCCGGATTGGCGATGCCTTGCTCCTGGAGGCGGTTGATCATGCGTTCGCGGGTCCTGCGGGAGGTCATGCCGACGCCCTGGAGCCGGCGGTTCATGTGGCGATCTCCCGCGGCAGCCAGTCGGCCAGCATCTGGATACGCTCGTAGCGCGTCAAATCGATCTGTAGCGGCGTGACGGCGACATAGCCGTTGCGGATCGCATGGAAATCCGTGCCGGGACCCGCGTCCTGTTCCGGACCGGCGGCGCCCACCCAATAGATGTCCCGGCCGCGTGGATCGGTGGCCCGGATGACGGGCTCGGCCTTGTGCCTCTGCCCCAGCCGGCTGGATTGGAAGCCGCGGAGTTCGTCGAAGTGAACGTCGGGCACATTGACGTTGAGGATGGTATCGGCGGGTAGGGGCTGCTCGCGGATCCGCGCCAGCAAGGCCACGGCGACCCGGGCCGCCGTATCGAAGTGCCGGGGAACGCCGGAGGCCAGCGAGATGGCGACGGCGGGCAGGCCCAGGAAGCGGCCTTCGGTCGCGGCGGCCACGGTACCGGAATAGATGACGTCGTCGCCCAGATTGGCGCCATGATTGATGCCGGCGAAGACCATGTCCGGCTCCTGGTCCAAGAGCCCGGTGATGGCGAGATGCACACAGTCGGTGGGCGTGCCGTCGACCTTGATGAAACCGTTCTCGGCCTTGCTGATGCGCAACGGCCTGTCCAGGGTCAGGGAATTGCTGGCTCCGCTCCGGTTGCGTTCGGGCGCCACCACCGTGATTTCCGCCAGCGGCCGAAGCGCGTTCGCCAAAGCGATCAAGCCTTCCGCGGAGTAGCCGTCGTCGTTACTCAACAAGATATGCATCAATTAACTCCGATGAGCCGAGACATTCTACAACAAGAACGATCCGCGCCGGGGCCACGGCGAGCCACGAAACATGTCCCGGTCGGAGGCTTCGAGGCTGGCAGGGTATAATTCCTCGTGGGTCCGCGGGCCGCCGAAACCGGCGCGCCGGCGCCACAGTTCAGAAAAACCCATCGTTATTCAAGTTTTCATGGCCTGCAATTTCATCGCCGAAGCCTCCGCCTGGGTGGATCGAGCCCTTCCCGCCGTCGATTGGACCCGCAGCTGGCTGGCGTCGGCGACTACCTTCACCTTGATCGCCGCGGCGGAGTTCGGCGACAAGAGCCAACTGGTGTGCATGGCGCTCGCCGCTCGGCACCGGCACTGGCCGGTCTGGTGGGGAGCCCTGGCGGCGTTCGCCCTGCTCAACGGCATCGCCGTGGCGTTCGGCGCGACGGTAGGTCGCTGGCTGCCGGAACCTGCCGTCGCCCTCGCCGTCGCGGTCTTGTTCGCCATCTTCGGAATCCATGCGCTGATGACCGGCGCGGAAGAGGAAGTCGCCGCGTCCGAGAGAAGGACCGGCCGTAATCTTTTCGCGACCACGTTTCTGATGATCTTCCTCGCGGAATTCGGCGACAAGACCCAGATCGCCGTGGCCGGATTGAGTGCCGCCGAACCCTCCATTCCGGTCTGGCTGGGCGCGACGCTCGCGCTGGCGGCCACGTCCGCCTTCGGCATTTGGGCCGGACGGACGATTCTGCAAAAGCTCCCACAACGCACGTTGCACAAGGCCGGCGGCCTCATGTTTCTCGGCTTCGCGGTGCTTGCGGGATTCAGGGCCATCCCTTGGGAGACCTGGGATCCCCTGCTCAAGGAATTGAAAGAACTCGGCCTCGGATTCTGAGAAGATGATCCGCACGGCCCGCCCGTCGGGAACGCCGCCTCGAGAGGGGATGACACCGATCGCTTTCAATATCTAGGTTCGGCCCAGAATCCATTCCAGAACCATTTTGCTTCCGAAGTAGGCGAGCATCAGCGACAGGAATCCTCCAAGGGTCCAGCGGATGGCGATCTGTCCCCGCCAGCCGGAGCGAACTCGTCCAAACAGCAAAACCGCGAAAACACACCAGGCCAGGATCGACAAGACCGTCTTATGCGCCAAATGCTGAGCGAACATGTTCTCCAAAAACAGAAACCCCGTGATCAGCGACACGCTGAGCAGCACGAAGCCGGCGCCGATCAGTTGAAACAGCAAGGCTTCCATGGTCTGCAAGGGCGGCAGCGAGCGCACCAGGATTCCGCCGGCGTGACGCCGGCGGAGACACCAGTCCTGCACGGCCAGCAGCACCGCCTGGATGGCGGCGATGTTCAAGAAACTGTAGGCAAGCACCGACGCAAGGATATGGGCAGCCATCGGCCAGGAGTGGTCGCGCACCAGATGAGGCTCTTCGGGCACCAGCAGCTTCAGGAGCAGGATGACGGCGGCCAAGGGAAATACCACCAGACCGAGCTTGTCTATGGGCTTGAAGAGCGCCGCCAAAAGCACGATGGCGGCGATGAGCCAGGCGACCGTCGACAAGGCGCCCAGGAAGCTGAAATTCAGGCCGCCCGTGGTGTACAGGCTGAACAAGGCCAGAGCATGCAGGATCGCCGCCAGCCAGGCGATGGATAAGGTCTTGACACGGCGGGCTCCCGACAGTTCCGGCGTCGTCCCGTACTCGGACCTCAAGGAGCGGAACATCACGACGGCGGCCGCGATATAGGCCGGAAGCGCCAGGCTGCCGAACAGCGTTGAATACATTGAACATGTCCTCCGGAAACTAGTCTGGCATAATGCTCCCATAAGATGAAGCAACCGGGCGCCCTCGCCTGTTTCCAGGATGCAAAGCCATGTTTGACAATCTCACTGAACGTTTAACCTCATCTCTCAAGAAAATCCGCGGCCAAGGCCGTCTGACCGAAAGCAACATCCAGGACACCCTGCGCGAAGTGCGCATGGCTCTCTTGGAGGCCGACGTGGCCTTGCCGGTGGTCAAGGATTTCATCGAACACGTCAAGGACCGCGCCTTGGGGCAGGATGTGCAGAGCAGCCTGACGCCGGGCCAGGCCTTCATCAAGATCGTCAACGAGGAACTGGTCGCCGTGATGGGCAAGGCCAACGAAAAGCTCAGCCTCGCCACCCAGCCGCCCGCCACCATCCTCATGGCCGGTCTCCAGGGTTCCGGCAAGACCACCACGGTCGCCAAACTGGCGCGCTGGCTCAAGGAGAACGAACGCCGCTCGGTGGTCGTCGCCAGCGCCGACGTGTACCGGCCCGCCGCCATCGAGCAGCTGCAGACGCTGGCCGCCGAGGTGGGCGCCGACTTCTTCCCGAGCGATCCCTCGCAGCGGCCGGTGGATATCGCCAAGGCCGCCTTGGAGTACGCCCGCAAGAAATACAAGGATGTGGTCATCATCGACACCGCCGGCCGTCTCCATATCGACGACGAGATGATGGAAGAGATCAAGCAGCTTCATGCCGCCATCAAGCCCATCGAAACCCTGTTCGTCGTGGATTCCATGACCGGCCAGGACGCGGCCAACACGGCCAAGGCCTTCGGCGACGCCCTGCCCCTCACCGGGGTGATCCTCACCAAGACCGACGGCGACGCCCGTGGCGGCGCCGCGCTTTCGGTGCGCCACATCACCGGCAAGCCGATCAAGTTCCTAGGGGTCGGCGAAAAGACCGGCGCTTTGGAGCGCTTCCATCCGGATCGCATCGCTTCCCGGATACTCGGCATGGGCGATATGCTGTCGCTGATCGAAGAAGCGGAGCGCAATATCGACAAGGCCAAGGCCGAGAAGCTGGTCAAGAAAATTCAAAAAGGCAAGTCCTTCGATCTGAACGACTACTACGACCAATTGCAGCAGCTCAAGAGCATGGGCGGCATTTCCGCCATGCTGGACAAATTGCCTGGAGTCGCCACCGTGCCTCAGCACGTCAAGGACAAGCTCAACGACAAGGAATGGCTCCAGCAGATCGTCATCATCAACTCCATGACCCGCCAGGAGCGCCAGTTTCCTGACCTTCTCAACAATTCGCGCAAACAGCGCATCGCCAAGGGGTCCGGAACCGATATCCAGGACGTGAACAAGCTCCTGAAGCAATACGATCAGATGCAGAAGATGATGAAGAAGTTCAAGAAGGGCAATCTGTTGAACGTCATGCGCGGCCTAAAAGGCAACATGGGGCGGGGCATGCCGTTTGGCGGCGGCAGAATGTAGAGGGCGATTCCAGCCTTCCCGCCTAGGCGGTGTCGCGCCGAGGAATCAAGACGCAGGTCCAGCGACACGACCCTCAAAAGGCCCTCCGTACCCGCCAAAGACCTCCGGCGAAGAGGGCGAGATAAGGTATATATTAAAGCGCCCAACTCCAGGAACCTGGAAGCAGCCCGGGTCCTCATACAGGAGGGGCGCCGATCTTTTCAGACATCGAAAGCCCGGCGGGTAGCCGAAGCCCGAGAATTCAGGGCAAAAGCGCGGTAAGACAATGGATGGAATTCATCGACTCTGGCTGATGACTCCAGGCGCGGCTCGCCAGGAAGCGCCGACTGCAAGAGCAAGCGAAGTACCTGCCAAGATCGTCGTATGACGTAGCCATGGACGAAAAAATCGTTCCCTTCCGGAGTCAATCCGGGGGTGGAGGGGCGAGCACCTCGCGGCTGCCGTTGGTTTCCGCAGGGCCGACGATGCCGGCTTTTTCCATATCCTCGATCATGCGCGCGGCGCGGTTGTAGCCCACCTTGAGCTTGCGCTGCACGCTGGAAATGGAGGCCTTGCGGGATTCGGTAACGAAACGCACCGCCTCGTCGTACAGCGGGTCCGATTCCTCGCCGCCCTCCCCGCCTCCACTGGCCTTGAACCCCGAAAAGTCGCCGCCTTCCTCGGAGAACTTGGTGATCTCGTCGACATAGCGGACCGGGCCGGTACGTTTCAGAAACTCCACCACGTTGTGCACTTCCCGGTCGGATACGAACGCGCCATGCGCGCGCATGGGCAGCCCCGTGCCGGGAGGCAGGTAGAGCATGTCGCCGTTGCCGAGCAAGGATTCGGCCCCGCCCTGATCGATGATGGTGCGCGAATCGATCTTGGACGACACCTGGAACGCGATGCGGGTGGGGATATTGGCCTTGATGAGGCCGGTGATGACATCGACCGAGGGCCTCTGGGTCGCCAAAATCAGGTGCAGCCCGGCGGCGCGCGCCTTTTGCGCCAAGCGGGCGATCAGCTCCTCCACCTTCTTGCCCACGATCATCATCATGTCCGCCAGTTCGTCGATGACGATGACGATGAAGGGCAGCGGTTCGAGCACCGGCGGCTCCTCCCCTTCCAAAGCCAGGTCGGGCGACCAGAGGGGATCGTGCAAGGGTTCGCCGGCCTCCAAGGCCTCCGCGATCTTCTGGTTGAAGCCCGAGAGGTTCCGCACGCCCATCAGCGACATCAGCTTGTAGCGCCGCTCCATCTCGGCGACGCACCAGCGGAGCGCGTTGGCGGCCTCCTTCATGTCGGTGACCACCGGCGTCAGGAGATGGGGAATGCCCTCGTAGATGGACAGTTCCAGCATCTTGGGATCGATCATGATCATGCGCACCTCATCCGGGCGCGCCTTGTAGAGCATGCTGAGAATCATGACGTTGACGGCGACCGATTTGCCCGAGCCGGTCGTGCCGGCCACCAGAAGGTGCGGCATGCGGGCGAGGTTGGCCACGACGGGTTGACCGCCGATGTCCTTGCCCAGCACCAGAATGAGCGGCGAGTGGCTATGCGCGTAAGCCTCCGAAGCCAGCACCGAGTGGAGCAGAACCATCTCCCGCTCCTCGTTGGGAATTTCGAGGCCGATCACGGTCTTGCCGGGAATGATCTCGACGACCCGGACGCTGGTAACTGACAGGGTCCGCGCCAGATCCTTCGCCAGTCCGCTGATCCGGCTGACCTTGACCCCGGGCGCGGGCTGGACTTCGAAACGGGTGATCACCGGGCCCGGATGCACTTCCGTCACCTGCACCTCCACGCCGAAATCCGCCAATATCTCCTCAAGCTGCCGGGACATGTCCTCCAGCGCCGCCTTGGAATAGCCCTTGATCTTCGGGGCGGAATCATTGAGGAGATCGAGGGACGGCAGCTCGCCGGCATTGAGGAGGGGAAGCTCCGTTGGCTTGGATGGTTTTTTGGCCTTGCCGCCGAGCGGATTGACGATGGGTGGAGCCTTGGCCGGAGGAGGCGGCGACGGCTCCCCGGTCGGAGGCTTCCTCTTGGCGGCGGGCTCGAGGCGCTTGACCTTCGCCCCATCCCTGGAGACGCCTTCGGACGGCTTGTCCGATCCGCGTTCCCGGGGCGCCGCGGCGGGCTTGCTCCCCCATATTCGCGGCAAGGTGAGAAAAGCGTTCAACACGATGAGGCCGGTCCGCCCGAGGCCATCCACCAGCCCTACCCAGGACAGTCCCGTATAAAGGGAAACGCCGGCCAAAAACAGGGCGGACAACAAGATGGTCGCTCCGGTCGCGCCGAAGGAGCCGGCCAGCAGGGACGCGGCATATTGTCCGAGCAGGCCACCACTGGTTTCCGGCAAGGCCAGAGGCGGCCGGACAATGTGGATATCGGTAAGCGCCGCGCCCGCGGCCATGGCGACACCGAAGCCGATCCAGCGCAAACTGGTGTCGAGGATACTGGCCGGACCGGCGGTTCGGCCCTGAAAAATGGAATAGCCATAGCCGGCTAGGAGGAAAGGGAACAGGAAGGCGGTGGCACCGAACAGGGACAGAAAGAAATCCGCCAGCCAGGCGCCCACCCGCCCGCCGGCATTGGCGATGACCCGGCCGGTCCCGCCGTGAGTCCAGCCAGCGTCCTCCAGATCAAAAGTGACCAGCGCGATCAAAAAGAACAGAGAGACTGCTAGATACAATAGAAATGCCGATTCGCGCAGTCCTCGAACGAGGACGATGCCGAGGTCCTGACCCATCGAGGACTTTTTGTAGAATTCAGCCAAAATCCGCCCCAAAGAATAATGAAAACGCGAGGTATTGTTCAAAATCGAGACCGTTTATTCAAGACTAGCTCTTGAGGTGGAAACAAACATCGCCATATTGGGTCACAGAAAACCGCGGTCCCGTCTTTGCTTTTCATTCCCCGAGACTCGACCGTTACACTAAGTGTGGCTATCCTGTCCTGCATCTTTCGCGGCGCGTCAGACATTCGTTGGGTCCCGCGCAGCCGCCGGGTACGCCTTGAAACCAGCCATTGAGGAACGACATGACCGAACCAAAACACAGCCGTTTGTTGATCCTAGGATCGGGACCGGCCGGATACAGCGCCGCCGTGTACGCGGGACGGGCGAATCTTAAGCCAGTCCTGGTGACCGGAATCCAAATGGGGGGCCAGTTGACCACCACCACCGACGTGGACAATTGGCCGGGCGATCCCGAAGGCGTCCAGGGCCCCGAGCTCATGGAACGGATGAAGCGTCATGCCGAGCGGTTCGAGACCGAAATCATCTTCGATCACGTCCACACCGCCGATCTTTCCACCCGGCCATTCCGGCTGACTGGCGACTCCGGCGTCTATACCGCCGACGCCCTCATCATAGCCACCGGCGCCTCCGCCCGCTACCTGGGGCTCCCTTCCGAGGAGGCGTTCAAGGGCCGCGGCGTATCCGCCTGCGCCACTTGCGATGGCTTTTTCTATCGCCACAAGAACGTGGCCGTCATCGGCGGCGGCAACACGGCAGTGGAGGAAGCCCTCTACCTTTCCAACATCGCGGCCCATGTCACCGTAGTGCATCGGCGCGACAAGTTCCGGTCGGAAAAAATTCTGTCCGAAAAACTCCTCGAAAGGGCCCGGAACGGCAACATCGGCATCGAATGGAACCATGTAGTGGACGAGGTATTGGGCGATGATACGGGCGTGACGGGACTTCGCATCAAGAGCGTACAGGACGGCAGCACCAAGCAGCTGGCGGTGGACGGAGTGTTCATCGCCATCGGCCACAGTCCAAACACGGAAATCTTCGCCAATCAATTGGAAATGCGCGACGGCTATATTCTGGTCAAAAGCGGTCTTACCGGAAACGCGACCGCGACGAGCGTCCCGGGCGTGTTCGCGGCGGGCGACGTGGCCGATTCGGTCTACCGCCAAGCAGTGACCTCCGCCGGCTCGGGCTGCATGGCCGCGCTCGATGCGGAAAAATATCTGGACGCCTTGGCGGAATAAATTCCCCTGATCCGGTTGCCGGGGGACGTGAATTCCAGTCCGCTCAGGCAACCGCTCCTCTAAGAATAAAACTACGGAGATCCTGGAGAGAATGACTCAATATAAAAAATTCCTTTGCGCCGCCTGTGGTTACATCTACGACGAGGAACTGGGCGATCCTGATTCCGGCATCGCACCGGGCACCCGCTGGGAAGATATTCCGGACGACTGGGTTTGCCCCGAATGCGGCGTCGACAAAAGTTACTTCGATTTGATCGAGTGAGCCTCGTTGGCGTCCTGGTGGCTCAGTGAAATTGCGGTGGACATCGGCAACACCCGTTCGAGCAGCCCCACGCCCTCGTAGGTAGCGGACCCGGTTGCCGTAGCGGCGAGCCGTTCGATGCGGCGCCCTTCGGCCACCACTTCCTGCCGCCTGTGCTCCGCCTGCACGATCAAATGGGCCACCTGTTCACCGATCTTGTCGAGCGCCGAGCTGATGCCCGCGCGCAAACCCTTGATGGCCGTACGTTCCGCCGAAGGCTTCAGCTTTCGATAGACGAAAAATGGCAGCAGCCAGGATAGCGCGATCAATAGGGTGCTGTGGATGGCGAAATCCGTACCTAGATAGGCGAGGTGCTGCAAAGCGCTTTCGTAATAGCCTTTCACCACCCGGTAGGAAGCCCAGACGATTGCCGCCAAGGGCAGGATCACCGACAGCGTTCCGGAGATCTTCAAGGCCAGCCGCTGAACGGCGTTGCCCGGATTGGCGAGGGCTTGCCGCAGGGAAAGCTGCCCTTCGTTGAGCACTGTCCGTCCCGCCTCTCGATGTAACCGGTCCAGCTCTTCCTTCAGAGGCAGGGCGGGGAGTCCTCGGTCGCCGGCCTCCACCACCAGCCGATCCAAGGCATCCCGAAGACGGCTCTGCGCCCATTCGTCCCACAGCACGGAGTGCGGCTCGGAGCGCTCTGTCCTGGTCTCCGCGACGGAATCGCGGGTTAGATCGATGGAGCGGCGCAAGGGATTCGCCTCGTGTCCGACGAAAGCCCGCGCCACGCTTTGAATGGGCCATTCAAGTCCCTTGAGGAGGTCGGCGCGGGTGTCTTCCCAAATGTAGTTCCAGTCCTTCCGAAGCGCCTCATAGCCGCGCTCATCCCCCAGCTTGTCCAGGCAAGCTAAAAGCGCGGATCGCAAGCCTTCCAGGCGCACGGCTTCCGCCCGGAGTTCCAGCTGGCGAATCACATGCCGGTCGGCCATTTCCTGCAAGAAGCCTTGCAGCCGTTCGAAGTCGTCGTCCTTGCGCGCCACGGCGTTTTCGCGGCTGTCGGTGCGGAGAATGACGGGATCGCGAAAGCCCGCCTTGACCAGCAGCTGGGCGAAATCCTCGTACTGGGCGGGATGGCCGCGGTCCCACTGATTGATGCCGAACAGCCAGGCATGCTCTCCGCCATGGGCTTGCAATAGTCGCCAACCTTTGTCGTCCCGATAGCGTTCCGGACTGACCACGTAGATCAACACGTCCACGTGAGGCAGCCATTCCAGAACCAGTTCCCGGTTGTGCTGCTCGATGCTGTCGATGTCGGGCATGTCGATCCATAGCACCTGCCGCACGCGTTCATCGTGGTGATAGGCGATACGCACCCGCTCCAGGGGGAACTGCTTCGGCAGATTGCGGAGCTGTACCGATTCATGGAGATAGACCGACACCTCCCGCGAGGTGGGCCGTTCCACACCGGTCCGGGCGATGCGCTGGCCCGCCAAGCGGTTCAGCAACGTGCTCTTGCCGACTCCCGTGCCGCCGAAAAACGCCGCGACCAGAGGCCTGTGGGTGCCGGCCTCGAACAAAGAGGCCGGAGTGCGATTCTCCAATTCCGCCAAGGCGCGAGTCTCGTGGAGCGTGAGCCAGTGCTCGGCGGCGGCGCGTTCCGCCCAATGCTTGGCGCTCTTCAGGAGCTGGTCGAAAGTCGGCTGCATGGGTCAGCTCAGCTGGGCCTCGGCGGCTTGCAGAGTTTCCGGAGGAATGTCGAGCCGGCGTGCGGGGTCCAGCCGGCCTGGCAGCCGGATCAAGGGCGCGCGGACCGTCTCCCGGAACAACTTTTCCACCGCCGCCATCTGTTTCCGCTTGAGATCCGCAGACGCCTTGTCCATGTATCGGCCTAGCGCACCTTCGGTCAGCATCGACGTCAGCGACAGCATGGCCGGGGCAATGATGAAATCCTGCACGCCGATGCCGCCCGTGTGCAGAGCCATGGCCAAAGCCGCGGCATCGGTGGTGGCGCGAGTGGCGCGGAGCCCGTTCAGCACCGCCGGATGATCCCGCAGATGGTCGTAGAGCCGGTTCGCCGTTGTCTCGATCTCCGGCTGAAAGCCGCGCAGGTAAGTTTCGACTGCAGCCTCGAAGCGCTGGATCAGCACCGGTTTATCGCCCCGGAACAGGCTCGCGAGTTCGCCCCACCAATGCTGCTCCGTGGCGCTATCGTCCCGCCGCCGCAGAAGAATCTCGCCAAGTCGGACGAGGAGGTGCTCTGCGGCCTGGCGCAGGATCGCCGCTTCGGTCCCGTCAGCCGGTCCCCTACCCTGCCCCCCGACAGTTTGGCCCAGCTTGACGAGTTGCCGCAAAGGCCAGGTCACAATCCGGCGAGCCGTCAATAGAGCGCCTCCCAGCCCCGGGATTTCCAGCAGGGTCAGCAGCTCCGCCAGCGCCCGCTGAAACGTCTCGTAATGACGGGGATGGTCGAGATAGTCTCGCTGGTAGAGTTTCAGGCTGTCCCGCACCGCCTCATCCACCAGGCTCTGCCATTCCGCCTGGAATTCGTGCTCCGCCTTGACCGGTTCCACCCAGCCCGGCCAGTGAGCGGCCAGCAGTCGACGGGCGTAGCCGGCGTGCCGTTTACGGTTGACGGCGCGGCGCGCGTGATCGAGTTCGCTCAGCAGGGCATCGCGCTCTTTGCCAAGACCGGCTAATCCGTCCGCTGTTTCCACATAGGGAATGGGCACGATGGCCGGTGGCGGATCCTCGCGGGTTGAGCGCCATTTCTCCCGCAAGGAATCGGCAAGCCTTGGAAAGGAAGGCGGATCGATCTTGTTGAGACAAATCAGCGTCGGCTGACCCAAGGGCGCCAGTAGATTGGCCAGTTCCCAGACCGACAGGTCCGCGTACTTGTCCTTGCTCAGGATCAACAGCACCACATCCGCCAGCGCGGCCACCCGCAGCACCGCCTGTTTATAAGCCTCGGCATCGACGGAATCGAAATCCGGCGTATCCCACAGCACGGCGCCCTGCAATGGGCTTCGGCGCTCGAGCGGTCCGGTCTCTTCCAGCAGAAAGCAGTCATAGCGGCCGATCGGCAATTCGTCGCGGCGGCAGCGGCGGTATTGGCGGAAATAGCCGCCGATCCAATCGAGCTCCGTGGATTTCACATCCACCGCGAATCCTTGCGGATGTACGGTGAAGCCCGCGAGCGGACTGACCTCGGCCAAATCGCGGTCCAGCAGCCAATTGATGACCGAACTCTTGCCCGCTTGAGTCGGCCCGAGGACGGCGATTTGCAGAGGATGCTGGGGAGTGTCTTGATTGAGCTCGCCTTTTTCTAGAAAAGCCTCGGCGAACATTAGCGACAGCAAATTCCTGCGCCAGCGGTGCCGAAGCGGCGTATCCTCGCCGGACAGGTGGCGCAGCACGCCTTCGTAGCGTTGCTTCAGCAGTCGGAGGAAGGACAGCATGGTGGAATTTGGAGAACCCGCCGGATCGAATAGCCCTGGATTGTACACGATGGCGTTGCGCCCGCGCGGTCTGGAGCTTGCGACAGGAGGTTTCACGGGTCTTCTGAAGCGCATGCGGAAGCTATGAGATTAGTGGAACGGAGTCACGATAACCCTTTGCGCCTCCTAACGCCGGACACCTGATCGTAGAAGGCCTATCGAATGGAATTAACCTTAATCCAAAGTTCAACTTTACGAACCACCCCACCAAAAAACTCTCCCTATCCATGACTTGACAACTAGGCTACGGATGAGTTCTATTTTCCAAGGAGGAGCACTGCTGACCCGGGTTATCCAGGGTTTAGGAATTGGCCCCACCCATGTCGATTGGATAAGGAGATCCGCGACGATGAATCTTCTTCCAGTATCATCCCCGATCGCCAAGCAGCGTGGTATCGAACTTGTAAAGCGTATCCCGCTGCTTTTCTACGGCGTCTTCTTTTTCTGCTTCGGCATCGCTCTGTACCTGCTCGGCGTCGCCATGGTGGTGCCCCGCTACCTACTCGGGCTAAACGAAGTATTGCTGCCCATCAACGAGCGGATCGTCTGGTACAGCGGAATCCCCATCATGCTGGGAATCGTATTCGCTTTTAGCGACCTCTTTTTCTTACTTGGGTTAAAACGGCAGCATCGGATCGTGCGGTTTGTTCCCATCGAGAATCGCCATGTGACCGTGACGTTGACAGCCTACAATGACGAAGAAAGCATTGGGCGTGCCGTAGAAGATTTTTTCGGGCACCCGCTCGTCAGGCGGGTGATCGTAGTCAGCAACAACAGCACCGACGACACCTTGCAGCGGGCGCTGGAAGCGGGAGCAATCGCGGTCAACGAAACCCGCCCCGGCTATGGCAATTGCGTATATCGCTGCTTAAGCGAGGCGCTCAAATATGACGACGTCGATCTCATCGTTCTATGCGAGGGCGATTTAACCTTTCGGGCCTACGATATCGATAAGTTCCTGGCCTACGCGGTCCACGCCGACATCGTCAACGGCACACGGATCGTCGAGCAATTGCGGCAGCGCAAAACTCAACTCAGCACTTTCATGTACTACGGAAATTTTTTCGTCGCCAAGCTCCTTGAGGCCAAGCACATCGGGAAGGGCACCTTCACTGATGTAGGAACCACCTATAAGTTGTGCTGGAAACATACGCTTCAATCTTTGTTGCCACGATTAAATCCCGCCGTAAACCTGGAGTTCAATGCACATTTTCTGGATACCGCCCTGGATCGAGGGCTTTCCGTGGTGGAGTGCCCGATCACCTTTCATCCGCGGGTCGGCGTTAGTAAAGGCGGCAATACAAACAATCGGCGTGCGCTTAGGGTGGGCTGCCGGATGATTATTGGGCTTGTCTTCGGCTGGAAGCCCGCTCGACGATGAGCGACGGCTACCACACATCCCGGTTAACGGCCGATCCTAAGCGCGATGTAGTGTGGCAAAGCCTTTGGCGCTTTTACTTCAGCAAGCTGGTATCTCCCGAGGATTGTGTACTGGACCTCGGCTGCGGTTACGGCAATTTCATCAATCACGTGGTGGCGAAACGGCGTATCGCGCTTGATTGGTGGCCCGAATTTCAACGGTTCTTAGACCCTGGCGTGGAGGCCGTGGTCGGCTGCGTCACCGATCTCGACTTTCTGGACGATGGCGCTGTCGATTTCGCCTTCGCGAGCAATCTGTTTGAGCACATCTCGCAGACGGATTTTCACACCGTGCTGGAGGGTTTGCGAAGTAAACTAAGCCCACGCGGCACGCTCACCATTTTGCAGCCGAATTACCGATATGCCTATCGGGAGTACTTCGATGACTATACTCACACCTCAATCTACTCCCATATCAGCATGAGCGACTTTCTTGCGGCCCATAATTATGAAGTGATTGAAATTAAGCCACGTTTTCTGCCATTGACCATCAAGTCACGGATGCCAGTATCGCCATTGTTGATCCGGACTTACTTGGGATTACCAATCAGGCCGCTTGGCAAGCAGATGTTGCTGCGAGCCAAGCCAAAATAACAACAGCTAGAACTAGTACTCTATGTCTAACGATCAATTAACCCGCAGTTCTGAAATTGTGCGCTCTGCTTTCGGATTGGATTCTATCTTTTGCAGAATGCATGCTGTTTCGTTAAGCAGAGTTGAACGCCTACTTTGCTTCTGGAGCGAATATTCCAATACCACTGCTCTTCTAAGATATGCGATTTTCCTGAGCGGCTTGCTCTTGATCTGCGGTACAACCGCCTTTATTGGCGCCGTTCCGACCCGGTTATTCGGCCACGATATCTTTATTTTGCTAGATAATGGCTGGCGAGTGGTGAACGGCCAACATCCCCATATTGATTATACCAGCGCTTGGGGGCCTTTGACTTTCTTAATCGTCGGCTTAGGGTTAAATATATCTGATTACTCAGCCGATGGAGTCGGTTATGGCAATGCTCTTTTCGGCTTGCTTGTTGGCCTCTGGTGCTATCGCGTTAGTCGCGGCCGCTTTGAGGAATTTCCTCGATTACTGCTGTGTTTGTTTATGGTAACACTAATCGTAGCGCCGTATGTATTAGGAACATCGTCCTTCGAGTCAAGCCATGCCATGACATATAACCGCTATGGCTATGCGCTACTAGGTATTATCATGCTGGAGGCCTTCCAGCCAATCGAAGATCCACGACAAGAAACCGAAAAATATCTCGGCGGCATTTCATCAGGTGTTGCTGCAGGTTTGGCCTTATTCCTAAAGGCAAGCTATTTTTTTGCCTCACTTCCATTAATCCTTGCCTCAATTGTATTCTTTGGTTGGCACCGATCCCGTATTCTTGGCCTAATCTTCGGCTTCTCGTTAATTCTATTTATATTGCTTGCCTATCTTCGGTTTGATATCAGAGCTATGGTTGGTGATTTGCAAATGGCGGCCGGAGCCAGATCTCAAAGTTTATCGTTTAACGAATTCAAACGGATTGCCTTGAATAATATCTCTTATTTATTAATAGTTATATCCCTTGGTATTGCAGGAAACATGAAAACCGAAGAAGAAAAGCCTATCGCGGTTGACATTCGGATCGTACTATTGGGAATACTGGTATTCTTCATTGATATTTGCATAAGATGCACAAATGCCCAATGGGGCGAGTTACCACTAGTTGCGATTTTTGCGCTTTTGACCGTGAACAAGGCCGTAACATACTTTCGGAAAAATCAACTCCAGAATCGTGCTTTTGCGTTACCTTATTCTCTAGCCGTACTTGGGCTGGGAGGAAGTCTGTTTTTACCTCTATTCAGTCATGATCTGTTAGGTTTGACCTACGGCGCACTGTCGAAAGTACACGCTTATTCCCCGCCGGTACGATTTACCGAACCTCGTCTAGCTTCGCTTCTTCTCTACGACGGCGCCGATCCCAAGAGTAATGGAAGAATGTACACGACCTATGTCAATGACGGCATAGCTCTACTAAAAAAAGTTTCCAAGCCTGAGGAGACGATTCTCACCATGGACATGGCAAATCCATTTCCTTATGCCCTGGGTCGAAAACCGCCGCTTGGAGGTATAGCTGCCGTTGCTTATAAATTTACCCTGGATGATATTCACAGACCATCGGATGAGAACTATTTTGGAAACACAGACATTGTCATGGTCCCCAAGCGGCATGCCTTAGATGATATTTGTTATGATGGATTTTATAGAATTTATGAACCCGCGCTACATCAACGATTCAAATTGGTGGCGGAATCCGAGTGGTGGTATCTCTTTAGACGCACCCAGAACCTAACCGATATGCATTCATAACAGCAATATAGTTTTTATATGGTATTTGTATTGAGTTCTGCTCAGAATAAGATTTAGGTACTATCGACTCTCAGTTTTGCGCACTGGCCACTCCGCTTTTAAGCCTTTTCGCATCGCATGACTTTGATAACTTAAAAAGAGTATACAATTCTGGTGCGAGTATCTCCCCGAACGGCCTAAGGATAAAGGGTTGTATCAGCGGTTCCGTTCAGCCGATTGGGTGGTTCACGAGCCGAAAACTAATCTTTGAGGGAAGATGGTTTTACTTATGGAGAAAAACTTATGCAATTGGATGCAAAACCCGTCCTCTCTTTACCGATAGCTCGGTACATCGGCATTTCCTTGAGCTTGGTATTGCTGGCTTTATTAATGCGTCGTTTCGGCAGCTATGTTGTCTATGCGGTAACAGCAATAACCTACCCATTTGAACTCGACTATGGCGAAGGTATCATATGGCAACAAGCATTATTAATTCCAAGCGAGAGGATGTATGGCGATATAAACAACTATCCTTTCATCGTATTTCATTATCCACCTATTTATCATCTTGCAGTACGCGCTGTAGCCTTCCTCGGATTTGATTATTTATCAACAGGGCGCGGGCTATCAGTATTATCAACATTAGCAATTGCAATACTGATTTTTGCCATAACCTTTCAGGGAGCAAGAGATATAGCGGATAGACACGTTCGTCTGATAGCCGCTGCGATCGCGGCACTCACTATCTTTACTTACGTGCCGGTCATTTATTGGTCGCCGAAGATGCGGGTCGATATGCTGGGGATCGCATTTAGTTTTCTCGGCGTATACTTGGCTCTTCAGTCTATCAAACAACCCCGATCATTATACTTCGCGGTTTTGGCTTTTGTTGCAGCTATTTATACCAAGCAGACATTGCTTGCTGCACCAGTGGCTACCCTGAGCATATTGTTACTAAATAATCCAAAACAAACCCTTAAAGCAATATGCCTCGGCTTCGTAGTCAGTATGGCTATATTGCTATATTTAATGTGGAAAACTGATGGTGGATTTCTACGCCATCTCATACTGTATAATATCAATCGATTTAGCCTAGCTCAAGCCATTGCTCAAAAATGGGGGGTAGAGAAACATTGGATCTATCTTCTGCTAGTAATATTTGCATTGGTTATTGGTTGGTGGCGGATTTTAACCAATTACAAATTAGATGACTTGAATTCTATAAAGCAGCAGCTTAGGAATAATAAATTTGCCCTATTATTAATGACATTCACACTCTACTTTATAATAACGACGGTGATGCTAATAAACACTGCAAAACTTGGCTCCTCCGTTAATTATTTTATTGAATGGATGTGCGTATGGAGTGTTTTTATAGGCATTCTTGTCTGTCTCGCCCTACAATTGATAGTGCAGGCAGAAATTGATATGTTAAAACCTTTGCAATTTGCTGCTGCTATTGGCTTGCCAATGGTAATAATTTATCAGGTACTGCTTGCACCAAAAGGCTATATTGCACCTGTTAACACGGTTAAGGAGCAGCAAATGAGAGAACTGCTTAGCATGATACATGCATCAAACAGGCCTGTTCTTTCCGATGATATGGTTCTTTTAATTAAGGCTGGCAAGGAGGTGTCTATAGAACCGGCTATCTTTACTGAACTAGCCCATACTGGGCGTTGGAATGAGCAGCGAGTGCTTAACATGATTGAATCACAATTCTTTGAGTTTGTGGTTACTAGGGAAACGACATTAGATAGTGAGTGTTATACGCAGTCTGTTCAGAATGCCATCAAGTCTGCTTATCCTCGTACGTTAGAATACGGCGAATATCAAATACACCTACCATTTGATTGGAAGGCAAATTACCCATCCTAATCTTTTGAAATTAGAACTTAATTCAAACTAAATCGAGCAGGCGCAGGCTCATTAGTCATTAGTAATAGTCTTTAAAATCAACCGTTAGACTTCGCGTGAGTTTCGGCTATCACTTGCGTCTGCTAGCTCGCTGCAAACCCTTTCAGGCTGGCAAGTTCATAACTTAAGCTACTTTACTGGACTGAATTTGAATTGTTCCATTTGGCTTTAACCTAAGGCGTCCCTCACCGCTTGGCTGAATACCAAACGAAGAATGACTTTCGTCCGATTTAATGAACCGCCCCGGGTTTTCCGGAAATGAAATGGACGCCTCCCCCGCTGAGTAGGCGCGAGGGTCGCTCGGCACGGGGAGATCTTGCTCGGGAGGACTTGAGGGAGCGGACCCTCACGGGCCTACGGCATCAAGGTGCCCAAGATGGAAGATACCAAAATCTTCACTGGCAAACCGGAGGGTTCGAGATGAATGGTAACAAGACAGTTGTCGGCGTGGATATCGCCAGGCGGGTGTTTCAGCCGCACTGGGTGGACCCGGAGACGAGCGAACTCAAGAGCCCGCAGCTCAAACGGGAGCGGTTTCAGGAGCACTTTGCCAATCACGTGCCCTGCCTGATTGGCATGGAGGCCTGTGGCGGGTCCCAGCACTGGGCACGGCAGCTGATAGCGCTGGACCACTAGGTGAAGCTCCTGCCGGCCAAGGCGGTGCGTCCCTTCGTGGGCGGCAACAAGAACGACGCGCACGATGCGCGGGCGATCTGGACGACGATGCAGCAACCAGGGATCAAGGCGGTGGCGGTGAAGACCGAGGAGCAACAAGCCTCCTGGCCCGGCACCGTGTGCGTCAGCAGTTGGTGAAATTCCGCACGGCGGAGATCAACGGTCTGCGAGGACTGCTGACCGAATACGGCAAGTGATGTCGCAGGGGAAAGCGGGTCTGCGGAAGGGTCTGGCCGAGGCGCTCCAGCGCCTGGCAGACCGGCTGCCTGCGATGGTCATCGACACACTCCGCGAGCAGTGAAAACGGATTGAGCAGTTGGATGGGCAGATTGATGAGATCGAGCAGCGGCTGAAAATCTGGAATCGGCAGGATCGGGCCTGCCAGCGCATCGCTGCGATTCCAGGAGTGGGCCTCTTGACGGCCACTGCCGCCGTAGCGGCGATGGGGAATCCCAAGTCGTCCAAGTCGGGCCGGGAGTTCGCCGCCTGGCTGGGTCTGGTGCCTCGGCAGACCGGCACCGGGGGGCGGGTCCGGCTGCTCGGCATCAGCCAGAGAGGCGACCGCTATCTGAGGACGCTATTCATCCACGGCGCGCGTAGTACTGACTCACACTAAGGAGCCCGGGCCGTGGATCACCGAATTACGCCGACGCCGGCCACTGATGGGAGGCGTCCATATAAGACTCCATTTCTAGAGAGTATGAAGTCATGTAAAAGTCATCGAAGTTTTCATCGGAAGTTTGCGAGTGAGCCGTCCGTTTGGTTTTGGAACACCAAGGGGAGCATGAATTGCAGTGGACGGCGATCGGCCTGATCGCGGGTAAGATCGGCTGTGCGGCGGAGACGCTACGGAAATGGGTGCGGCAAGCCGAATGCGATCAAGGGCAGCGGGGCGGCCTAACCAGTTCGGCCGTGAGCGAATCCAGGAACTGGAGCGGGAGGAACCGCCTACAAACCCACGGCGCGGCAAGCGGACCCCAGCCGGCTGCCGGCCCGCACACGACGCGACCTCGAACTCTCGGAGAACATCCAGCGGGTGTACGCGGAGAACTTCCAGGTCTACGGCGCGCGCAAGCTCTGGCGGCACTGGGACGCGAAGGCACCGTGGTGGCCCGGTGCACCGTCGAGCGGTTGATGCGCGCTGGGTCTCAAGGGCACGGTGCGTGGCGGGAAGTGCCGGACCACCGTCGGCGACGATCATATCCAGCCTCCGGCCGACCAGGTGAACCAGCAGTTCGCGGCGACCCGCCCTGATCAACTTTGGGTGGCCGATTTCACGTATGTCGCGGCCTGGGCGGGTTTCGTCTATACGGCCTTCGTGGTGGATGTGTTCGCCCGCTGCATTATCGAGGCGGGCACCTTGCCTTCGGTGGGCCGCGCCGGCGATTCCTAGGATAACGCCTTGGCCGAGACCTTCATCGGATTGTACAAGACCGAGGTCATTCATCACCGTGGACCTTGGCGTGATCTCGATGCGGTCGAGTACGCCACTCTCGAATGAGTGGACGGGTTCAATCACCGCCGGTTGCGGCCGATTGCGGGTGCCGATCGGTAACTTCCCGGCGGCGGAATTGGAACAGGCCTATGATCGCCAACAGAAAGGGTCAGCCATGACGGCCTGACTCAACATCAACAGTCTCCGTGGAAACCGGCGCGGTTCAATGTGCGTCCGCGCCGCTTCGGTGTGGATGACGACGGATTTCGATGGACAACGAAGACAACGCCAGGGTATCGGCCAAGCTCGAAAATCCCCTGCGACTCGAAGCGCCGTTGGCGAAACTTTCAGCGCGTTTCGTGAACCCGCCCGCCCCGAAGGCGACCTGGAAAGCCACGAAAATCCGCGGCGAATTGCCGAAACGCTCGATCTAGACTCATGGGGCGAGGCGGCGCGGCAGCCAGGATCTTTTTCCGACACGCTCCGACGCCAGGCTCGGAACGAAACCGTGGCGCGGCCATTCCCCGCAGGCCGGAGGGTTACTCCCTGGTAAATACCACCGCGTGTTCCATCGAATGCCATACCAAACCGGTCATCCCGTGATGAGTTCTGGTTTCCACGCCCCGTCCGGGAACCGGGATGTCAGCCAACAATCTCATAAGGAATACAATTTTCCTATCCCGGCTCGCGCCCGGTTTGATCCTGATCGGCGCGACCTCGGTCCTGCCGGGTTGTCCCCTGCCCGTCCGTCAGCACGCCGTTCCGCAAGCCTGGCTGGAGAGGGCCGGGATGCAGGAGGCGCTCCGGGAAGGCATCGATAGCGCAGTGCTGGAGAAACACTGCGTCAAGGTCAAGGCCGGCTGCGGGGTGTCTCGACCTGTTATACCCAGGCTTACGGAGACAGCGGCGTCATCTATACGACTATACGCCGATGCCGTCGCCGCGGGCGATTGACGAAGAAACCGGCGGCTTGGACGAACCAAAGCATCAGGAAAGCCGCGCTGGACCGCCGCTCCGCGGGCGAAGGAACGACTTTATCCGGATCATGGTAAGGCTCGGTTTGAATTTGATTGCTTTTTATCCGAGCGGAAATTCAGGAAAAAATGCGAGCTAAAATCAACCTTTACGAACTAGCGGAACAATGCCTTTACTCGCCGGCCATTGAGGACAAACTCGCGATCACCGACCACGCGGCCCAAAGCTTGGCGCATCGGAGTTTCGCTTTCGATTTCATCCGGCCGCCGCGCCCCGCCACCGACGTCCGGTTCCCGAAGCATCCCCGGCAGGTGGAGCCGCGCGATCTCCCCCGGCGCGGCTTGAATACTGAGGCGGGCAAGATCGCCTTTCTGCACGCCCTGGCGCACATCGAATTCAACGCCATCCACCTGGCCTGGGACATGGCCTACCGGTTTCGCGGGATGCCGGAGAGCTTCTATTACGACTGGCTACAGGTCGCCATCGAGGAAGCGGCCCACTTTCGGGCGCTGAGCGGAAGACTTCGGGATTTCGGCGCCGATTACGGCCATCTGCCGGTGCATCGCGGTCTGTGGGAGCTGGCGGAGCACACCGCCGGCGACGTGCTGCACCGCCTGGCCCTGGTACCGCGCTTCATGGAAGCATGGGGACTGGACGTGACCCCCGGCATGATCGCAAAGCTCGAACAGCTCGGCGACACGGCCAGCGTGGAAATCCTGCGCATGATCCTGCGGGAGGAGATCGGCCACGTGGCGTTCGGCACCCGCTGGTTCCACTACGTCTGCGAGCGGCGGGGCCTAGACCCGGAAGACGAATACTTCGCTCTGGTTCGACGCTACATCCGCGGGCCGGTGCGCGGGCCGTTCAACGAAGAGGCGCGGCGGAGGGCGGGATTCAGCGGAGAGGAAATGGAACGGCTGGGCCGGCTGGACGGGACGGAGCCGGATGGCGGCGCGTAATGCAGGAAATTCGCGAATTCCCTGGCTTGGCGGGGCTCGTCGCTGATCGGGCTCGGGCACGAGCGGCCGTTCCGGTCGATGACGGCGTAGAACGCGTTATCCGGCTGACCGGGAGGGACGGCGGGATCAACCCGGCGCGGCGGACGGAAGCGCCCGGCCGTGTTTCCGAGGGCCGCGCCGCTCAGCTCTTGGCGAACTCCGCTATCGTCTGCTCCGAGAGCGGGTGCTGACCCAAAGCCAGCATCACGTCCAGAGGCAGGGTCAGGCCATGGGCTCCGGCCAGGAGAGTATCCACCGCTTCCTCGGGAGTCTTGACGCTGGCCGCCAGGATTTGCAGCGGCGATTTGAGGGCATCGATCACGGCGCGCATCTGGCGCACCAGGGCCAAGCCGTCGCCCAAGAGGCGGGTCGAGCGGTTGACGTAGGGAAGGATGCACGTCACCCCCGCCTCGCAGGCCAGATACACCTGGCCTGGACTGAAGATGGCGGTCATGCCGACCGTATGCCCCTCGGCGGCGAACCGCCGGGCTAGCGGAAAATTCTCCAGAGTGCTGGGAATTTTCAGACCGACCCGTCCGGGGTGCAGTTTCAGCAGCGTCCATCCCTCGGCTTCACGCTCTTGGGCGGTCGCCGCTGTCAACTGCACCATCACAGTCTCGGGAAAAGCGTCGCACAGAGCCGCGATCAACTCCGTCCTGGTCTTGAATCGGGTCTCGGAGTTCAACACCTTGGCGACCAGCGTGGGATTGGTGGTGATTCCCGCCACGAACCCGAGGGCCGCCGCCTTCCGGGCGTCGTCCACGAACGCGGAATCCAGGAAAAGCGTCATGATTCCTCCTCCCTCAAAAAGCGAGGGTCCTTCGTTTTTATCTCCGTAGAGGCTCGAGCGTTTATACCCCTCCTGCGGCCGAAGCGCCAGTCGCCCCGCGCCCCTCCGGGCCTGGGCGCCTCGCGCTGGCGCGTTTCGGGTCTCGTAATTCGGGCGAACGGGAAACTGGCCCTGCTTCTCCGATTACCCGGAAAGGCCGAAAGCCCTAACGACCCTCTTTATCCGAAGCTCGCCCTCCCGCTCGAGGGCAAGGCTCAACCGGTACAGGACGGTATTCCGGATGCGCTCGTGCACCCAGCGCAAATAACCGGGTGATCGTTTCGTAAGCCTTGGCAAACCACAAGGCGAGCAGGGCCGGTCGAACCAGCCGGAACACCCTGGCCAGCAACAAGGTGCCAGGAGTTTGGCGGCAATCTCCAGCAGTATCCCCGAGACAATCCCGCCGTGAGCCAGCAAAAACAGCCCGGCCAGATTGATCGGCGCGACGATTAGTAAGAGGATCGAAAAAGCCAGCAAAGCCTGGTTCAGCGTCGCCCTCGAAAGATACGGCCTTTTTGCGGGCTACCGTGATCGGCATGCAATACCATGGGCTTGCCAATACAGCCTTCGGCCAGCACCGCACGGCGGACCACCCGGGCGCCGTAGTCAGCGGATTCCCGTTCATGGACCTCGAAGCCCACGATCTTGCGGCTGTACAAGGCGAGGATCAGGTATAGATAGAAGAACAGGCCCCGCACCGGTCCCGGCAGCCAAGTGATATCCCAGCTCCACCCCTCAGACGGGCCTCGGGCGCAATGGCTGGGCGGCGGTGTCGGTGGACACGGTGCGCGCGCACGGCCCCGATGGTGCTGTTCCTCGGCTTTCCGCAGAATCCGGTAGAAGCTCGATTCCGAGGCGAGGTACTCGCCCCGGTCGGCCAGCCGCGGCACGATCTGGCTCTCGCAAGCTCCGGGGCATGACAGACCTCCAGCACCCGTGCTCGCTTCTCGGCAGTGAACTTGTTCGGAGGCTCATCGGCCTTAACCTCGCCTTGCTGGACCCAGCGCTGATAGGTGCGCATCTTGAGGTCCAACGCCGCACAGGCCCTCGTACGGCGAGCGCCCGATTGGATGGCCTCGATGATCAGCTCCACGGCTTGGCGGCGACTTGGGGTGTTGATCAATCGTCCTCGCGGTCCCCCCAAATCGCCTGGGCTTTTTTTCGCAGCACCCACAGGGCCGCCGCTTCCGCCAGCGCTTTCTCCTTGCGCTGGAGTTCCCGTTCCAGCTCGCGCAGCCGCTTTTGATCCGCTTGTTGCGATGCCTTCAGCGGCAGTTGCTGCTCCCGGTCCCAATCATTGGCTTGCTCACAGGCTGCCCGCCAGGCCCGGATCTGCTCCGGAGACAAGCCTCGCCTCCGGCAATACTCCCCCAGTTCCGCCTCACTCAACACCGCCGTCTCCAGCACTGCCGCGACCTTGTCCTGCGGCGTCCCGCCTTCTGGGCTCTGGTCCCCATTCGGCAACAAACGCCCCTGGGCGCGGGCCTCCTTCCGCCAGTTCTACAGCGTCCCCTCCGAAATCCCTTCTTCGCGGGCCAACTCCGATAAGGGTCGGTCATGGGGTGGCAACATCTTCTTCAACACCGCTTCTTTCCACTCCGGCGAATACCTCATCTCACACTCGCTTTTGCCTCCTCGATTCTCTAAAAGACCAATCTACCTCATGCGACAACTATCCTGACAGAGGGGGCCCTCGAGCACCTCTTGCAGCGCCTCCTTCAACGTCTTCATCAGATCACGGTCGTCGGCCAACAGCTCTTTCACCAGCACGGCCGACGCATTACGCTTGTTCACGGTCATGGTATACTCTCTCCAGGGTTCAAGGTCGATCTAGTCAATCAACCCCTTACCATGACACCCACGCCTTCCTATGCCTCGCGCTCTTGCACAAAGATCCGCACACTACCTGCCATTCACGATCTCCCGCAAGTCCATACTGTGGGGGCGGCCGCCGGGTTTGGCGGGCGAGAGCAAGGGCTTGAGCCGAGCCCATTGGGCATCAGTCAGATCACTAGGGTAAGCGCGTCGAGTCGTCATCCCTTCCTAGACGACGTTCCTTCAAACTTCTCACACACCCTCTAAGAGCCAACGGGTTCCACTGGACCGGAATCCCGGCCTTTCCGGCCACCCCGAAAGCCTTCGCGCGATCCCCCTTGAATTCCGGCCTTGATGAATCGATCCGAGAAATAACGGAACACGTATGGCGCATGGCGGCACGTTCTTGGACGGGCAGGAGTCGAAGCGGTGATAAAGGCAAAGGAGACTTCCATGACCAGACGATCCTTCTCCATCGATACTTCCAATTATGAGGCCGTCAAAGCTTATATCGTGGAGCAGTTCAGGACCCTGTCCTGGTGGCCCACCGAAGCACCGGAGCGCGCCAAGATAGAGTTCGAGGCGATGCGGTCGAATCCCGATCGGCTAGCGGAATGGTGCGAGAAATGGTTGAACGGAGATCAGTGGCGACAGCTCGAAAAGGCCGTGCATAAAAACTCTCGCCGCGCCTGAGCTTAGGTACGGCGAGGCGCCGTAAGGCACCCTGGCAGAACGATTATCAGAACAGTGGCCCAAAACCCGTCACTTTGCCAATCCCACGCAGCAGTTTTCGGTAGCGCTGAATCGTATTCCATTGCTCGGCATCCCGTTGCTGCTCGGGCCCGCGCGCTGCGATCACGGAGCCGCACTCGTCCCGCAGCGGCTGGCCGGCGGGGTCTCGGGCGATGCGGTATTCGGAAGTCGCCGGGAAGCCTTGACTGATGAGCCCACGCGGCAATTCCGTCAGGCGTTCGACGAAGCGCTCGGACCACACGGCGGCGATCAATTCGCTGTTTAGGGCCATGCTGAGCGGGTCAAGATTATACGTACCGATCAGGCCGACGCGATGGTCGATGGCGGCCAGCTTGCCGTGCAAGTTATGGGTGTCGGCGGCCACGAACAGGCGGAGATTCGGCACCCGCGCCAGCAGTTCCGGCCATTGTTCGAGAAAGAGCGCTTGGCTCAGGGGGTTATCGCTGGACTTGGGACCGTTGGTCAGGATGATAATGCGCACTCCTCGGCGAGCGGCCCGCGTCAGCAGATCCGCAGCTTCACGGGACAGGACGAGATAAGGGCTCTGGATGAAAATTTCTTCGCGCGCCCCTTCCACCAGGCGGCTGAGGCCACGGGTGATGGGATCATCGTCCGCCGAGAGCCGGGTCCAGCTGTCCAGCAGCCGCACCGGGGCCGTCACAGGGGCCGGAGGCGCCCTGGCCAACACCCCACGCAGATGCGGCGCGGCGTCCAATTCCTCGAGCCAGGGCAGGCGGCGTTGCCGAATGCCCGTCACGAGTTCTTCCGGCAGCGTCTCGCCCCGTAGCCAGGCATCCATGATTCGGAACGCCAGGTCCAATTCGTCACTGGAAGCGACGAGATCGACTTTTTCCCGGTGGACCGGGCGGGCCTCGCCGTCCTGGAACTGGGTCTCGAAGATCCTATGCAGCGCGGCGCCAATATCGGTCCCGTACATCAGGACATCGACATCGCGAAAGGCGCCGGGCCCAGCGTCAAGGTCGGAAAAATACTCGATGGCGATATTGCGGCCGCCAATCAGGCTCCGTACCCCGTCCACCAGCAAAATCTTGTCGTGATCGCTAGCCACGACCGCCGCGGGATTCAGAGTCAGGAAGGCCTCCAGATAACGGAAGCGCAGCGGTCTGTACATCTTCACCGAGACATTTGGCGTCCGTACCAGGGTATCCAGATAGTCGTTGCCGGTGAGACTTCTGGACATGGTGGTCCCCATGGCATCGAGCAGAATGCGGATGCGCAAGCCTTGCTGGGCCTTCCGGGCCAGCGCGCCCAGAAACGCCACACCGAAGACGTCCTGCTTAAGTAGGAAATAGCTGATCTCGAGCCGGTGCCGGGCCTCCGTGACAAGGCGCCAGCGCTCGATCCAAGCCTCGCCATTATGGTCCAGTAGCGTGATCCGGGCTTCCCCCGACCCGGTGGCGGGCAGCTTCCTGAAGGTATCTTCCAGCGAGGCACCTGCCGCGGCGGGCGGGGGAAGAACGGCCGTTTTATGCGGCGGACATCGGAGGGTGCAGCGAGCGGTTAGCCAGACGATTACCAGCGCCACGGCCGTTAACCCCGCCAACCGCCTGAATCCAACCTTTTGTTCCCGGCGATTTGGCTTTTCTGACATTTATAGCTCCGTCCAGACTCCAAGAGTCGTCGCCTCATCATCGGAAACAGCCGTTTTAGTTCCTCTTCCCGCGAACAGGCAAGAAAAGGAGGGACATGGGCGGGGCGAGGATTCGTAAATCATCCACCCAGCTTGAGGGCCAGTGTCCCGGCTCGGTTTGAAGGATACCGTGCCGCCGCGGCCCCGTCGCTCTATTGAGGACTGGTCGATTCGGCGAACTCCTCGGGGGCTCCCGTCGCCAGGCCGGTCATTTCCCCCAATAGCCAGGTCAGTCGTTCAGACCGATCCAGGGTCCGGGGCTCGCCATCGCAGTCCGCCAAACGCGCTAGTTGGCTCCGGTGCAGACCGGCCAACCAGCGGTGCTGCGCTGCCTCGGTCTCGGCCGTGGACCAGCCGTAGCGGACCAGCAGCCCCCGATGATCGGACTCCGCTTCACCCAGCGTGCTCACCTCAACGGGCGTCAGATCGGGCGTGGCGAAAGCCCCATCCAGGGGCCACAGCGGATGCTCCGCCGGGAACGTCGCCCAGCGAGCCAGATCAAGCTCGCCGAGCCGGGCCGCCGCGACCACGCGAGCATCCAGCAGCGCGCCGCCGGCGAGCACATCGTGGGTGCGGTCAGCGGCGAAGTGGGGGCGTTGTCGAGTCATGGCCGTAGGCACGGCGTTCATGTCCCCAAGGAGCAGCGTGGTGCCGGCGGCGGACCGGAGATGGCGCTCCAGCAGCAGCGCGGCCTGCGCTTCCCGGCGAGCGGGCCAGAAGGCTTCGAGATGGGTGACAAGTACCTCCACCGGCTGACCATGGAAATCGATGCTCACCCGCAATAGGCCGCGCGGCTCGTCGAGCAAGCGGCCCGGCAACCCGCCGGCCAGGGCTGCGGACTGGAATACCGCCGGAATCTCCCCGCAGCTCCGGCCCAGGATGCAAGCCTCCGAGGCCAACACCGGATGGCGCACCAGGGCGGCGTTGCCGAAGCGCACCTCGAGACCCGGCCAGTCCCGCCGCCAGGTTTCGGCGCGCCTTACCGAATAGATGTCGCCGGTCCGGCGGTTCAACTCGGCGGCCAGGAATTCCGCCTGGTCCAGCCAGCCGCTCCGCCGCGAGCCAAAGTCCACTTCATTGAGGGCGATTACATCGATGGGGCCGGCGGCGGCGATCCGCCCGGCGATCGCGCGGAGATTTCGCTCAACCTCGCCCCGGGAGGCGTACAGCCGCCAGCGGGAACCCAGCCCGGAGTGCAGGTTGTAGACAACGGCGCGCAATTCCGGAGCAGCGATCCGGGTCGCCTGCGGTGGAGCCGGAAGAGCCGAGCCGGTCCAGTCGGCCCCGGACCGGGCACAGCGAGCCTCGATCCCGGCCCGGCCGAAGCCGCTTTCCAGTTGGAAGCCTTCGGTATAACGAGCCAGCAGGAAGCTGAGCGCTAACAGGGCAGCTAAGATGAATTTGACAATACGTAACATTCGGAAAAACGCCGAGCGGAAGGAATCTTAGGTCCTCGATGGCTGAGGGACGGCTGGACCTTTGAAGGTCAATTCGGCCGAGATCGGCTCGGCGCGCCTGAATAGACGATATCGCTGCCGACAGGTTCCCTGGAGCGAGCTCGGACCGGGCCAAAAGGGGATCAATGACAACAACGTCGCTGGCGACGACTGCGTCCATTCTTATTCGCGCGCGCCTACCATCGCCCGTGCCGCAGATGTTCGGCCAGATAATCGGGCCGGTGCATCGGCCCCACGAGGATCAGACCCGCCAAGAATCCTCCAATATGCGCCCAGAAGGCGACGCCGCCACCGGCGCTATGCAAGGCAGGAAGTCCGCTGGCGAGTTGAATGAAGAACCAATAACCCAGCATGCCAATCGCCGGCACCGCCACGGTGGTGACAAAAAATCCAAGAAAGATCAGAGTCTGAATCCGTGCGTGCGGGTACAGCCTCGCATAAGCCCCCATCACCCCACCGATAGCTCCGGAGGCGCCCACCATGGGAATGGCCGCGGAAGGATCGGTCATGATCTGCGCGGCCGCGGCGGCCAGCCCGCTCAAGAGATAAAACGCCATGAACCGCATCGACCCCATCGCGTCCTCCACGTTATCCCCGAATACCCATAAGAACCACATGTTGCCGATGATGTGAAACCAGCCGCCATGAAGAAACATATGAGTCACGAGGGTCGAGATTGAGGTCTCCCCGTCCAGTTTGCAGCCCATGTTGTTGCCCAGCGGGACGATCGTGCCGACGGGCACCCGGTCCAGCAAGTCGCCAGGGATTAAGCCGAATTCGCACAAGGACTTAGCCAAAGGCTCGGC
The DNA here is from genome assembly GCA_902810705.1 of Methylococcaceae bacterium. Lineage (GTDB taxonomy): Bacteria > Pseudomonadota > Gammaproteobacteria > Methylococcales > Methylococcaceae > CADDYU01. The sequence continues at coordinate 37,614 of CADDYU010000023.1, forward strand.
GCTCCCGAAGCCTTGGATTAGAGTCCAACTGATCACATTAAGGCCAATGATGAGAATGACCGCCAGAGGCGTCCTAAGGGTTGGATTTTCGTCACGTAGAGGGAACATGGATTGCTCGCTTGAATAAATATTTAGGTCGATGGACGTTAAGATGTCCGACGGCCCACCCATTCTGGCCGAAAGTTTTAAAACATAGAAAACCTCATCTTCGAGAATGGATAAAGCTTATGGAGATGAAGAAAAAGGTGAGAATTTATCCGTATTAGACCTTTTGCGGCCCGAATTTCAGCATGTTTGAATTGATTGCCTTGAGAATCATCCTGCGGAAGTTCGAACGCGATCAGATCGGGATCGGTTTCGCGGCGCTCGGATGGCTCAATCCAGCCAGGCAGGCGCTGGGAATAATGGGCATTTCCATAAGTTAAGGCCCCGTGGAAATGGAACGCTCTCGAAAGAGAGTGGCGGTCTAACCCATGACAGCCCTCATAAAATCAAGCTTTGGGATTACGCCCCAACGTCTTCTTGAGGAAACGAGCCCATGCCCTCCTTATCTGGACTCCTCGGAGGTTGCCAGCAACGATGGGCAGGGTGCGATGCTGGCTTGCGTCCTTATATCCGGCCTGTTGACGAGGAGCGTTGGTTGTCCTCTGGCCCGCCAGGTAAATTCGCGC
>CADDYU010000024.1 GCA_902810705.1 Methylococcaceae bacterium
GAGGCCGGTGAGGGATACGTCCACCGGCGTCGGGTTCAGACAGCCATCGATGTCGGTGGTATCACAATCGTAGATCTTGACCTTCTGATAATCGGAGCTGCCCGAGCCGTTGAGCAGATCCTTGATCCTGAGAAGGTTGGGCCGCGTGACGACCGGGTTGCTTTCACCCTTGCCGTCGGGGGCCATCTCCGGAGGCTGGACGATCACCGAACCGGTGACGCTCATCGCCGCCTCCAGGAAGTCGTTCCCGCCGAACTTGAACCAACTGCCCGCGTTATTCCGGTTGAGCGCCCGCCAGACCAGATTGCCCTGGATGACCTTTTCCATGTCCGCGGCGGCGTTGGTCTTCACCTGGTTGGTGGGATCGCCCTGGGAACTGGCGTTGGTCAAGGCCCCGAACACATCGGTGATGCCCTTTGAAAACGAGACGGTCGACTTCTTCATGGTGGCCTGGGTTTCCGCCGGCAGAATGCTGGCCGCGTCGTTGACGAGGCCCTGGGCGAGTTGGCAGGAGTTGGAGAACAGCTGATTGAGCTGCTGCACCTTCTTCTGGAGATCCGACATGATGTTGCCGCAATCGGGGCACATCGCGTTGATCGCCAACTGGAAGGCGTAGCCGGCGGCGTTGGCCGCCACGGCCCGCATCAAGTCGATGAACTGATTCAGGTTGATGAACGAGAACGACCCGCCGAACAGGTCGATGCCGCCGCATCCCGCGCTGAACGATGGGGGAACGAAGGACACCAGGTTGGCGCTCATGACCCGGTTGCGGGAAACCGCCGACCCGGCGGTAATCACCCCCCGGCGCTGCCCCAGGTGGGCGGTGGGACTCGTCACGTTGGTCATCGTGCCGAACATGGCATCCATTTCCTGCTGGAGGTCGGCATTCGCTACGAGCGGCAGCGAAAGGACCCAAAGAAGTGCGATCGTTCGGCAGATTCGAGTCATCGGCATTACGGACTCCGGAGGACGGGTGTCTGAAGCGGCTCACTGGCGAGGTATCCGGCTTGCCGTTGCAGGACGTCGATCATCTCCACGGGATTGCTCATCACCTCGGCGGTCATCGCGGAGGGTGGCGGGAGGATTGCTGGCGTCGGGCGCTGGCCGCGAGAGGCTTCGAACATCGCGTCATCGATCCAGCCCGACTCCTTGGCGGCCAGGAGAATCCGCCCCGACAGATCGTCCAGGGAAAGCGTGCCTTGGGAGAGTTGAACGATCTCGGTCGGCGGCTTCATCAAAAACAGAGCCGGGGTGGACACGACGCCCAGCAGATGGGCTTGTCCCTGGTCGCTGTGGAAATCGGCGTAGAGACCACTCGGCATGGGCTTTCCATCGAGCGACACGGCGTAAACCTTGAAGCCGAAGCGCTTCTCCAGTAGCGAAAGAAGCGGCGCTTGGATATGGCAGTAGGGACAGTCGGAGCGGAAGAAAAACAGGATGCCGGCTTGGCGAGCGATCGAACCAAGCGCCTGCTCACTGGCGAGTCCTGCCTGATGGTTGGCCTCATTCGCGGCAAACGTGGCAATGGGTCGGCGCTGGTTCTCGTCCAGTAGAGGATCGGACATGATCACATGGCGAGCCACATCAGTGAATCGCTGAGCTTTGTACATCATGACACGTTGCAGATAGTAATAAGCTGCAACATTTTTCGGGGACGGATCGTCGATGGCCTTGTCCCGATAGTGTTCGATGTTCTTGCGGAACCACTCGGCCGTAAGAGGCGCTGGTTCTGGTTTGGTGGCGTCTGTTGAGGTGACTGGGAGCAAGTCTGGAGGGGGAGCTTTGGTCTTGGGTGGCGACTTAGTGTTCTCCTGCTTCTTGGATTCAGGTTCAATCTCCCGCCAAAACCATCCGCGCTCCTTGTCAATGAAAAAAGAAGGCTCAGGGGTCGGCAGCATGTCCGATCCCCTGGCCAAGTGGGGCGCCAACAGCAGGTAGGAAAATAGAAGAAGCCAAGATCGCCGATTCATGCGGCGATTATCTTGGCTTCATCGACTTGTGGTGTTTGGAAAGATTGCCGAGGGTGGAATCATTCACGTCGATTCTGAACTTCTACAAATTATCCATTGGAGAGTGCGCGAAATAGTGGCATCGCACACTGGCTGTCTCGCGTTTTACAGTGGTTGTACGAAATTCTGGAGACGCCCCTCGCTGAACGCCTCCCCCCTAACAGAGCATAAAAACATGCCCTCGTGGACTCTTCGAGCTTCGCGCATTGCGTTCCCTCCAGATCCCAACCTTCTTGCTAACGAAGCATTTAGCCGACATTAAAAATAACTGTCGCAGCCCTCGCAATGTTGTGATGTAATTATTGCGCAGTTATTCTATGGACCAACAGAATCATGCAAAAATAACTGTCGCACTAATGGAAATTAGTGTCATCACTAACTGTACAAATCGAAAGCGCGTGCCACCGCCTGACCAACTGTGCGCGCGAACCTTACTCGCGGGTTCTTCAGTTGAAGTAGCGACACACTGGGCAAGTCGTCTTCTTGAGTGCGAGACTCGGAAGCCGGCACATGAAATTTACTGCGGACGCTCCTTTTCAGAAGCCCGCGGAGCCAGTCATCTGCTCGGAGGTCAGCTACTTATTGCATCGGCAGGCCTTGGATTGATTCACGCGGATGCCCTCATCCCTAGCTACAGTGTCACTGTGTCATCCGGCTCCGAAGACAGCATCCTCAGGCGAACGGGAGGTTCTGCTGTCGAATGGTGGAACGCATTGGTCCTCAGAAGTCCCTTTTCCGTGAAAGTGACGCCACAGAGAGCGGATCTGATCCTCGTCGCACTTTCTCGCCCATACTTCAACCTGTTGCTCGAAACATTTATTAAATGGACTGACGCAGACCTGGAAAAACTCCGCTTGTTTGTGCGCATCCTTCCAGATGAGCTGCCACGCAAATTACAGGCAAGCCTGATGCCATATGGTGCGAGATTTGATCATCCACTGGGGCCTCGACCAGGAACTCAAGCGGATTTTGCTCAAAGAGCTTTACGTCATTTTGTTGAGCATGTTCTTCCCCATTCGTTCGATAACAACACTGATCAACATGCCAATATGGTCAATGAATGTTTAAGCCATTTAACTCCTCCTGATCGGCCAAATCGTACAAGGGCAACGGATGCGGAGGTGAAGCGGTTGATTCAGACTCACTGGCACACAGTGGACGGGAGTTCGTCGCACATGCTGCGCTTTCTCCGTCGTCATTTAGGGATTGCCTGTGAACAAAGTCGGTTCAGGGTGCTGTTTCATGAGGTCCGAGCGTCAACTGCACACTATACGAGTATCGCAGAGAATGGCATCCATGAATAACACAGACGAGAAGTTGGTTGTTCGTGCCTTGCGGACCGAGCAAGGCACGAGCATTGAGGTCTACGCATTTTTTCTCTATGGGTCCGATATCACCCGTATTGCGGACATTTCACGTATTTCCCGTGACGACGCCGACAAACTCCGAGGCTTTCAGCGGAAGGAGATTCGAAATCACGTCAATTCGATCGTCGAGTATCTCAATGGCGGCCCCGCATTATTTCCGAACGCCATCATTCTTGCATTATCCCCGGAAGTCGATTTCAAGCAGTCCAGGGGACCGGTGCCGAATGGTATGGTCGAGGTTTCTCAAAGTGGAACATTGACGATCCCCGTTCGCCCCGAGGGTCAACGCGCCGCCTGGATTGTTGATGGTCAACAGCGATCGTTAGCGCTTGCCCGAGCTCACAACAGCCGCATCTCCGTCCCGGTGATTGGCTTCGTCTCGGATGACCTGGAGGTTCAGCGGGAGCAATTTATCTTGGTAAATAAGGCCAAACCCTTGCCGACTCGCCTGATTAACGAGTTGTTGCCCGAAGTCAGTACTCTCCTACCGAGGGATCTTCTTTCTCGGAAGTTGCCCAGCGAACTGTGTCACCTCTTGAACCGCGACCCAAAATCTCCGTTTTATAAATTAATTCGCCGTGAATCCGATTCGGATTCCGAAAACGCAGTGGTGGTGGACACCGCGGTGATCGAATCCATTAAGCGAAATCTGAAGCCCCCAATGGGCGCACTCAGCCAGTTCAAGGGGGCACAAGATAGCGATCCGGATGGAATGTATCGCATGCTGCTGCTCTATTGGTCCGTCGTCCGTGATACTTTCCCTGACGCTTGGGGTAAACCGCCCACCGAGAGTCGATTGATGCATTCCGCAGGCATTCGCGCCATGGCCGCCTTGATGGATCCCATCATGCTTCGTGCGGATAGTTCTTCCCATCCGGAAATGGAAGTCAGAGAATCCATCCGCCGGATTGCGCCCCATTGTTGCTGGATGGAAGGGACCTGGGAGCAATTGGGTTGGAAGTGGAATGAAGTCCAAAACACTGGACATCATGTCATCCGACTATCGGAGTATTTGGTCCGACTAGATCGGGATCTTTCAAGGAGACAGCGGTGAAGTTTATTTTTGCCGACAGTCTCGACATGGTGGATCCGGCATATGATTTTATCCAGGATCGTAATGGGAAAGATCGGGAAGGCTATTGGGATGATCTCTATCCCCATGAGATTTTGGGTTATGCACCCTATGACGGAATGTTGGTTTCGCGAGGAATTGTTGGAGATCACCGCATTTCCGGAAAGTACACCGAAGCCCAGGCTCAACGGTTCCGACGCGTTGGCGCCAGGACGTTTCTTCGACTGAATAAGCCCCAGTTCCAAAAGCTCGCTATTTTTGGTGACTGCGGTGCGTTCACCTATGTCAATGAGGACAAGCCACCCTATACCCCTGGAAATATGATCGAATTTTATGCGGAAGGTGGGTTCTCTCATGGGTGCTCGGTGGATCATATTATTTTCGAATTTAATCGCGAATTGACCGGTATGGAAGGAGGTTCTGCCGATGCAAGATATCGCTTTGATATCACGCTTGAGAATGCCGCCACTTTCATTCGGGAAAGTCAACATCTATCAAAACAGTTTACTCCTCTTGGCGTCGTCCAAGGTTGGTCTCCAGATAGCATGGCAGAAGCCGCTTATCGACTCGTTCGCATGGGATATCGCTATCTGGCGCTGGGCGGAATGGTGCCGCTTAAGGCAGAGGACATTCGACGCTGTCTTGCCGCAGTTCGCGATCGAGTGCCCGCAGATACCAAACTCCATATTCTCGGTTTTGCCAAGGCGGATGAAATTGAATCATTTCTTCCGTTTCAACTCACGAGTTTTGATACCACATCGCCCCTGATCCGGGCCTTTAAAGACAACCGGAATAATTATTATCTGCCCGCGGAAAATGGGAAACTAAAATATTTTAGTGCGATCCGTGTACCGCAAGCCTTAGACAATCTTCGCCTTAAACGACTCGTTCAGAAAGGTCACTTTCGCACAGAAGATTTACTCAAACTTGAAGCTAAGGCTTTGCAGTACTTAAGAGCATTTGATGATGGCGAGGCAGAGCTCCAGCCAACATTGGAAGCGGTACTCACATATAACTCTCTCATTGCGACCGAAAAGCCATACGAAGATGTTCGCTCTTCTCCAAGAATGACAACACTTGCATCATTGTATCAGCGGACTTTATCTGAAAAACCTTGGAAAGCGTGCTCGTGCGCAATTTGTCGTATGGCATCCATTGAGATAATCATCTTTCGCGCAAGCAATCGCAACAAGAGACGGGGGATGCACAATCTCGCGGTCTACAAGAGGTTGATTGATCGCATTAATAATCAGGAAGCTAAGAATGAAGCAATTAACTTATATGGCTATCCGTGCGCAGCAGAGTGTTGACCACGAAGTCCTCTCATTTGCCGTTCGTGCCGGTGAGGTTTTACAGTTTGCAACCATTGATCGCATCGGTCGAGATACTGAAGGCCATCTAAGTGGTTTTCAGCGCCCGCAGATAGCGGCCCACATACATGAGATCAAGGACTACTTGGAAAAAGCCGATGCAGTTCTTCCGAATCCGATCGTCGTAGCTTTCACGAATAATATTCAGATTGAGAATCTAGAGGATAGCCTATGTCGCGTCACGATCGAGATTGGAGAGCGTCCACCCGGTTTGGTTGTTGATGGCCAACAACGTCTAACGGCGTTGAGTCAACTGGCGAACAAAGATTTCCAAGTTTTTGTATCCGCCCTTATCTGCTCCAATGAGGCAGAACTTAGGCGGCAATTCGTGCTAATCAATAATACTCGCCCGCTACCCAAGTCTTTAATTTACGAACTGCTACCTACCGTCGATGGGTTACCTCATCGGTTTGAAAATCGCACTCTGGCGGCCGACTTTACCGCACAACTGAATTTTCAAACTTTCTCATCGTTAAAAGGGATGATTAACCAGCATACAAACCCAAACGGCGTTATTAGTGACACAGCAATTCAGAAGGTGATTATGAACTCACTGAGTGATGGAATCATGCGAGAGTTTATGCAAAGTTCGGACGGTCGCAAGAGAAGCCTTGAACTGGTGAGCGAATTTTATCGTGCGGTACAAAAGGTCTTCGATAATGAGTGGATTGGACACACGCCGAAGACATCAAGATTACTGCATGGGGCGGGAATCATTTCCATGGGGTATGTGATGGAAGTGTTGGCGCTTTTAGATGGCGCGCGTACGTGGGATCAGTTCGCACACGGATTGGGTTGCCTAGTTGGACAGACTGCTTGGACTTCCGGCGAATGGAACTTTAGCTCGGATGATAAACGTCATTGGAAAGCAATTCAAAACGTGAACAAAGATATCGTTACCCTTGCGCAGTATCTTCTATCGATCGTCAGAACCGATTTACGGAAGCGACGATCACCAGTTCCATCGGAAAATCTAGTTTCCTCTCGAGAACTATAACCCATGTGCGGCGTTGTCGACTCGAATTTCGATAACACCCATTGGTTGCATATAAGATATTATGAAATTAGATAAGAATTTCGACACATTATCTGAAGAAGAACTAGAGAGTATGATCGTTGCTGCTAAGGACGAGCTTAAGCTGAGGCAAAAAGCACTTAAACGGGAAGCAGTTCTGAAAATAAAGGAAATTGCTGCTTCGATTGGTGTCGGAGTTAAAATAATACCCCTCAGAGAGGCAAATAAGAAGGCCTCTATTAAGTATTTCGACCCAGCCAATCCAAAGAATAGATGGACGGGTCGAGGTCCAATCCCGCGCTGGTTAAATGCATATCTAAATAAAGGCTTTTCAATCGAGAGCTTTAGGGTATAGGAGTAATTGTGATGCTACCATATGTTGCGCTGACAAACGTATTTTGATGTGCGGCACCGACGTTAGCAACACAGATTGCCAGAAATCTGGCAAGGCTTAGTCAGTTGTATAGAAAGCAAATCGGCTTGCGGTCGGAAAGGCTATTACTGAGACATAATGATAACTCCGATTGGGTTGAGGTATATGCCTTGTCCTATTGTTGGGCATCTTGGTATGGAGTGGTTTCTGCGAGCATTTTGTACCGGATATGATGATCTTCTTCGGTTCAATCGCAAACCCAGAAATATGATCTCTGTATAGGTGATAGGTGTTATGGCAAAAAAAGCGGTCATCTTGTTAAGTGGCGGTTTGGATTCCGCAACAACGCTCGCTATCGCTAAGAGCGAAGGCTTTGAGACTTATGCTATCAGTTTCCGATATGGGCAGCGTCACGCATTCGAACTGGATCTGGCCAAAAAACTCGCGAAGACTGGTGGAGTGGAGAAACATCTCATTATGGACATCGACCTTCGTGGCTTAGGTGGGTCGTCATTAACTGGGTACAACCCTGTTCCGAAGGATCGCTCACTGGAGGAAATGTCTGCAGGTATACCTACCACTTACGTTCCTGCACGCAACACAATTTTTCTGTCGTTTGCCCTCTCGTGGGCAGAAGTTCTGGGTGCTGAAGACATTTTTGTCGGTGTGAATGCCCTGGACTACGCGGGTTATCCGGACTGCCGTCCTGAGTACATCGAGGCCTTTGAAAAAATGGCTGGCTTGGCGACCAAAGCAGGGGTAGAAGGTACACAGCATCTCAAAATACATACCCCGTTGATTGATCTGTCCAAGGCACAAATCATCAAAAAGGGATTGAATCTCGGCGTGGCTTACGCACTGACCAGCAGTTGCTACGACCCATCTTCAGAGGGTGAAGCCTGTGGTCGATGCGACTCATGCCTCTTGCGTCTTAAAGGCTTCGCTGAAGTCGGTGTGATCGACCCCATTCGTTACGCTACAGCATGAACGAACGCTATTACTACGTAGCCACGGCCCAATTTGAAGCGGCACGGCGGGTAGAAATCCTCCCGGTAGGACATCCTTCGCGGCGCCTCCACGGACACAGCTTCTTGGCCCGTACGCGTGCGGAAATCACCGATGGCTGGGCACCTTTCTCCGGCGGAGAAGTTATGGCGCTGAAATCAGCCTTGGATTCGTGTGTCTTGCCACTGGATTACAGCGATCTCAACGCGCAGTTATCAACTCCCACCGATGAGAATCTCGCGCGATGGGTGCGTAATGGTCTGGCCATTCCCGGAATTCATTCGGTAGGTGTGCAAAGCACTCAACACCAGGGTGCTGATCTAGACAGTAACGAGCATGTGCATGTCTGGCGACGCTTCCGCTTCGAAGCCGCCCACCAACTACCCAACGTGCCATCAGGGCACAAGTGCGGACGTATGCACGGTCATGGATTCGAGGTGATCCTTCATGCCAATCAGGATCTTGGACAGCGCGATATGGGGGTGGACTTCGATTATCTAGGGGAGATTTGGGCGCCCATCCAAAATGAGCTGAACTACACCTGCCTCAATGACATCCCGGGTCTACAAAACCCGACCAGCGAAATCCTCTCAAGCTGGCTGTGGAACAAGGTCAAACCTATTCTGGCGGAGCTTTCTTGGGTCACAGTCTACGAGACCGACACAGCCGGTTGCCATTACGACGGTCAACATTATCGGATCTGGAAAGAACAGAAATTCGAAAGTGCGCTACAACTCGTTTGTGTCCCAGAAGGCAACCCCAGAAGGCGACTCCATGGACACAGCTATCTAATCCGCTTGCACCTGACCTCACCTTTGGACGAAGTAATGGGCTGGACGGTCGACTACGGAGACGTGAAGGAACTTTTCAAACCGGTCTATCGCTTGCTCGATCACCACCTGCTCAACGAACTGCCAGACATTGGCAATACCGATTCCGCCAGCGTCGTGAAATGGATTCGCAATCACATGAAAGACCAGTTACCTCAACTTGATCGCATCGACTTGTACGAAACTCCCGGTTGTGGAGTCCAGCTATGTTGGGGTGAGCAAGGGCCTGCGCTGCCTTGCTGACAAAGGATGCCAATCGTCGCTGTAATGGAGCCATTTCGCTTTCGACGTAATGGCGCCACCAGCTTTGTAGCGTAATGAAAGGCTTCTTTACCGGGGTTTCGTAGCCATTTATTCACAAAGTCATACTCGAAATTTTATTAAGTACGCCGCTTAAGATGCTCGCACTGCCTTTGCCATGGGGCAAAATGATGTCTTTCTCTTTCCGGACTTCCTTGATGCAGAAATAGGCTTGATGCTTGCTACTCTTCCACGCGAACACAAAAATATCTGCACTCTTCGCCAGTGCAATAAGCCGATCGGTCGATACAGCGTCGCTGTTAAGTTCGACGGTAGCTTTGGGATACATGCGTTTAAGAATATCTTTGGCGCGTTGCCCGGCCCCTTCGGTGAGCGTGTAAATACCAATAAGCCCGGAATAGGAAACGGTTGCAGCAGAGGACGTCACTGGGCCTGTTCCAACTGCCGGGAATGTGTCGAGCAGATCGGGACAGTTATAGTCGCTGGCGAGTTCGGTTAGGATGTTCCGTTGTGCCACAGTGACGCGGTGGGGTGCGGTGCGCAACATCCCGATGACGTCCATGAAGAAGCGGAGTTTCGCGGCGCCTTTATCGGGTGCGGGATATTGCGAGAGCAGTTCGGCGAGGTTGAGACCCCAATCAAAATGCACTGACGACGCGTTCGCCTTGAGAATTTCTTGTAAATCTTCTATGGCATCGATGTATTCGTTTTCACTGGGGCCAGTTGTTAATAGCGCTTGTGTTAATTGCGCGCCGATTTCAAGTTCGTCCGAGGACAGGCTTCCGCTCCAACCGAGGAACTTGATTAAAATCGAATAAATCGGCCTGAATGCCCTGCGTGGGCCGGAACTGCTTTCAAAGAAATCGACAAGAACCGGAAAGGCGTCTCGGAATACATTTTGCGCATCCCCACTCGCTTCCGCGAGGCGGTAGGCCAACGCTTCACAGCGCGGCGTGTCGTTGGCGTACTCATCGACGCTCCATTTGGCTGCCATTTCTTGCAATTCCGCGACGGACGGCGCGCAAAGTGGATTCGCGAGCACATTCTCGGCCCAAGCTACCCACCCCGACTTCATCGTGAGGCTTGCTGACGGGAGGGGGCCTCGCAGCTTATCAAGGCGGGAGCGATCCTTCTCTGTTAGGCCGGCTAGGACGGTCTCTGTAGCGGTTGTGAACGCACCGAGAACGCGTTGCGTAATATCCGTCGCGTCAAGTTCTACGGCACAACGGAGGAGTGCGCTGTAGGCCCAGGGCAACGGTAGCAACTCGAAACATAGCGCAATTGCGGTACCGTAATCCTCGTCGACAATCGCTTGTTTCGCCTGACTAAGCCATACCTCCTTCGAATCGGTCTCAGGTGGGGCAACCGGTTCTTTGAGTTTCTTGCACCAGGCAAGGACAAGGTCATGGCCCTCTGCACTTTCGGGATATGCCTCCAGGAGTGACTGGCAACGCAGGGTGCTGGGTTCCTTCGTGGCGAATTCCGACAACAGGAAAGCCCTCAACACCTTCGGATGTCGAATACCCTTGCGTTCACGAAAAAGACCGCCGAAAGGCTTAAATATGTGGCGCTTGAACGCCTCGATAACAGTCTCGAAGTCACTGGCCGATTCAATCGGCGTAATGAACGTCTCATAGAGCGCTACGACGACATCGACGAGAGTCTGAGCAGGCAGGGATACGTCGGAAATTGAAGCGATCAGCGCTGGGTTTTTGGCTAACGTCTCGCTTTGGCCGAGGCCGGCCAGCAGGCGGATTTCCAGACATTTCCGCTGTTCTGCGTTCACGCGCCCAGACGCAAGCAGTTCTTCAAGAAGTCTTTGGGCGCCGTCGGCGTTGCCGGCGAGCAAGGCACGGTCGAAGTCAGAGCGAATCGTGCCAAATGGGCGTTGGGTCCGATCCGGGGTTTCCGGTCGGCGCGCGAGCACCGAAAGATAAAGTGCCAGTGCGCTTTCGATGTGGGTTTGGTCGGAGGCTTGGGCCGCGGTGAACTTGATGACCCTCGGGCCAAAGCGTTCAGCGAGGGCGCGCTCCGGGGCGTCATCCAGGCTTAGTTGCGCCCACTCCCCCCGGAAATCGCTATAACTCGGTCCGACAAAACCGATAATTTCATCGATCATCTGGGCAAAGCGCCGATCGTCGGCGGCCGTTGCATACCACGTGATTCGATCGTTTACCTCGTAGAGTGGAAGTACCACCGGGCCATCGTACCCACTGATTGTCAGCTTCTTGAGCCACGGCATCACGTGCGCGATTGCACGGGAGGAGGCTGCCTGGGACTCAATACTTTCCCAGCGCAATTGATTGCGACCGGAAAAGAATGTTTGTACCCAGCCCGATTCCGAAATGGCGGTCGTGGTGCTCATGCGGTCTCCACGTACTTTGCAAATTCAAGACGGGTCGTCGCAATGTCATTGGGATCAATTGAGAACTGGATCCATTCGTCGTTCATTTCGAGCCCGTAGTACGTCAGGTTCATCGATCCGATGAGAAGACTGTGCGACAGCAAAATGCCCTTCGTATGCAAGAGCGGATCGAGTTTAACGATCAATTGCTCATCGACGGCATGCATCGTTGCGGCTTCCTGCAAGAAGTTGAGGAACGGAGTATTAGTCTCCAAGTCCCGCGTCACAAGGACGACTTCGGATCCCCTGGCCATGAGGCCAATCAGAACGTCGGCCAAGCGAACTTCTCTTCTGCCCCATTCCGGACTTAAGGAATCGAAGTTTCCTGAGCGATTATCGATGAGGACGATATTGCTTACCCAAGGCGAGACAATCCATACGCGGTTGCCGGTTCCCAGTATCTCGCCGACGAACATCGACTGCAGCAACTCGCGGATTGTTGCGCTACCGGTCTGTTGGTTCTTAAAAATACGACGATAGAAGGCAGTCATTGGGCTGCCTCCAACAGTTCGAAATCGGCCTCGAACATGTCTTTGGTTTGCCGGACGCCTTGTAGTCGGGCAAACGCGCGAAGGTATCCCGACTCAACGGGGTTCGTGATTAGAGCATGGATGGCTTTGCCAAGTAACAGGCGTTTGTCTGAAGCACTGTAGAGCGTGACGAGATGGCCTTGCGAAAGTAGCGCTTGCACCTTATTGAGCCACTGGGGGTCCTCCACCGAGATCCACTGTCTTTCGTCGACCACGGTATCGATTACCAATAGTCGCTCGAGCGACGGCAGTTCGAAAAACGGGTTATGGGTTTGAAGAGGCGCCGAGCGGATGAATCGTCCGCGGGCCCAGAGGAGACCGTATATGGCGTTCATGCGCCAGGCCTGGCGGTCATGTCCGGCCGGAATGCCAACCTCATCCACGATCGAATCGATGTCCGATCTTTGACTCAGCCAGAAGCAGATAACGCGCAAGTCGATTTCGACACCCAAACGCGCCTCCTGAGTGTTCCAGGCCTGAATCACATCGGCGAGATAGTGATCGGTGCCTAGACCAGTGCCGGGCCGCAGAATGCGGTTGCCCACGGACACGACAAACCCGTGAAAGGGAGAAAAACCATCTTTCAACAATGCGCGGCGGAGATCGCGCGAAGACGCCGCCAAGGTCCCGAAATCGGTGGCTGCTCTGAGCCTTTGCACAACCTCGGCCGTTTCCGCGATTCCGTGCGCATCGGTCAAGCAGTGCAGTAACTTGCCGAGTTGATGGTCGATCAGTTCAAACTCGCCCATCTCCAAACTTGCGCGGACCATCGAAAAAAAGCGGCGGGGATCTTCGGCGTACTGACGCATGAACTCCTCAATGAGACCACTCCCTCCAGGATTCTTTTCAGTGATCCACACCTCTACGCTTCCCGGAGCGACGACGGCGAGATGGGGGCGCGCATTGGGCCCGCGATCAAGGTCGAGCGCCAGATCGTCGAAGTTGATCGACGGGCACAGATCGCCAATAGTCTTAAGCAACGCCGCTCCGAGCGTGCCTTGGTAAATCCGATGCAACCAGGACTCCCAATCAGCCGTGATCGGTTCCCAGAGGAAGCGAGCGAGGTTTTCAAGCTCAGCAAGCACTTGCGGTTGGGCGAGCAATTGATCGAGATCCTGCCTCAGACGCTCCTGCGCGGGTAACTCAGCCTCGTCCGTCGGATAGTGCGCTTGCGACTGGAAGAGGACGTCTAGGACCGCGCCCAGGGAGATACTCGCTTCGTCGGTGGTAATCCTGTGCGACGCCAATTCGAGAGAGGTGTTCGTTTGGATCGCCTCATACGTCAAGGCCGACATGAAAACGTGCGCCAACCATTCGCGCAGAAAAGGACTAGCGATGCCAGCCAAAGCTTCGCCCCGCCATGCGGTGTCAAAAAAGCGCGCTGTGCGAATCGCCCGCCATTTTTCTGAGGCCTCATGCGTACTCTTTAGCAAATTGCTGGGGATCTGAATCTCAAATAAAACCCCATCGGCTGGGAAAACGGCCCCCAGCGCGACCGGTTGGCCTACTTGCCTGAATTCGCTGCGTACCAACAGGCGGGATCCTGGGCTGACGCCCACTTCGGCCGTCGCGCCGGTAGCAAACCGACGAACTTCGACCGGGGCATGTCTGGCGTGCATGAAGAAGCCGAGTCGCGGAACCCGCATGGTCCATACGCTACCCAACGGCGCTTCGAGCCACGTGGGTTCGGCCACGGGCACAAACTGCGAATGCCAGGTTAGACGGCTGTTCGAACTATCAGAAATATTGCTATCCGGAATTGTTGGCGCGAGGCTGATTGGTCTCAACACCGGCACATGTATGACTTCACCGTTGTAAGAGTAACTGAAATGCCCTAACGGGCAGTAAGAGCCAAATTCGTCAATCGACAGATCGTTGACCGCTTCGCCGCGCAGGGCCGCTGGGGGAGGCGAGATCCAATAACGCTCGGTCCGATACTGCACACCAAAGCGACGACTGATACGACCCGGCGCGAACTCTCTAAGTGCCGAGAAAACAGGCATGCCACGAAGCCCGTTATCATCTTCTGTTCCAGTCTGTCTGGGAAGATCAATCCGAACCTCAGCTAGATTAAGGTCAGCAAAAAGTGTTGCGGGCACAAAGTCGGGCAACGGGTTATTTTGAGTCTGGAGATCGGTCCCCGGTTGTCCAAACGCGCTCCAACCGGATGTCAAACGCCGCAGGGCGGTAGGCAGGACCGTAGTCATCAATGGCCTAGGAAACTCCCATAGCAGTGCGGACACTTCACCCTCGGGCAGGCGAAGCGCACGGGATATGTAGGCTTCAAGTTTTCGTGTACCGTTTTCGGATTCCAAGATAGTCCGCACTTCCTTGATCAAACGTGAAATGCGTGAAGTTTGCTTGGGAGTTGCAAGGTCTTGCCAAACACTGCCTGAGGGCGCCTCCTGTAACACCTGCCCCAAAAAGTCGATCAAGGCAAAGACTGCTTGGATCCGGGTGATGTACCGATTCGAGAGCGGTATAGAGCGTGCTGCCAGTTCAGGATCAAATAGCAAGTCGTAGCTTTGATAGGCGATCCGGTCGCGGCCGTAATCAGAAAGCACGACGACGGTCCAAGGCCGCATGCCGCGTGCTCGTCCTGCCCGCCCCTTTCTTTGCAAGAATCCCGCCATTCCTCTCGGGGCTTTATGCTGCACGACGGCACCAACACCCGGATCGTCAAAACCCACCTCAAGGGCCGCCGTGGCAACGATGACATCAGCATTTGGGTCGACTCCCCGGTCTTGCGAACTAACCCTTTTGATGTTGAGACGTTCGCTTAGCGTATGTCCAATCTGCTCGCAGACTCGCCAATCCTGGCCACCTCGGTATCGGCTTGCCGAAGTGCCTGACCTACGCAGAACAGCGAGACCACCACTGGGAGAACGGTGTAGATCGGGGAGTCCTCGACTCGTACGCCCCTCGGCACTTAGCAGATCGAAGTAGAGGCGATTGGTTACGTCGAGGTCGTCCGTGAACACAAAGGTACGTTGACCAAACGCACCCCGACTGACCGATTGCGCTAGATCTGCCGTCTTTGGATCAAGACATCGCTGTAAGAGCATGCAAGTCTGAATCGTCGTCGACAGCAAAGCTGACCGTGACACCGGATCCCCCCGTAGCGCGACCATGTATTCCGCACCCTCGGTTTCCAGTTCGTCGCGACTTGGTGATATTTCCTCGACCAGTGTCTGACGCACGCCAGTGAGCGTGGAAAAGAAGCTCTCAGCCTCGCGCAAGGTGGCGGACAAGCCAACGAAGCGCAAAGGTTGGTCGACAAGGTGTTGCCAGCGCCTGAGGAGATATGCGACCTGTGCACCGTGGCGACCTTCGTAGGTATGCACTTCGTCAAGAAGGACGAGTTCCGGCGGGCGGTTTGCACGTGCGCCGATGCCAAAGAGGCTATTCAGATGATTGTCCGAGAGGCGTTGGTTCAGCATCTCGGTAGTCGTAAACAGGATGTCCGGCAGCGCCGCCACCAAAGATTTTCGAGTCAGCGGGAACTTATCACCCGTGATCATCCAGTGGCAATCGTGGCAAATCAAGCGTTCGGTGGCTTGTGCATGATCGCTCTCCTTCCAGATCATCGTCCCATTACAGTGGATACACTTGAGACTAGGACAAATATAATCATTTCCTAATCGCGGCCAGTGGCACCATCGGGCCTCAGAAGGAACATCTCCATATAGGGCGCCGATACGGATGGAAACTTTTCCAAGGGCTTTGCATAGACTTTCCGAACGCCGGATCACCTCGCGCAATTGATCTTTCAAGAGTTCTGAGCGGGGGTAGATCGCGACGACCTTTACCCAGGGCAAGCTATCGCCGATCCAATGATGGCGCGTGATCGATGCAAGTGCGGGCAGATAAAACGCGAGCGTTTTGCCACTTCCGGTCCCGGCGGTGACGATGGTTGCCAAAGCTTGGCTGGATTCGATGCTGCGGAGGATTCTTTCGGTGGCGCGGACCTGAAAACCCGAAAGTCGTGTTTTGCCTTCCTCATCCTGGATGAGCGCTCGAATCCCCGTCAGAATTGCGGCGTCATCGGTCACCACCTTGATCCGGTCGAGTACTTCTTGCGCCGGCAAGTCTCGCTTCGGATATTGGCGGTAGCGACGGTGAAATCTGAAATCTGCGACTAATGTCGGTGCTTCTTGCCAGCCGTTGTTCTGACGGGCATGTTTAGGAAAGAGTTGGCGCAACCGTTGGAGCAAGCGAACAGTCTCAGCCATCCGCGAACGGTAGCCAGCAGAGTGGTCGAACTGTTCGATCTCAACTAACCATTTGAGCGTCAAAAGTTCGCTGATGACCTCATCCGGACTGAAAAAATCCGTTAGCCCTTCGTCCAGTGCTGAATCGATCAGCGGATAAATCAGTTCGTCTAGTTCGTGCTTTTGAAACGCTCCATCGACAATGCCCCAAACAAGCAAACGCGATTCTCGTTCCTCAATGCTGTCCAAAACTTTGGACAGGAAGTCCTTCCGCAGATCACCCATTGGTAGCCTCAGTTGATGCGTGCTCGCACGACGTAGTTACCCAGCAGTCCGTTGTCACGCAGCCAGTTTAAAACTTCGGAGGTCAGCAAATGCAGTCCGGCGCCAACACCAAGAGCGTCAAGGAACTTACGTACGTCCTCAGGAACGTCTTCCTGAAAAGTGATCTTGGCTAGTTGTTGCGACAACTGGCGCAGTTTGTTGAACTCCTCGGCATTCGTCGGCGGTTGCTGTCGATACTTGATGAACGATTGATAAAGTTCGCGGTAGCGCTTCAGGGCTTGCTCATTCTGCGGGGTCTTGGCCAACGTTGATTCACGCTTTGCTGGCGGCAAGCCACTAAACAAGTGGTGATCGAAATAGTGCAGCCAGTCGGTGCTCTGGGTGCTTTGCGCTTTTTGAGCGAGCGTCTGTAGCTTATTGTCGAGAGTTGTCCACATCCGTCCCTGGCGGAGGGTTGTCGCCTTAGATGCTTGCTGGAAGCGTTCAAACGCTTTTTGAACGTTTTCCCTCACGTTCGCCAAATCTGGAATCGCCGACAGGGTAACACCTTCGCTGCGAAAGACGGCGCCCCTGGTAGCGAGTTCGTAGATCGGGCTTGCCAAGTCAGCAAGTTCCTTACGCAAAGCCTCGAGGGCCCTAGCTTCCTCGGCGCCCTCAGCCGCAGTTCTCAATCGGGTTAAGCGTTCAAGAGTCGATGTCGCATCGGTGATTAGTGACATAGTTTCCCCTTACTGCAACCTGCCAAGGTCTGTGATCAAGCTGACAAAGATTTCGGTCAATTCTTTAGCCTTTTGATCGGGCGAGATACCTTCGTACTGGTTTTCCAATGTTTGTGCATGGCTTGCAGCAACCCGAATTACGGCACGTGCGTCACTGATGAATCGCTGTGCTGTGAGTAAAGGATCCAAAGGCATCTGCGCAACGCGACTGATCTGTTTAAGCGCATTGGCTGGCGCCCCGTCACCATCGGCGAGTACATTTTTAAGCAAGGCGAGTGTCTCCTTTACCGCCGAACTGCGAAACGATTCGCAGACTTCAAAGAATGCGTTGGACGAGAAACCAAGGGTATTCGTGGGCCAAGAGCCCATCTCCTTCAGGTTCGTCGCCACTTCCTTGACGACATCAATGACCGCTTTTTTGTCAAACTCCACTTCCAGTTCCGCGGCGATTAATGCTTGTGATTTTCTGGCTTCTTCGAGCAGTTTCTTGAGACGCGCGCCGACTGCGGGAGGCCGCATTGACATCAAAGTCGAACGCAACTCAGATGATAGACCGGGCAGGTCGGTAAGATCTGCGGTGCTGGTCTCGTTTGGGTAACCCTCGATCAAGCCCACGATATCCACTCCATAAGCTGTCTTCCCAGTGCCCTGGAAGCAACCGCTGGTTTCCAGAACAAGTTGAATGAGCGTTGACCGGATCTGAAATGCGTCGCGTTGCAGCTGCCGCCAATCTTTGAAAGCTTGCGGAGCGGAGTCGACGAGATCACTCAAAAGCCCAACGTCACCAAACAAGAAAGACGACACGGCTGCGGGAGTGCGACCTTTCTCAGTCAATCCAAGCAAACGGCTATTTGCCGCGAGGAGCGTGATCGCGGACAGCATTTGCTTGTTCACGGCAGAGCGCGAACGTGTGAGCACCTCAGGGCGAAGGCGGTCGATGAGATTACTGACGCGCGCGAGATCTTCGTCGGCGCCCTCATAGTCCGCAGTCTCGTTGTAAACCTCGACATAGCGTAGAAGCGCGAGCAGATCGCCCCGCAGTCGTCCATCTGGATCCTCGGTCGATTCGGCCACCTTGACAGGATCAGCCACCAAGTTTGCCTCCCCTCCAGCGTTATGAAGGGAAAATTGGTTTGGTTTGATGTCACGTTTGAGGCAACACTCGGCATTCCAGTCGATCCTTTGGTTCATTAACGTCGCAATCGCCTTGCGGATCGCATTGGCGACCGATTGCTCGAGAAGCGTGCCGTTCTGAACCCAGCGCTCTAATGCGGCCTGATAGTTTTGAATCTCCCTGAGCCTGTGGTCCTGACCCTCAGGAGGCGTCGTTGTAGTCGTGATAGTTGTTGGCTTCGACGTTGTTTTCGGTCCGGTTAGCTTATCCTTCTGCGGTTCGATATTCGGCAACGGTAAACCGAATACTTCGAATACTGGCCTAGGAATGCGATCGATCTCAGCTTGGGTGTTAGGCTGATTTCCCCATACCGCAATGAAACGCCCATAGCGCTTTTTCATGTCCTCAGAAAACGACTGCGCCGACAACCATTGAGCAACATCGGCCACCAGTGGTTTACCGCTAATCTCAGGCGGTGGAAAGTTATTGTTCTGGAACGCGTCTCGGCCAATTAACAGGACCTCACGAATTACGTTCTTGATTATGAAGCGGGGGTTGAAAACTAGCGCATTGCCAGACGTGAGCGTAGAGCGAGCCAAGCAGTCGATGGCGCCTTCGGTGAAAGGGAAGAGGGGAACGTTTTCGACTCGTCCAAAAGCGTCTAGGACCGTTTCATGCTCGCCGCTTCCCTCGGAAAAGATTGGAGCCACCCAGCGATGGCTCCCGGATGGATCATCGAGTTGGGCTTGGTGGTAAATGGCGTTAAGGATTGCTTCGCCATGACGTGCCGCGTTGAGATACGATGCGACGAGCCTTCGCGTTCTTAACAGAACCTCCTCTTCCGTCTCCAAGCGACTCTCAACCACCCACTCGCGACCTGCACGCGTGGCGATGGTGTCGCGGCCAGCGAGATAGCCGTCGGTCACTGCGATCGCCGAGCGGATCGTCGCCTGCCGCTTTTCGTGTTGAATTAAGATTTTGGCGAGGGTGTCCTGAATTCCGACCAGCGCGTAGAAATCCTCGACGAGGATGATCAGTTCTTTGTTTGGATCTTCGGCGTGAAGAAGGCGGCGGATATCGCCTATGACTTCGCCGAGGGTCTTGCCGCCGAACGATTCATTCAGCTTATAGAGTTGGCGCGTTGCCTGGTCTACAACCTGATTGAGAACATCAGCGGCTGTCTCCTTGTGCTTTCCGTTAAAAGCACACAGGGTGCGTAAGTAAAAATTTCGAACTGCGATGGCCGCTTTATTGATATCCACACTATCTGGGAAATCAAAGTCAGCGGCCTTGAATTGGCCATCCGCGGGATCAAGCAGTGTATTCGGGTCTATTACTCCTTCCACCGCGCGATGAATAATCCGAGGGAGGACTTGCTCGCGGAAATACTTCGTCGTTTCAGCATCAGTCAATAATTGAGGCAAGAGCCTCGCCACTCCCACCCTCTCTTGGACTACAGGGTCAACATGCCCTTGTCTCAATTTCTCACTGAGCACTCTCTCGTAGTCGCGCAGCGCAATCTCTAACTCAGCTTGAAAATGGATAACTGCCGTCTCAAGTGGTACATCAGCAAGTGCTTTTTCAAACTCAGCCCGAACCGTATCGTACGTAGAGACTTGAAGTGGTTCTGCTTCCAGAATGAGTTCGACCACCCGCCGTAGACTTGCACTCTTGGGAATGCGAATAATAAGATAGCGCGAGGCATTGGGCAGTCGACGCAAGCGCGCATCCAGGATTCGGATCAGGTGGGATTTACCGACGCCCGAGGCGCCGGTGATCGGGACGACAAGACTTCCCTCCGGGGCGCTTCCTAACAAGTGGCGCAGGAGGTCGTCTTCGCTAGCGCGTTGCCGACTATCGGCGACGACTTTACCGTCGGGGCCCACCTTAGAATAGGCCAGTGGGAATTCCTGGTGGACTGCCATCAGAACCTCGTCAGAAACCTCTTCAGCCTCCGACTTGATGCAGCGATCGACTTCCTCTCTCGTCGGCCAATAACTGAGTAAGCTCATGCCTGCTCTCCCATCCAGCGCACCGACTCAAAGCCGAACCACGTACGATAATTCCTACCCGTGAGACGGTAACTCGACCCGGCGTCCGCTTTGCCTTCGAGACGAATGACATTGTTGAGAACAAGGCGGCGCAGTGCCAACGAGAGCGACATCGAAAGGTAACCCTTCTCTGGTTTCCGCCAAGAGTCTGGATTAAGTACCTCCTCGACAATTTGGCGATACTGTCCAAAATCGAGGACCGGCAGGCGCGATGCTAGGGCTTCTAAGAACTCCTGGGCATATAGATCGGAGCAGGTTCCAAATATCGTCGGTAGTTCCGCCTTAACGGCGATCGTCGGGTCGACTTGGAACGCGCCGCCATCGCCCGTTGCAAAACCGAGATAGCGCATCCAGAAGCGTAAGCCATTCCATCGAACGTCGTTCTCAATGATTTTATTGGCGGCCGATACCTGCGCGTTCTGGAGCGGTTCGACGTCCGACCATGACGTAGGTAACGTGTAGATATCCTGGGCTAAGAGCCAAGCCGCACCGCGCACAAAATCCGACGCAATGCCGGGAGATTCCCCCCACAACGGAAGGCAATTGGGTGCTTCGAGCATGAGGGTTCGACAGGCGGCGGGAAGCCGAGCGGTGAGTTCATCAATGCTTTCCCCCCGCTTCTGTT
The DNA here is from genome assembly GCA_902810705.1 of Methylococcaceae bacterium. GTDB lineage: Bacteria > Pseudomonadota > Gammaproteobacteria > Methylococcales > Methylococcaceae > CADDYU01. Next base: position 21,242 of record CADDYU010000024.1, read on the forward strand.
TCCCAAACCGTTCGCTGATTCGTAGGCTCTCTGCTTCGGAAAAAAATAGTCCGAGGTCCGTCCACCTCGCTAAAGCACCACGCAGGCGAGTCGTGTCTCCCAGAGTCACGGGGGAGCAGAGGTCTATGACCGCTTTCCTATCTACTGTCCCGAGATGTGCGACTGCACGAAAGAGCGCAATGAGTTCAGGATAAAGTCCATCACTAGCGTAATTGATGATCGTCATTGATGAATCACTGCATCAAGTTGTTCAAGGCGGGCACTGTTGATTGCCGTGTCTATCAACCGGCGGGAGGGGTGATCAGGATCAGGCGTCAGTAATGGATACAACACAATATGCAAAGGTCTCCGCACGAGTCGCACCAATTTGACTTGTGCAGCAGTGACCCGCGTGTCAAAGATGGTCACTCGGGCAAGTGGTGTGTAGGGTTCTTCTTCGAGTTCATCGTGACTGCGGTGAATCACGACGCCACTGGCGGCCTGCTTGTAGAGAAGGCGCCCCTCGGGCGAACTCACAATCCATGAATCCCGCTCGGCGCTGATTTCTTGAACGCTGCATTCGTTGACTAACCAGCGGAGAAAGCGCAATAGCTCAGTTTTTTGCCCCTCGGGGTCGTAGAACACAGGGACGTAGCGTGGATCGAGGTAAGAAAACCTTGCCTGCCAGCGATCCAGTTTGATCTCAGAAACCTTATTAATAGGGACAGTTGTGGGTACGTGATAGTGGCCTTCACGCATTTCGGAATGGCGATCGGCTAAACAACCTCCACAAACGCGGGTCACGTCGATCGGCCATTGTGGCGAACGATTGCGGTACAGTTCGGCCAGCGTGTCAGAGACTTCTCGACCGTCAACGAGCATTCGTTGCATCAACCGCAGATTCCGCTCCCCGGCCTCTAAGGTCTTCGTGCGCGAACTCGAAATAGCCTCTTCCCAGGCATTCGGCAATAGGTGATCTTCCCTCAGGAGCCGAATCCTGACTTTCGCTAGTTTGGCTAATAACGAATTGCGGACGTCATCATCTTCAATATCGCCTAGGCTGTTCGGTTCAAGTTCGAGATTCAGAAAACCTGCACGCGACATAAGCAACAATGTCCTCATATTCCAACGGACATTCTCGTCGTTACTGCCTGTAAGGCCCGAGCGAACCGCTTCAAGGTTGACGGAAAAACAACCGTCACCTCGATCATCCGAACGAGTATCGTACAGAGCCCGCCAACGCGCGAATCCGAGTTCGTTCGAAATGATCGAGGGGGTGGCCATGCTCTTTGGGATCGACCAGTCGGAATCGTCATAGACAAGAAGACTCACCGAGGGTTTGCCATCACGTCCGCCGCGTCCGACCTCTTGGTAGAAACGGTCCAGAGTCTCGGGAATCGTCGCATGGATGATTGTACGAATGTCCTGTTTGTCGATTCCGACTCCAAACGCCGACGTCGCGACGACACCATCGATCTGGTTGGCTCGCCAAGCATCAATAATCGCTTTGCGTTCGTCGTCTTGAGTTTGGCCGTCAAAAAGTCGAATCCGCTGGTAGCCTGTGCTCTTGAGGGTGTTGTACCAGTCACGGGCATCATGGCGTGTCGTCACATAGAGGATGAAGGGTCGCGGCGCATGACGTAAGGCTTCGAGCACGCGCGCCCTTTTCTCGTCGGCGCTCGCCGCTTTGTACCACCAGTACTGGGGTTCAGGTCGCAAATGAACCGCAGCAACCATTTGCACGCGTTCCGGCGGACCAAACAAATTGGCGAGGGTCTCGATTGTCTCCGGGGTGAAGGTCGCGCTTAAGAGCAGCGTTCGAAATGGAAGAATTCCCGATTCCCTCAAAAGGCTGTTGCGCAGGCCCGCTAGCGTCTGAAAAGCGGGCCGAAACTCATCTCCCCATTGGGTAACCAGGTGAGCTTCATCGATCACTAAGTAACGAAGCATCCCATTGCGGGCAACCTCGAACACCGTTCTCAAAAGCGATGTGGTCAGCGCTTCGGGCGAAGTAAACAGTATCCTTTGCGTACCATTCAACATCCGCTGCCGGATCTCGGATCGCTCGGAAATGGAGAGGCCGCCATACCAAGCCAAGGGCCAGCGCTGATGGTTTGCTCCCTGACGCATCAAATGTGGTTCGATTTGCTGAGCTTGGTCGATGGCCAGGGCGACCGTCGGGACCACGAAGAGCGTGAGATGCCCTTCTTGGCGATTGATCAAGGCCGGCGCATGACCAACGAGGCTTTTACCGGATCCTGTAGGCAGGTTGACGATCAGTGTATCGCCGGGGGGGATTAGGAACGAGGCGCGAATAGATTCACGCTGGCCAGGACTCGAATAGTCCTTGAAACCGGTAACAGCTTCGATAAATGGGTCTGCCGGGCATTGCCCATCTTGACGAACCGACTTGTCCGAAAACGCGTCTGAAAAAACTCCCTGATCGGTAGCATCCAGCCAAGTAGGATGCCAAGCTTGAGCGCTAAGGAGATAAGCGTCTTTTCCTACGGTTAACGTCAACAAGCCATGCCGTGCCCACTCGGATGCGTTTGGCCAACCAGGCGCGACTGGTACGCGCAGTTCTTTTGGATGACCCGAATTGGCTGTTTCCCGCAGCAGTAGATGCCGCACTAAAGGTTGCAGGTCGGCTTTTGCCAGAGGCTTGCCCTCGATGTTGGCAGTGAGGATCTGGCGAATCCGGCCGATTAGTGAGTCACCGATAGCACTTAAATCCGGGGGGGATGTCTGCCATTCAGCAAGACAGGACTGAAGTTCATTAAAGCCGAAAGCCATGAAGGTTCTCAGGCAGTCGTCTACAGCGGATAGGGAGTTGCTGATAGCAATACCACCCCGACAACGTCGATCTTGACAGACGGGGCAAGAATCCCCCGGTAGAGGCCCTCGTTGATGGCTTGCTCGGCCTTTAGTTGATTGCGCTCTAGGTCGGCTTCACGTCCCGTCAAGAATTGGATCCGAGTGCGCAGCTGCGCATATCGCACTGCATCTTCTTCGCGTGCACGGGCAAGTGCCGCCCGTTGCGACTCAGCCAAGCTCTCACGTGTCAACAATTTGGTTCTCGCGATGGTGCGCATGCGCTCGCAACGCAAGTTCCAGTTGGCGAAGGTATCGGGTGCTTCTCTCATCAGCGTGCGTAAACGCACAGACTTAAGATTAGTGTCGATGTAACGGCGATTTTGGCCATGCTTGTCATAAGGTGGGTCCAAGAAGCGCTCGATGAAATCCGCTGGTGGTTCGAGGCCGTTTTCATCAACCCAGATACGATTGACAAACGGCCTAAACAAGGCGTCACCACGACGGGTCACCGCCGCGCGGCCTGTATCCGTACACATCTGAAATCGTTCGAGCGCCGCTTCGGCTTCGCTTAGGTTGGTTTCAACGAGAAAGGCAAAACTGAAGTAGAACTTGGGCTCGGTTTCGGAATAGTCATTTCGCATGTATCGCCAAAGCGCATACGATCGTCCCCGATCATCTATGTCAGAGAAGGATTTCAGTGCCTCGATAAATTCGTCACCATATCGAATCAGGCGGTAACCATTCCTCACAGCAGTCTGGCGTCGTGCACAGTGCGCATAGGACATCGGCTGTCGAGAGGACGAGCGCGAATGGTCGTAATCGAGCGCTCCAATGAACTCACTAAGAAAGCCAGACAGAGGAATCAAAGTCGCTGGGCCACCGTGGCCCGGGACTTGGTAGCGGAATCGAATGGGCGGGTCGGTCGGTAACGTGTTTGGATTTCGGACTTCCGGCACTTCATCGAACAAAAGGGTGTCGTTAGCCCAGTACGTTGACGTACGACGAATTTCTGTCCAATCATCATCGACGTCAAAGATGTCGCCAAAATCGACTTCGGACAAGGGCATTAACTCGTCGAGGGCATCTTGTTGGTCGATAAGTTTGAGCTCTGTCGCAACGGCACCTTCTGGTCCTCCTAAACGGTTGGCCAGAGCGCTGAGCGCATCGATGCCCTCTTTGAACACCGATTTGATGAGTGACTGCATCTCGCCTTCAACGAGATACTGTAAACTCGAAATAGAACGATCAAAGATGCCTAGCGCTGAAGCGATAAGGGCATACGAGTGTTGTTGATATTTTGACCCTTCGTCGATCAAGACAATTGACTTTACGGGGTCTCCCGATCCATAGCGGTCAACGCGGCCCATCCGTTGCTCGATACGATTCGGTTCCAACGGTAGGTCAAAATGGATGATCAACTTACTGCCGCCCTGGAGGTTGAGTCCTTCCTCCGACGTCTGGTCGCACACGATGATGCGAACAGAGTTCTGGTTGCTGAACAGAACCGAGGGTGAGTTCTCTAGGCTATCTTCGTCGTTCGATAGGGCATGCCGAACAATAGCATTTGGATAAAGAGAGACCAGGCGGTCATACACTGCATCTGCTACGTCCGGATCGGAACAGAAAATTACAAGCTTGGTGCGACCCGAGAGGTAACGCGGAATCAGTTCGGCGAGTTGGTCGAGGCGAACTGCGAGCCAGGCATCAGAGTCGATGGCGGACACGATTTCATTGAGGATCTCCGTCTCACCCGAGAAAGAATCGGCGGAAGATATCTTAATCGTTGCAATTCGTTCGGCACAGAGGTTCGGGAGTTGACCTGGTTGGGTAAGTAAGGCATTTAAAAGTCGCCAGTGAAATTGGGCCAGGAGATCTGCGGTCTCGCCTGTGCTTTTTATGCTCGCGTTGATTCGCCACGCCTCGATCAACGACTCTAAATTCGTTAGTTGTGCTTGCCGAATATTAATGGACGCCCCGCCCGCACGATCGGGGGTCACAAATTGGACGCGCTTGCGCCGGTTGCGCAGGATCCGACGGTGGAGACGATAAGTTTCAGATATATGCGCGCGCAGCAAGCGGATCGATTCGATAAGATCAGGGTCGTTCTCGTCGGGAATGCCTTGCAGAATCGGGCGCAATTGGCTTATAAGCCCATACAGTCGTTCATCGCCAGGAAGCTTGGATTGCAACTCGTCGAGGACACCATCTAAAAAAAGGGCATTCTGAGGATCAAGCATTGCCACCGACTCGGCTAGAACCTGTCGATGTCGAATTTTGTCGCGAAAGCGTTCTTCATCATCGAGGGGATACATGATCGGATCGAGCAGATGAAGCATTCTTAAAAATCCTGCTTCATTGCGTAGGACTGGGGTTGCAGACAGAAGCAGGAGGCGATTGATCGAGGTCGCATGTGTCTTGATGCAGCCATAGAGTCGCATGAAGTGTCCGTTCGTCTCTGCTGCAACATGATGAGCTTCGTCGACAACCAGCATCGTGGTGCCATCCAACAATGCGTCAATTTCCTCAAGCGATTCGTCTTGCGTGGTGACAAGGACAGAGTTGCCCAAGAAGTCCTTTAGGCCGAAACGGCGAGTCAGTTCTTCGCGCCATTGATGTGCCAAAGCTTTTGGGACCAAAACCACGATGCGATGGTGTTTCGGATCATCGAGAACTGCTTGCCGAATGATTAAGCCGGCCTCGACAGTTTTCCCAAGGCCCACTTCATCTGCCAAAAGATATCGTTGAGAGGGATCGTTAAGAATTCTACGTACCACCGAGATTTGGTGAGGTTCGAGTTCGATAACGGACGAGAGAAGAGCCGAGATTCCCCAAGCGGCGCCGCGTTGCCTGATGTACGACGCCAGGAAGCGACTGCGAGCTTCGGCATATTGGGGTGTCTCGGTAATCCCCTGTGCGAGGTATACGACGGGATCGTCAATCGGTCGCTTGCACCTTACAAAAACATCAGCGTAATCGCACGATCCATCGTTCTTATCGGCGAAGCGCACCATAACCCCGTCGCCGTTGTCGTCTCTGACGCGGCCGACCGACCAGTATCCAGTCCTCTCATCGCGGTAATAGATGCGAGTATTCGCGCCTAACCGACACCGCCGAATTTGAGTGAGCGAGACAATTCTGACGTCTCGCCTGGCTTCGTCAGGTGAATAGAAGTATTCGACGTGACATTCGGTGCTCGTCTGGTCGATAACTTTACCGAGTCCGAGGTGCTCAAGCCCCTTTACGATACAAAACATCCTTTCCGCGCCTGAATCATTAACCCTACCGCAAGCTGCCTGCTTGCTGTTCCATCCACGCCCAGTGTTTAACGACCCCATCAGTCTGTCTGAGCAATAGGGGCCACCTCGCTCGTAGTTCTGGTGCATCGGATTTTAGAATTTGAGGGGCGTCCGGAAAATCTTGTGGGTCCAACTTGCCTGGTGTTCGCCGCCGACAATCCGGTCCCAATAGTTTGGTCTCTAAGACGAAAATGCCGTAGCGCGACACGATGGCATGGTCGATCTGCGTTGTCCCGACCGGCGTCGGCAACAGTGCATAGTAAAGCGCCCGGTACTCTGACTTATCCAGCCTGATCGAAGCCGCGAACCTCACTATCCACTCACCCAGCCAACCCTTGAACCAAAGCAATTGCACAATCGCAGTCAGATACGCCAAGGGGATCAAGCCACTTCATGGCGTTCACCAGCGGTAGCAACATGGGGCTAAAGTCCAACGTTTCGTGCTCCTTACTTTATCAATCAACCGATGCAAGCACCTGTGGCATAAAGGATAGCAAAATCCTTTATTGGGAAAGTTCTGGCGCCCGAGGAAAGCAAATTGTCGCCGGGTCAGGACCGATTTTGCGACTTTCTTGATAATCGACCATAGTTTCCCGCAATTTTGCTCTCTCCACGGACAGCATCTAGCCGTCGGAAAGTGCCAGCGGGTTGACAAAATCGTCGGCATTCGCGGTACATCGATCAGTGTTACGCGGGGGTCGATGGCGGCAAATCATGACGATACATTGGCCAAATATCGGTAGGTGTCATCCGATGAATGATTTATAGCGCCTGATTAAAGCGCGGAGGTCCCGAATTGGTAATCGAAATATAAGTGGATTACTTTCAAACAGTTCCAGGGCATCCACGATTTGTGCGATCGTCGCAGTCGACGCTTTGTCCATTTCATCGATGGCCCACAGTACCCCGTGGACTTCGATACCATTGCCGTCAGCCACCGAACGGAGTAGACCATCCGCTGTCAGCAGGATACAGCCCGGATTTCGTTCCGCAAGGGTAAATGCAAAGCAGTCGTGAATGGATAGAGCAGAAAATTGAGATGCCACTTCTTGTGCCCGCAAAACGCCTTCTCCGGGCAATCCGACAACCTTCAGGCCACCCTCCAATAGTAGCGTCTTTTCCGCCGGGCTGAATTTAAGGAGCTCTTCCTCGAAGAGCGTGTCTGGGATGACAATTTCATAAGGCAACCCGAGGAAGGCTTCCAACAAGGAGGCCTTCCTCAGATCAATCAAGCAGCTACTGTCACTGACGATGATCCGCATGCGACTGTGCCGGCCCCTTCAACCCTGCTTCAACCTCCTCGATCGGGTAGCGCAGCAGTTCCGCCGCCTTGGTTAGGGAGATCAATCCTTCGGCAAGAGCCCAGTAGCACAGCCGCTCAAATCTGCGCGGTCGTTCCCAAGACCCCCTTTCCTTTTCTAGTTCCTCAGGCTCTGAGGTTCGCCAGCCTCTGGCGATAGTTTGGAAGGCATAGATCAGCGTCGATTCACTGATAATTCCTATGTTTTTCAGACGGACCAGAAGAGCGGCTCCGCTCACCCGGTACAAACGCTTGAGGTCGATGATTTCCTTGTAGCCCAAATGATTCCGGTGTTTGCCAACTTCACGCATCAGATGGTCGCGCGGCATCAGGAAAGCGCCGGCAAAGTAAGTGGCGGCTTTCTCTTCCTCCTGTTCGGTCAGTCCCTCAGGGTCGATGACGCGGTGTGCAAGTTCATGCGCCAAGGTCAGGCGCCGGCGCTCCAAAGGGAATCGCTGATTGACGACTACCACCGGGAGTTCCGGATGATCACCGCTCCGTCTCACCATGCAGGTAAAACCGGATACCCTTTCTGGTAACTCCTTGATAAGGACCTTCAGCCCTTTCTCCTCCAGAAGCTCGGTCATGTTCGGAATCTGGTCGTTTCCCAGATTCCATTGCTCTCGAACATAGTCCGCAAGCGCCTCAGCCTCTTCAACCGCAGTCAGTTTCCGCGGAGGATCGACAGGGCTTTCCCATTCCGCGCTATTGAGCTCCAGAATGCGTTCGATTTGCAGGTAGCGCTCTATCCATTCAATGACCTCAGTTTCAACATGAGCGCGGTCCTTTCCGGTGGTGTTGGCCTTGGTTCGGAAGTCGACGCTGGTGAGTTCAATGCCTTGGGTGTCCATTAGATAGGACAACGACACGCCCAGCACCTTGCTCAGGGCCAGCAGCACGCCCGAGCTTGGGGTCATCTCATCGCGTTCATATTTGCCGATTGCTTGTGCAGTCACTTTCCCTTCGAGTGCCTCGGCAAGCCCTCGCAAGGATAGCCCGGCCTTTTTCCGGGCGAGCTTGATGCGGGTACCGATCATACTTGACTCCTCGCCCTTGTGGGTTTACATTTTTATTATTCTGTACGAATCGTAAACCATGATCGCCTCCCGGTCAACGAGAAACTGGCTGGTAGGGGTCCTTAGTTCAGATATGGAAGTTCCAAAATTCATGCAAGCGATTACCCTCAACCAGCCTGATGAAGCACGCAGCTTCCTGCGGAAAACTCAACTTGTTGGACTCCTGGAACGGATTTGTCAGTCGCTCGAATTGACAGATACGCAGTTTGATACGGCCAAAGCGCGTTACGAAGCTGTTGGAAAATGGCTCTCGGAGGGTAGCGCGTTTAAGCTCAAAAGTGCGGCCATTTATCCGCAGGGTTCGATCAGTTTGGGCACAACGGTACGACCTCTTGGGGTGAGTGAATTTGATGTTGATCTGGTCTGCCACCTCGCCGGATTAACGTCGGCTGAATCTCCTGGTGAGATCAAGAGATTGATCGGGAACCGTCTCCGGGAGAATGCCCGCTATCAGGATATGATCGAGGAAAAGCCTCGGTGTTGGCGCCTTAACTATGCCAACGAATTCCACCTGGATATTACCCCTTCAGTTCCAAATACGGCTTGCTCTCAAGGAGGAGAGCTTGTCCCCGACAAGCGTCTGAAAACTTGGAAGGAAACGAACCCCAAAGGGTATCGGCAGTGGTTTAATATTAGGGCAGAACTGCAACCGCGCTTCAGCCTAAAAAAGGCTCAATTTGCTGAGGCAAGAGCTGGAGTCGAGGCGTTCCCTGAACCAACGCAGTTCAAGGGCATCCTGAAGCGGTGCGTTCAACTATTCAAGCGGCATCGCGATGTCCACTTCAGCAAAATGGGCCGTGATCTCGCGCCAATTTCTATCATCATCACAACACTTGTGGCGAGAAGTTACGCCTACTGTGTTACCAATTTCATCTATGACGCCGAGATCGATGTTCTTATCGATGTCCTGCGTTTAATGCCGCGATTTATAGAAACCCTACCGATTGACGGTGGGAGGCTCTTCTTTGTCTGGAACGAAACGACGCACGGTGAGAACTTCGCGGAGAAGTGGAATACCGATAGGCGGCTTCCTCAAGCATTCTATGAATGGAATGCTAAGGCGATTTCTGACTTTGAAAATCTGGCAGGTATCACCGGCCTCGACCGGATTGGTAAGGAGCTGGCTCTTTCATTCGGTGAAGCCCCGGTCAACAAAGCATTGAGTGGCCTGACTGGTGCGATCTCAGATGCTCGCTCCAGTAAACTCTTATCGGTATCACCGATCCTTGGGCTATCCCCAGTCTCATCGCTTGGGGTATCAGTTCGTCACAATACCTTTTTCGGGGCGTGAGATATATACCGGGATGTATCCAAGGACCTATCGTCCCCTAACTGCAGCTCAACAATACCTGGCGCTTCAGAACAGTTCAATTTGTTCGGGACATGGCAGCTTGAGCCGAGGGCGTGTGGTATGGGAATTTGACGCCCAACCTACACCCCTCAGTCGTATCTACCGTCTTCGGATTACTTACCGGCAAGATGACTCGCCACAGGTATTTGTGGTCGACCCTGACCTTACTGTGCTTGCAGGAGATCGAAGCCTTCCTCATGTGTATCAGCAGAAACCAACCCGGCTCTGCCTATATCTTCCCGGAGCCGCCGAATGGTTACCTACGATGCGAATTGCCGACACTATCGTGCCATGGGCCATTCTATGGCTTTTCTATTTTGAGGAATGGTTGTTGTCCGACGATTGGAAAGGCGGGGGAATTCACCCCGAGACAAGAGATGATCCAAGAAAAGAGAAGAATTCTATCCATAGACGGCGGCGGCATTAAAGGCGTTATCCCTGCGGCCTTTCTTACCGTAGTTGAAGAAACTACCGGGAAGCGGATCGTCGACCATTTCGACCTGATTGCGGGCACCTCAACTGGCGGCATTATTGCAATAGGCCTTGGCCTTGGCCTGAGTGCTAGGCAGATTCTGGATTTTTATGAGCAAGAAGGCCCGCGCATTTTCGATCAAGAGAATATACGGGACTCTTCCATCTTGAGCCGTCTTCAAAGATTACGGAAGAATGGTTTACGGCGGGCCAGGCATTTTTTACTGTCTAAGTACAAGCCGGACGCTCTTCGTGCGGCTCTTGAAAGCGCTTATGGGGACCGCCTGCTGGGAGATAGCAAAACACGGCTTGTTATTCCTGCGTTTGATCCTCGGCTTGGTGGGGTCTATGTCTTTAAGACATCGCACCATGAACGATTTGTAATCGACTGGAAACATAATGCCGTTGATGTTGCCCTGGCAACGGCCGCTGCCCCGACTTATTTCCCTAGCCACAAGATGGATAATGGTCTCTCCCTTCTGGATGGCGGTATATGGGCAAATAATCCCGTCGGACTTGCTGTGGTTGAGGCGCTTGGCATTCTCGATTGGCCCAGAGAAAGTCTTTATGTGCTTAGCCTAGGATGCTCCGAGGAGGCATTCGAAATCCCAGAGAATTCCGGAAAAACCGGACTTGCTACTAAAGTCGCCGATATATTTATGCGCGGACAAACTAGGGCCGCGATAGGTACAGCAAAAATTCTGACTAAGCACTCCGACAAAAGTCGACGCCTTTATCGTTACAACGAAATCGTCCCGACAGGCATGTATGGACTTGATTCAACCGAACAGATAGCTGCTCTTAAGGGAATTGGAACGAATATGGCTCGACAGGCATTGTCTGACATATCATCTGTTTTTCTCGATAGAGAACGAGAGCAGTTCGTCGCATGCCATGGGGGCATGCTCTTGATTAACAAGGAGAAAAAGTCGGATTGATGGCGAGAACCCAAATCTATTAAGTCTCCGTTCCTTCCATCCGGGCGGTTATAGCTGCAAACATAAGATTCCAGCCCGGAGCTTGGGCGATACCTCTTCCGCTCCTTCCTCCCCGCCAGGCTACCGTATCAAACCACTCCTCCTTCACTGTTCCCGGTGAGCCGATCCGTCTCCACTCCCGGATCAGCGTCCATTCGCCAAGAAGGATAGGGTGACGACCACCGTGCGACCTCAACTTTGCACAGGGCTTGGCGAGCCTACGATAGCGCCGCTCGGATCGGCCCAGACGGTGGGTATTGACTTCCAGTTTCCCGGTGAGATCCGCGGCGAAATTGGATTGTACCTGGATTTCTTCTGCCAACCGAAAGCGATCGGCCTCCCCGGTACGCTCCCGATAGGCGAGCTTCGTTTCGTGTGATTTGATTTTCGCCTGCCACTCAGTTTTTCCTTGTGACAGGACTTGGCGCTGCTCACTAAATGCTTGTTCCGCTTGGTTTAAGACCTGCTTTCACAGGGATTCTGCAGGATCAACCAGGGCAGTCGGCATGTTGGGATGCCGCAAACGTTGACGGTGGCGTTCCACGAAATGGAGAGTCCAATCGTTGATAGGCGCGTTTGATCCTGGCGGGGGAGTTGACGTGGATCCGTTCCCGTATGGCATCGAGTCGGAAAACGACCGTCTTCGAAAAGCCCGCTGTCACAACTGTCGTAGGTGCGCTCGAAGGTAACTGCCCGTTACAGCATGGGCATTACTTTGAAAGCTGGCTGCAGTCTTACAGTTGCCTAGCGGTGCGAGGTTTGAAAACGTTTGCTGTTACGTGACCTTTTACGACACCGCAGAGATGGAAAATGCGGTATAAACGCGGCAAGTGTGTTCCGTTCCGACGGAGCCCTGACGAGGTAGCTGGCCTCTGAAATTAAACAGCCGCTCATCCTGGTTGCGACCTCGAATGCAGGCCGTACCCACCCACAAACCCTACCGGGGAGATTCCCCGTACAGGGGCAATCCCTCCGAGTTCGCCTAGGAGGGAATTATGATCCTCAAGTTCGGCCGACCGCTTTCGCGGGCGGCGCCATCCGATTGCCCGGTTCAGCTCGACCTTATTAGACTTTTCGAGCATAAGCCGGGTTTAGCCTGGTCCGATACGGACGTTCAGACCCTTCGCTTTGGGCTTCTCGTCGACGCCATCAAGTTGCTGAGAAATCCTCGCGCGGGCGCGGACACCCGCTCGGGCCTTCTCGACTGGATCGAAAGCGACGAGATAACACCGTTCTCATTCAGGGTGTGCTGTCTCGCCGAAGGGCTTGATCCTGACAGTCTGCGCGATCTTTTGAACTTCCGATTCAAAAGGGACAGACAGGATGCATAGTCATTCAAAGAATCTGTCCAGGAGGACCATCCTTGGGCAGGCACATTTCATCCCGACCGGGAGGAGCACATCCCCGGCGGGGAGGCCTCTCCCCGGAAAATCCGAAAGGAGACCTGATATGAACCTCAAAGTTTTGATCATTGTCACGGGCGGCGTTGCCTACGCCTATGCCGATCGTGGCATCGACGTGGTGATCGTCGACTTCGATGATCTGAAAGCGGCCGATCCGGCCGCCATCACTCCGATCCATTCCAGCTTCCAGCCTTTGATGGAACTGGCCGGAATCGTTGGCGATTGGCCTCTGAGTGAACACGACGCAGTGCTCGATGAAGCACGACATCCCGAGGTTGTAAGGGGAATCGTATGAGCGCGAGGTATGGATGTTCGACAGAGATTCATCTGCCAGCCTTTACACCTGAGATGGCGACTGCCATCGAGGGTCTGAAGAAGATTCTCAAGTGGATCAACGATGCTCAGATCAATGATGAATCCGCCAGCGATGGCACGGTCTGGCTGAATGTCCGGTGTCCGGAACAGAACTGCGGACATACGTTCATCAAGAATCTGGATGAGGCTATCGACGACCTCGCTCAGTATGCGCTCAATGGTTTTGCCGTCGAGTATATGTACGAGGGCGACCAAGGCGTTGATTTCTGCGGCTCAACGCCAGAGACAAAAGCCATTGCCAAACGAAACTGGAATTTCAGCAAAGCGGCCCACCATCTGGAAGAAGAAGGCATTCATCTCGAGTCCCTGCTGAAAATTCCGGTAGCTGCTCAAGCGATTGTCGAGGACATCAAGCTCGCCTATGGAACGGGCGTTGGGAACGAGATCGACGAAGAAAGCCTCGATCGGCCTGACTGGGTAGTCAGTCATCGCAGTCTGGCCGAGTTGCTCCAGAACGTGACCGTTATTGACCACTAAGGTCTTCACCACTACCCGCCGGGGGACTTGTTTCCCCGACGGGAATGCAGGTTCTCCGGCATTCTCGCAGGAGAGCTTCCATGCACGCGTTGCACTTTATTTTGATTCAATCGGACCGGGACTTGGAGCCGGACGAGGTCTTTACCGTGGCTGGCGATGCCATCGAATGCTTTCAGGACGAGGTTTTCGACTGGCACGCTGAAGGACCTGGCCGATGGACTGAGGAATATCCCGCCCCGATTTCGTTCCGGAAATCCCCGGAGCGGTTTATGTCCGAGTTGGGGACTATCGTCGCTCGCATTAAGGCTGAGAGGCAGGGCGCGCTCGAATATCTGGCGCGACAACTGGGACTCGAAGACGGCTGTACGTCTGAGGCGATCGGTCGTGCGCTCTTCGGCAACATCGAATCGCTGGGCGAGCACGCCCTCTGGGCCGCCATCCGCTATTTGAAGCTGATACGAGGGAACTACACCCCGGACAGCGGCTTCTACGATGCGATCCAAGGCTCCGCATCGATACTCGTTCCGGAACAAGTCGCCAACGAGCCGCTTGGCGAAACGGAGGACCGGTATCTGGTCCCGATGGATCTGCATTTCTGAAACGACTCCCACCGGGGGGATGACAGTCCCCGCGTGGGGATCCTTGTCTCCTCCGGGTGGATTGGACCCAATCCGCCTCGTCCACCGGGGCTTCCCGAAGCGCCCGATGGACGTTCCGGGAAGCCTCGATGGCGGGGCTTTTTACTGGAGGTGAGACATGAAAAAAATGAACACACTCGACTCAATACCCATCCGCCGGGCTGCCAAAGGCCGGTGGATTTCCATTCTTGGGGCTTTGTGCCCGGAACTGGAAACCCACCTGGCCAAGCCCGGCCGCCATGGCGCTTGCCCTGTCCACGGCGGACAGGATGGATTTCGCTTGTTCCGGGACGTGGATGTTTCGGGTGGTGGGATCTGCAATTCGTGCGGCGCCAGGCCGGACGGATTCGCATTGCTGATGTGGCTTAAGGGCTGGGATTTTCCGACGGCGCTGGCGGCCGTGGCTCAGAACCTGGACGGCGTGTCGATGACGGCGAACCTATCAACCAGGCCTCATCCTCCGAGCGCCGGCGTATATCGACCGATACTGTCCGATGATCGGATCAGAAAACTGCTCCGGGATACCTGGAATGCTGCATCGCCCTGGAATGCACCGGAATCCTCCTTGTTGAGAGCCTATCTTCGCAATCGAGGCCTGACACCGGAAGCCTTCAGGGGTCCGCTGCCGCTTCGCTTCCATCCGTGCCTATCCTATAGGGAGATTGGAAAATGCCTCGGGCAATGGCCGGCGATGCTGGCTTTGATGTCCGGCGCGGACGGCCGGCCGGCGACGCTCCATCGCACCTTTCTGACCCTGGACGGGCAGAAAGCGCCGGTGCCGTCGCCGAAAAAGCTCATGCCGCATGCATCCGATCGACCACTGGTCGGCGGCGCGGTGAGACTGGGCGGAACGAACCCGTGCGTGGGGATTGCCGAAGGCATCGAAACCGCGCTGGCGGTTCGGCAGGCTACCGGCATGACGGTTTGGGCGGCATTGAGCTGCACCTTTCTGGAAAGGTTTCGGCCGCCCTGCGGCACGGAGCACGTCGTGATCTGGAGCGATCTCGACAAGAGTGGAGCCGGGCAGCGCGCTGCGGAGTCCCTGAAGTCCCGACTGGAATCGTCCGGCATCAAGGTGTTGGTCTTGCTGCCGCCCGAATCTGGCACGGATTGGCTGGACGTGCTGAACCGCTGGGGTATCAAGGGGTTTCCGATCCTCCGCGAACAATTGGCTCTGGCAGCCTGAGCGGGAGTGTCATTATGGGCATCATTGATATTCTCACGGTCGACACGACTCCTGGACAGTATCCGGACAATCCATTCTCGCCGCCGGCAGGCTGGGATGGCGATGGCGAAGCCTTCGTGCAGCTTTTGCGCGAACGCTTCCAGCGCGACCCCTGGCTGCGGCAATGGCTGGGCATCGTGGCATTCCGCAAACGGCGGGGTGGCAGTTACACCATCATTGGTCCTTGGAAACAAGACATGGAGGCGATCATCGCCTCCGTCATCTCGCGACTGGCAGTATTAGAAACCATGGAGGAGGATGCCAATGGGTGACACGATATTGGAGCGCCACTTCTGCATGCCTCCCATGTAGGTCCCTCCACTGAATCTTTGAAACATCAACCAGTTTCATTGGGGGTGGCGGAAAGCATCTCGATGTCCGTATTGCTTGGTTTTCGCGATCAAAGATCACAAATGCAAGGTGTGCGGAAACAGAACGCAGGAGAACTGAAGACGAGAAAGCCCGGTGATCTCGCGATCCTCGGGCTTTTTTCGTAAGCGCCAAATAGTTTCCTTTACAGATAATCTTTTCCACGCTCGACCGCCGATTTCTTGGTTAGGATACCTGCATGGATCAAATTGCATAGCCGATTGCGGAGATTCGACATGCATGACACTCTTAACACTGAAGAGGCAGCAAAAGTCCTCAAGTGCTCAAAGCAGTTTGTCTGTGAACTTGCTCGACGTGGAGAAATACCCGCCGTACAATTGGCGGGGCAATGGCTTTTTGTTAAGGCACAATTGTTGGAATGGCTTTCCGCAAAGGCGTTCGACGAACAGGCACGGAGGCGTGAGCAGTCATATCATGTTGCCAATAGCAGCGGCAATGAGCCAGTGCAAAAGCGAGAAAGAGGACGCCCGAGAAACGCGAAGATCACCGAAATCTCGTCCCTTACTGCGTTGGGTGGAGAGAGAAGTGTGGCTTAATGCGTGGCAATATATAGCAG
>CADDYU010000025.1 GCA_902810705.1 Methylococcaceae bacterium
CGTGCCGGCCCGTCCTCCAGATCCACCCCCTGGACCAGCCGTTCGAGCATCCGGTCATCCACCGGACCTAAAACGCGCACGGCGTATTCCCGCTCGATTTGCCGGGAGGGATGCATCAGGCGGTTGGCGAGTTCTCCGTTGGTGGTCGTCAGTAGTAGCCCCTGGGTGTTGATGTCCAATCGCCCGATGGCGATCCAGCGCCCGCGGCTGGGCCTCGGCAGCCGGGTGAAAATAATCGGACGTCCCTCCGGATCGCGGCGGCTGACCACTTCGCCGATGGGCTTGTGATAAAGCAGCACTCGGGTTGGCGATTCGAGCTTGGCATGAATGTCGATGGGCCGGCCATTGACGGTCACCCGGTCGCCGGGCTGCCAGCGTTCGCCCAGCTTGGCCCGCCGGCCGTTCAGAGTGATCCGGCCGTCTTCGATCCACTGCTCGATTTCCCGCCGCGAACCGAAGCCCAGACGGGCCAGAATCTTTTGTAGCCGCTCCCCGGCCGGATCGAGGGAAACCTCTGGCCGTGCCGGTTCAGGGGGTTTGTTGAGACGATTGCGGGTCCGCATCTGAGCTTGCTTGGGATGGCTGTTGGAGAGCATCGAGGCTCGGCTGGTCTAGCTGGTCTATAAGGGCTTCTAGGGACGGCAGGTCGCCGATCTCTTTAAGATTGAAGTAATCCAGGAACTCCGGAGTGGTCCCGAACAGGGCCGGTCTTCCCGGCACTTCCTTGTGTCCGACGGCCTGAATCCAGCCCCGCTCCAGCAAGGTTCTGATGATGTTCGTGCTCACCGCGACGCCTCTGATGTCCTCGATTTCGCCGCGGGTGGTCGGCTGCCGGTAGGCGATGATGGCCAGGGTTTCCAACAGCGCGCGGGAATAGCGGCCCGGCCGCTCCTCGAAGAGGCGCGAAATCCAGGGGGAAAACGCTTCCCGGACCTGAAGGCGGTAACCGCTGGCCACCTGTTTCAATTCCACCGGACGCCGGCGGCAATCCTCCGCCAACTCGGCGAACGCCCGTTGAAAGTCCTCGGGCGGCGGGCGCTCGGCCTCGCTGAACAGGTTCTCCAGGTCGGCCAGACTCAGGGGCCGTCCCGCCGCGAGCAGGGCCGCCTCGATGATCGATTTGAGCGCCACGTCAGCCATCGTCTGCCCCGCCGGCCGCCCGGATCTGCAAGGGCCCTAAGGGCTCGTCCTGCAGGATCTCGATGAGCCGCTCCTTGCCCAATTCCAACAGCGCCAGCAGCGACACCACGGCGCCCGGCCGTCCCTCCTGACGCTGGAACAATTCGCTGAACGGGACGAGGATGCCGCCCCGCAAGCGGGCCAAAATTCCGGCCATGCGCTCCCGAACCGACAGCGGCTCGCGATGAATCTGATGGCTGGACGAGCGCTCTGCTCGGCGCAATACCTCCTGAAAAGTAATTAGCACTTCTTTGAGCTTGACGTCGGGGTAAATCTTTTTGACCTCGATGGCGCTGGCATCCACGGAGACTTCGAAGACATCGCGCTCCAAGCGGGGCAAGGCGTCGATGGCCTCTGCGGCGGCCTTGTACCGCTCGTATTCTTGCAGGCGCCGGATCAGGTCGGCGCGGGGGTCTTCCTCCTCGTCGGAGGCTTCCACCGGCTTCGGCAGCAGCATGCGTGACTTGATCTCGGCGAGTAGGGCCGCCATCAAGAGATATTCCGCCGCCAATTCGATCTGCAATTCGCCCATCATCTCGATATAGGCCATGTACTGGCGAGTGATGTCGGCGATGGGAATCTCGATGATGAAGAGATTCTGCCGGCGAATCAGATAGAGCAGCAGGTCCAGCGGTCCTTCGAAGGCCTCAAGGAAGACTTTCAGCGCATCCGGCGGAATGTAAAGATCTTTCGGCACGTCCGTGACGGGCGAGCCCCTGACGACAGCGACGATATCGGCGCCTTGAGCCGCCTCCTGAGAACCGCTCATCGAGCTCTAATCGCCTCCGAACAGCTGATACAGGATGCCGGGCGGAATCCCCGTGAATTTCAATGAGTAGCCGAGCAGCACGCTGAGCGGCGTGCCGAGCATCATCGACAGCGCGTTGGTCGCGATCAGGAGCACGAGGATGATGAGGCCGTAGCGCTCGAGTTCGGCAAACTTGTTTCCCCATTTCTGCGGCAACAGGCTGGTCAGGATTCGTCCGCCGTCAAGAGGCGGAATGGGGACGAGATTGATTAGCATCAGGACGGCGTTGATGTAGATTCCGGCGGTCGCCATGAACACCATCGGGCGGGAAATGAAGCCGCTGTTGATAAAAATCGCCAGCTTGGCCACCAAAATCCAAAGCGCCGCCATCGTGAGGTTGGCGGCGGGGCCGGCGGCGGCGACCAATCCGAAGTCCCGCTTCGGATGCTTCAACTTGCCCCAAGACACGGGAACCGGCTTGGCCCAGCCAAACACGAAGTTCGTAAAAATCAACAATAAGCCCGGCAACAGAATCGTGCCTACGGGATCGACATGCTTCAGGGGATTCAAGGATAAGCGCCCCAACCTGAACGCGGTATTGTCTCCCAAGAGTTTCGCCACCCAACCATGGGCGACCTCGTGCAGAGTGATGGCGAAAAGCACCGGCAACACCCAAATGGCGAAGCGGCCGACCGTGGTTAATTCTTCCATTGGAAAATTCTGGATTTAAGGAAAATTACTGAAGAGTGCCGACGACACCTTTGCCCTGCCGCAGAATTTCCGGTTGGTCTCCCATAAAGCCAACGATTGTGGTCGGCTCGTAGACGATCACGCCGGCATCGATGATGAGATCGACCACTTTCTCCAAGCGGCGCCGGATATCCTCGGGGTCGGCCAGAGCCTCGTCCGCGCCGGGGAGGATCAGGGTGGAACTGAACAAGGGTTCCTGAAGTTCCGACGCCAGGGCCATGGTGATCGGATTGTCCGGCAAGCGAATGCCGATGGTTTTACGCTTGGGATGCTGCAAACGGCGCGGCGTTTCGCGAGTGGCGGGAAGGATGAAGGTAAAAGGACCGGGTGTCAGCGATTTGATGAGGCGAAAGGCCTCGTTATTGATCTTCGCGAAAATCGAGATTTGTGAAACGTCTATGCAGACCAGGGTGAAATTGTGATCCTCGTCGAGCTGGCGAATCCGCCTTATGCGTTCCAGCCCCTCCTTGTTATCCATCCGGCAGCCGAAGGCGTAAGCCGAGTCGGTGGGATACACGATTAAGCTTCCCTCGCGGACGATTTCGACACTGCGCCGGATAAGCCGCGGTTGGGGATCTTTGGGATGAATCTGGAAATATTGAGCCATCGCGCTAGTTTACTATAGGTGATGGCGTTCGGCATTGGCGTGGGTTTGATTCTGGCAATTCTCATCACCCTCGCCATGAGAGCTGCCACTCACGGTGGAAAGGCCTTCAACGCAGTCGGCCTCTCAAACGCGGTTCGCAAAATCTCCGAAAGCGCCCGCCGCATTCGGTCCACTCACTAGAAACCAGAATGCGGCACCCTCCCGAGGCTTGCGGGGCGGAAGCCTGTCATCCCTCATCTCAAGGGGGAAACGGTCCGCACCTTACGGCCGCACATTACCCCGCTGCCTGTTTCGACTCCGTCTCTCCCAGCGCTCCGGTTCGCACCAAATAATCCTCCCACTTCCGCGCAGTCAGCTTCTGAAACAGCGGCACCACCGGATTGAGCTCGACCGGCGGGGCGTCGAAGTGACTATCGTAGCCAAGCTGTTCCGCTTCCAGGGCGATGCCGTCCTCTTCGAGGATGGGCTTGAACACCAAGGGCTTGGCGATGTTGAGCACCGCCTGGGTCAGCCACTTCGGGGTTTTCAGGGAGGTCAGGGGAATCTTCAGGGCGTCGAAATAGAAGACGAAGAATACCCGGGTCGTCCGCTCGTCGATGGGCAGGAGGAAAGACCAGTTCTTGATGCTGTCGCCGGTGTTGGTCCACTGGTAGGGATACTCGTAGCACAGCTCGATGGAGCGGGTGTTGACCCGCTGGCGGTCGACGAAGATGCCGGAAATCCGCCCGGCGGCCATGTAGGCGTCGTAGGTCAGATAGACCCGGTCCTCGTCGGCCTCGTGGTGGGTCAGCTTGGCATCGGTGAAAGGGCGGTATTTCCGATGCAGGAAGGCATGGGCGAAATCGCAGATGTTGTCGATCACCATGGAGTGGTGGGAACGCCAGGTGAAATCGATGGTGAAGCCGGCCCAGGGATCGTCTCCCGCGAGCTCCTGGATCTCGGGGATGCGGCGCTCCTCGGCCCGGGCGGGATCGCCGGGAAACAGCCAGATGAGCCCATAACGCACTTGCACGGGGTAGGTCCGCAGCCGATTCTTGATCAGCGGCTTGCCGAAGCTGTCGTGGGAATAATCGACCAGCCAGCCGTCCCGGTCGAAGGTCCAGCCGTGATAGCCGCAGCGTAGCCGGCAGTTTTCGACCACGCCCTGGGTGAGCTTGAGCTGGCGGTGCGGACAGCGGTTCTGCACCGCCGCGAGCCGCCCGTCCTCGCCTCGGTAGAGAGCGATCGAGACATTCCAGAACACCACCTCCTTGACTTGCCCCTTCTTGATAGCCCGGTCGTATTCCACCGCGTACCAGCGATCCGGGTCCAGACCGGCGGCGCGGGCTTTTTGCCGGGAATTTCGGGCGTCGCCGAAGGAAGGTGGGGCAATCATCTGCGCGTTCCTCATCGTCAAGGCTCTCCGGTTGTTAATCAAAGAAGATCCAGGCTCAGTTCGTCGGCCGTATCACGCCGCGCCGCAGAAAATCCTCGTAGGCTTCCTCCACCGCGCTTAACAGGCCGGTCGGCCGGTAGCCGAGCTCCCGCCTCGCCTTGTCGTGATTCGCTCGACGGCGCATTTGCAAGAGGCGTACCGCGGCGGGGGTGAAGCGGCGAGGCCGGTTGGGGAAAACCCGGTACCAGGTTTTGTCGGTCAGTTCCGCGAACGCCGCCATCAGGGGCGGCGGCAGCCGGAATCGTGGCAACGGACGGCCGGTGACCTGCCGGTAGAGCGCCATCAGTTCGTCCACGCTGGCGTAGGCGGTGCTGAAAATATACTTCTGCCCCGACCGCCCATGCCGCATGGCGAGCACGTGGCCCTCGGCGATGTCGCGGCCGGAGACGAATTCGAAGCCGCCGGGAATGTAAGCCCGAAGCCGCCCGTGGGCGTAGTCGATGAGCACGCGGCCCAGGCGGGACGGCACGTAATCATGGGGACCGACAATGGCGCAGGAGGTGGCGACGACCACGTTGAGGCCGCCGGCGTGGGCGCGCAAGGCTTCGTGCTCGGTCAGGTGCTTGGTGAAGCCGTAGGGTAGATGGCGCTCGAAGGGATAGAAGGGCATCTCCTCGTGGCTGGCGAGATCGGGCTCGTAGCCGGTAGCGCTGAGCGATCCCGACACCACGACCTTGTCGACCCCGTGGCGGGCCGCCGAACGGAGCACATGGATGGTGCCGCGCACGTTGGTATCGAACACCTGGCGCTTGTGGGCCGCATTGCCCTGAATCGTCGAGACCAGGGCCGCGCAGTGATAGACTCGGGCGCAACCCTTCACGGCCGCGGCGACGGCGTCCTCGTCGCGGAGATCGGCGTGGACGCGCTCCACGTCCAGGCCCGCCAGCGCTCCGTTGTCCCGACCCGCGCGCAGCATGACGCGGACTTCCTCCCCGTCGGCGAGCAGCCGTCGCACCAGATTGGCGCCGAGGTGCCCGGTCGCGCCGGTCACCAGCACCCTCCCTAAGCTCATGGCCATCCTCCCGTGCCATCGCGCCCCTTGGCCCGCACCGAAGAACCGGCCGCAACCCTCACGCTGCTCAGCGATTCGGGGTGGCGTTGGTTGGCCAAGGCGCGGAGAATTGACATCGGCGGACGCATAGTGGGCGGCTTGCAAAAGATTCCAAACGTTGAAGCACCGGCGCGGATCCGGTTCGGCCGTTTATCGCTTTCCCGGCGCCGGACCATTGGGTCGACCCCAGGACCGAATGTTAGCATGGTCGATAGTCCCCAGGAGACAGCTCAAACGACGGCCTGGAACACGCGAAGCGGGAGAAATTTTTTCACCCCGGGACCACGGGGCCAGCCCCGCCGCCCTAAACGCTGTCGGGCCTTTTTGAATAAGCCGTCAAGGTCATGGCATGAACCTATTCCGTCAAGCTCTCGATCGTTCTGTCGAAAAGGCGCTCGTCCGTTACCGCGGGCTACTCGCGGTCGCGGTCCTCCTGCCCTTGTCCTGTCTGTACGGCGCCTACGCCTCGCTACGCCGGCGTATGGCCCATTGGCGGAGCGGCACGCCCGCCCGGCACGACCAGAAGGTGCTCGAGGTGATTCGGCAAATCGAGGCCTGGCAGCGGGACGGATGCCGCGAAAAATTATGCACCGGCCGTTCAGGCTGGCAAACCATGAGCGAAATGGTGCCGAAATACAAGCTCTCCCACCGCCGCATCCATATCGGCATGGCCGATCTGCTGGAGATCGATCCCCAAAAACGGACGGTCCGGGTGGAGCCGCTCGCGACCATTGGCCAGATTACCCGCAGCCTCATCCGAAAGGGCTGGATTCTCCCCGTGGTGCCGGAATTGGACGATTTGACGGTAGGAAGATTGATCATGGGTTTCGGGGTGGAAACCAGCAGCCACAAATACGGGCTGATCCAGCATATCTGCCGGTCTTTTGAAATTGTAACGGCCGAGGGAAAATGGGTTCGGTGCAGCGCGGAGGAAAATCCCGAACTCTTTTATTTGATTCCCTGGAGCCATGGCACCCTGGGTTTTCTGGTCGCGGCCGAATTGAGCATCATGCCGGCGAAGCGCTACGTGAGAATCCATTATAGGCCGGTGTATTCGCTCGGCGAACTGGCGACGATCTTCGAGCAGGAGTCCCGCGACACCGCGCGGAACCATTTCGTGGAGGCGCTGGTTTACAGCCGCGACACCGCGGTCATCATGCGCGGCCGTCTCACTGACGATTCCCGTTCCGACGGAACGAGAAACCCTATCGGTCGCTGGTACAAGCCCTGGTTCTACAAACACGTGGAATCCTATCTCAAGGACCGAAAGCACGGAATCGAATACATTCCCTTGAGAGATTATCTTCACCGGCACACGCGAAGTTATTTCTGGGCGATGGAAGAGATCATGCCTTTCGGCCATTATTCGGTTTTTCGAGGCCTCTTGGGATGGGCGCTGCCTCCCAAAATCGAATTACTGAAATATACGGAAACCGAGTCGACCCGAAGGCTTCGGGAAAGATTCCACGTGGTGCAGGACATGCTGATGCCCATTCGATACCTGAAGAAATCCCTTCGGTATTTCGACGAGCACTTTCGGCTATATCCCTTATGGCTTTCCCCGATGGCGATTTTCGAGAACGAAAAACATATCGGCCTGATCCATCCTTTCCACGACGAGAATGGTGAGGTGGACGAGCTTTACGTCGATATCGGCGCCTACGGAACGCCCCGCAAAAAGGAGTTCGACGCCCGCTCCGCCCTGCCCCGACTCGAGCAATTCGTCATCGAACACAAGGGTTATCAGGCTTTATACGCAAAGACCACGCTAAGCCGAAAGGATTTTCGGGCCATGTTCGACCATCGCGATTACGACCGGCTGCGGAACCAGCTTCCCTTCTGCCAGGAAGCCTTCGACGAGATTTACGACAAGGTGTCCGCACGGGGCCGGATCTCGCCGGTGGAGATGCGAAGGATGAGAAGGAATCGCTGAGCCTCGGATAAACTGCCTTCGCCCAAACCCCGCCGTTTCCCGGAAAGCTGTTCCAAAAGGCTTACGCCGATGCCGCACTGCTGGCAAAATGCGCCTTGAGCTTTATAAAGCCCGGAACGGGACCCCGGTCCGGAAATCTGACCCTCTTTCAATGATAGGCAAGACCGTGAGAAAAGCCTTTTCCCTCATCGCAAGCTTCGTTCTGCTGTTTCTGCTTTCGGGATGCAACACCGTTTCGGGTTTCGGCAAGGATGTGCAAAAGGTAGGCAAAAAAATGGAAAGCGCCGCCGACCGGCACATCCGCTAGGAAGCTTGTAATCTAGGCCGGACCGGCGGCGCCCGCCGAGAAAGCTTGACACTGCCAATCCGCCGCCTGAAAAGCTCAGCCTTTTGGGCGCGAAATCAGTCCACCACCTTGATGGCCCGGGCGGGGCAGTATTTCTCCGCCGCTTTCGCTTTCTCGGTAAGTTCCGCCGGGGGGTTTTCAGCCAACAGGGTCAGGCGCCCTTGATCGTCCACCTGGAAGATTTCGGGTGCCTCCGCCATGCAGTTCGCATGTCCCTTGCACAAGTCCAGGTCCACCCGTATCCGGAGCGCCTGGCCGGTCGTGGCATTCCGGCCGATGTCGAGGCTTCGCCCGGCGGCCTTGGATCTTAACGTGCGGCGGCGAAAGCGGACGAGACAAGGCGAGCCCGGCTCCACGACCATTTTCCGATAATCGTCCCGATAGGATTCGGGGGGATTCACCAGTTCGAACTCATAACGCCTGAGCAATACACAGAATATGGCTTTGATTTGGAACAGGGCGAAGGCGTTGCCCGAGCACTTGTGCCGTCCACCGCCGAAGGCTTGCCAGCCGAACAGGTTCTTGTCCTCGGCGCGTTCCGGGTTATAGCGGCCGGGATCGAACCGGTCCGGCTCGGGAAACAGCTCGGGAATCCTGTGGGTCACGGACGGCGCGGCGCAGACGAACTTGCCGGCCTTGATACGGTAATCCTGGACATAAAAATCCCGCATGACCTTCCGCATCAACAAGATCAACGGCGGGTGGAGACGCAGCACCTCCTTGACGACGTTTTCCAGCCGGGGGACCTGCCGCAAGGATTCGAAGTTCACCTCGCGATCGGCGCCGAACCGACCGTCGATCTCCGCGACGACTTTCCGGAGTTCCTCCGGATGACGGAGCAGTTCGATCAAGACCCAGGCCGCCGTGCCGGAACTGGTGTGATGGCCCGCGAAGATGGCGGCGGTCAGCATTCCGGTGATTTCGTGGGCGCTGAGCTTGCCGCCGTCCTCGTAGCGGGCGTCGATGAGCATCTGGAAGACGTTGGTGCTTTTCTCAGCCGTCCGCGCGCGCCTCGCCATGATCTGCTCCACCATGCCGTGCAGCCGAGAGCGGGCCCGGTCGCGGCGCCGAAACACCGGCAGGGGGAGATTCGGAAACACGTAAGCGATGGGTTTGATGCTCTGCTCCAGATCGTGGTAAACCCTCGCGAATTCGCCGCTCAATTCATGCCTGAACTCCGACCCGAGCAGGCAATGGCTGGAGGTATAAATCGTGAGTTCCTTCGTAAACTCGAGAAGATCGAACTGGCCGGCATCCCCCCAGCCCTTCAGCATGCCCTCCACTTCCCCGACGATCAGGTCCGAATACGTCCGCATGGGCTTGTCGCGGAGGGCCGGCATGAGCATCTGCAACTGCTGGTTCTTCTTGCCGATGGGCGCGTCGAACACGACGCCGTGGCCGAAGATCGGGGTCATCAGCTTGTAGGCCGGCCCCTGGTCGAGCACCTCGTCCGGCGCCCGGTAAAACGCCTCGCTGGCCTCGCTCCCGGTCAGCAGCACCATCTTTTGGTGAAACAGCTTGAATTCTGCGACATCGCCGAGCGCTTGGCGCAGCCGCATCATGAAGGCATGCGGATTCTTGCCGAAATCGAAAATATGCCCGACGAGGGGAAGCGCGCCGGGGAACCTGGGCGGTTCCTGGTAGAGGCTATAGCCCATGAAGTTGCTCCAAAATCCAATCCGAAAGCGGCTCCGGAGAAAGGAAGGATGGTATCATCCCCGGGAGCCCGCCGCCCGCTCAGGGTTTGGTGATACGGGCCCTCTCGTTCGAATACCATTCGAATACCTAAGAATATTAAGGACTCTCGCATGCCCCAATACCCCCGCGAAGAATTGGAGGAAATGATGGAGCGCTGGCTGGCGGCGAATCGGCGGGCGGAACGGGAAGGGAATTGGGTCAAGCATCTCGGTGCCATGTATACCGAGGATGCGGAATATCGTTGGAACATGGGACCCAATCGGGAATTCATCGCCAGAGGCCGGAAGGAAATCGAGGATTGGGCCTTGGGCGCTCACATGGAGGGATTTGAGAAGTGGCGTTACCCCTATTCCAATATCGTGATTGACGAAAAACAGGGCGAAATTATCGGCATCTGGCGGCAAGTGGCGCCCACGAAGCGGGAAGACGGAAGCGATTACGAAATCGCCGGCGTGGGCGGGTCATGGTTCCGCTACGGAGGCGGCTACCGATGGTCCTGGCAGCGCGATTTTTTCGACCTGGGCAACGTAAAGGCGATCTTCATGGAACTCGCGGCCGACGGTAAATTGGAGGCTCCCGTGAAGCGAAGATTAAGCAAACTCGCGCGAGGACAGGCCTTGCCCGGGGTCTATCCGATCATCGAAACTCCCGGCCTCGTCAAGAGGCTTAAAGGCGTCTTGGCCATGGCCCGGATCGTCCTTACCGGAATCTAAGTCGAAGGCCTTCGTACCTTGACCTAGACGAGTGGACGGCTTTCCCGGACAATGGCCCACATTGTCGTGGAGGAATGCCAGTTCAAGCCGCTTCCGGGCGGTCCTGCCGCGTTCTCGGCAAATGGCCTTGGCCCGTCTATTCTTGATTCGGAGCGGACCTGCCTTGCAGTTCAACAATAAAAATACTTGAGATACCGGAAACACGATTTTTTGGACGGGGCTCCGGAACCGGAGGCGCCTTTTATCTCACGCGTGGCGGAATCGAGCCGGCGGGCTATTCATCGCCTGCTCGAAGTGCAGCGCCCGGGCGGCGACTGGGAAGGCGAAATGGTCTGGTGCACCATGATCCTGGCGCAAGCGGTGATCGTGCGCACCGTCACCGGACATCCTTACGGAGTCATGGATCGAATAAAGATCGTCCGGCATTTCGAGCATTGGCAGCGCGCCGACGGTTCCTGGGGCATGCATCCCGAATCGCCGGGCTACGTGTTCTTCACCGCCCTCGCCTATGTCGCCTTGCGCCTGCTCGGCGAGCCGGCCGACGCTCCCCTGCTCGCCAAGGCGCGCGGCTGGCTACAGGCTCAGCCTGGGGGGGTCAAGGGGATTCCGACCTGGGGCAAATTCTGGCTCGCCATGCTCGGCCTCTACGGGTACGAGGGGCTGAATTCCGTGCCGCCGGAGCTGTTCATCCTGCCGCGATGGCTACCGTTTCATCCGCGCCGCTTCTACTGCCACACCCGTCTCATTTACCTCGGCATCGCCTACTTGTCCGGGGTGCGCTTCGTGGCGCCCTTGCCGGAATCGCTGCGCGACGACTTGCGGCGGGAGCTTTACTCGGAACCGTACGCATCCATCGACTTCGCGGTCCTGCGCCACACCCTGGCGGCCAGCGATGTCTACGTGCCCATCAGTCCGCTCTTGCGGCTGATCTACGACGGCCTCGCCGCCTACGAGCGGCGCCCCAACCGCGCGCTGCGCCGGAAAGCGCTCGCCGCCTGCTTCGAGCGCATTCTTTACGAGCAGCGCTCAACGCGGTACCAGGGTATTTCCCCGGTGAACGCTCTGCTCAACTGTCTCGCGCTTTTCGCCCAAGATCCCGCTCATCCCGAACTCCAGGCGAGCCTCGAAGGGATCGACGCCTGGCGCTGGGAGGATGAGGCCGAGGGCCTCCGCTACGTAGGCGCGCGCTCCAACACCTGGGACACCGCCTTCGCGATGCAGGCGCTGATCGAGACGCCCGCGCCGACCGACGACGTCGCCAATGCCCTGGAAAAAGCCCATGGCTTTCTCGAGCGCGCCCAAGCCACGGAAGAATTGCCCGAGCGCCGCGCCCACTGGCGGGATATCGCTCAAGGAGGCTGGTGTTTCTCCGATGGCCAACACCGCTGGTCGGTGAGCGACTGCACCGCCGAAGCCTTGAGCGCCCTCCTGTCCCTTTACGACCATCCTGCCTTGCGCGTCGCGGCGCCCTTCGAAGAGGCACGCCTGCAATGGGCCGTGACATTCATCCTGTCGCGGCAGAACGCGGACGGAGGGTTCGGGACCTACGAACGCCGCCGCGCCGGCAAATGGCTGGAGGCGGTCAATCCCTCCGAGATGTTCGGCCAGTGCATGACGGAGCTCTCCTATATCGAGTGCACGGGCTCGGCCCTGTCGGCGCTCGGCCATTATCGGAAAACCCGTCCCGATTTTCCCGGGAGGGAAATCGACCGGGCGATTCGGAATGCCGTGAGCTTCCTTCGCCGCCGCCAGCTCGCCGACGGCTCTTATCCGGGATTCTGGGGCATCAATTACACTTATGCGGTTTTTCACGCGGTCAAAGGGCTGCGGGCGGCGGGGGTGCCGGCGGACGATCCCGCACTCCAGGCCGCCGTCCACTGGCTCCTTGAAAAGCAGCGCGCCGACGGCGGCTGGGGCGAGCATTACTCGGGCTGCCTCCAAGGCCGCTACGTGGAGCACGAGCAAAGTCAGGCCGTCATGACCAGCTGGGCGCTCTTGGCTCTACTCGAGGTGCTAGCGCCGGATCACCCATCGATAAGGCGGGGGATCGACTGGCTCATGGGCCGGCAAGAGGCGAGCGGAGATTGGCCGCGGCAAGCGGTCAATGGGGTTTTTTTCGGCGCCGCCATGCTCGACTACCGTCTTTATCACACCTATTTCCCCGCCTGGGCGCTGGTTCGCTACGCAGGACGACTCGGTGTTGAGCTTAGGTGAACGAACCGGTGTTTGGAGGTTGCATTGGGCAATTCTTGATGGTTAGCCAAAATACCTAGGCCGGGAAAACCTTGGGAGTCCCTACGAGAGGTAGGGGTGCCCGGTTATCCACATCAATCCAGCTATTGAAAGGAGGGTATATTGAAACAGCCTATTGGTAATGGCCTGTCCAGCTTGAATCATCCGGAAGATCGCAAGGAGTCGGCGATGCATGAAGGTGGGGTGAGCGGCGAGCACGTGGATGTCCTGGTCATCGGCGGAGGGATCGCCGGCGTCGCCGCCGCGGCGGCGCTTTCACAATTGGGGCTCGAGATTCTCATTATCGAACCCGCCTCGGCGCACGGCAGGCGGCTCGCCGGGGAACTCATCCATCCGCCTGGTATCGAGGGCCTCTATCAACTGGGTCTTTTGAGCGAAACCGCGAGTCTGGGGGCGAAGGTCCATGGCTTTGCGGTCTTCCCGTTCGGCAAGGAAGCCTCGGGCCCCGTGGTGCTGCCCTACGGCGAGGGGCACGGCCGGCGGCCCTTCGGCATCGCGATCGAACACAGCGCTCTGAAGAGGCATCTCCTCGAAAGAGTCCTAGAATTTTCCGGCGTAAAGGCGTGGCTCGGCGCGCGGGTCACGGGTCTGGAAGAGACCGGGGATCGGCGGTTCGCGGCCCTGGTGAGGGACGAGAACGGCGGGATTCGGCGGGTCGGGGCGCGCTTGATTCTCGGCGCCGACGGCCCCATGTCCCAGGCCCGCAAGCTGGCCGGCATTACCCACGCCACCCAGCGCTATTCGGGTATGATGGGGGTCGAGGTCGACGACCGGCATCTTCCCAATCAGGGCTACGGAAACATCTTCTTGAATCCGGCCGGCGTATCCTATGCCTATGCCATCGGCGGCGGACGCGCCCGGGTGATGTTCGAGGTGCTCAAAGGCGCCGACGCCGAGGACTCCATTCGCACCCATCTGAAATCTTTTCCCGAGGATTTCAGGCGCGATGTGGAGCGGGAATTGAGCGTCGGCAAGCCTCTCGCCGCGGCGAATTACTGCATCGTTCCCGAATTGAGCGTCAAGGGCAATCTGGCCCTGGTGGGCGATGCCCGCGGCTGCTGTCACCCGCTCACCGCCTCCGGAATCACGGCGGCCGTCAAGGACGCCTTCGTGCTTCGGGATGCGCTGCGCGAGGCCGAGCTCGACGTTCCCGCCGCGCTCAAGCGCTACGCCCGCATCTGCGGCCAGCTGCAATTGACCCGCCGGACGCTGGCGGAAGAACTCCGCGAGGCTTTCCTGGCCGAAACGCCCGAGGCACTGCTATTGAGCCAGTGCATCTTTTCCTACTGGCGCTCCAGCCCGCTGGGCCGCCAGCGTTCAATGGCCTTGCTATCCACTCTGGACAGCAGCCATCTATCCTTGGCAGTCCAGTACGCCCTCGTGGCGCTCCAAGCCTTTCGCCTGTTGCCGCATTGGTTCAAGAACGATGCCATGAGCGCCTGGCGCAAGGGCGTGTTCAAGTTCTTAACGAAAAGCATCGCTTTTCAGCGCGCGGCGATCAGCGAAAGGCTGGGCCACGGCGCTTTCATCTCGGACCTCTAAAAGCTCGATTGGGGACGGCAAGTGCATTCATGCATCTCCGCCCCTCCGAAACGACGCTTTCCTAGTCCTTGATGAGCAGGGCCGCCGGAAAACGCGAAAACAACTGCTCCGGTCCGAATTCCCGATCCAGCGTGTAGCGCTCCCGCGTGAGGCAATTGAGGTAAGTCCCCTTAAGCTCGGCCGGAAGTTCCATCGAGGTATCGCCCCACACCTCGGCCTCGCCGAGGGAGCCGTCCGCTCCGAGCAACCTCCGCGTCCAGCGGGGCGCGGCGACCACCGCGACGCGCGAGCCCTCGAGGCGCAGGAAGGCGCAGACATGATCGGCCTTGCGGCCCCGCGCCGCCAAGGGCTGGTAGCCGCCGCGCCGAAACAGATCGGGATGATTCCGCCGCAAGCGGAGCGTTTCCCGGGTCAGATAAAGCTTGATACGCCCATCGTCCAGGTGGTTCGTCATGCGGGCGAGATGCTCGGCCAGCCGGTCGGCGTCCAATTCGTCCCAGCTCTTGATTTCCTGCAGCAAAACCCGCCTTATCCGGTAATCCACCGGCCGGCGATTGTCCGGATCCACCAGACTGAAGTCCCAAAGCTCGTTACCCTGATAGATGTCGGGCACTCCCGGCGCCGTGAGCTTGAAAAGCACCTGCCCTAGGCTATTGAAAAAGCCGGAGCGAATCAGGCCCGCCTCGAGTTCCAGAAAATCGGGCAAAAACTCGCTGCCGCTGCCAGGATCGATCAATCTTCCGAGAAAATCCAGGGTGGCCTTCTCGTAGGCTTGCTTCGGATTAAGCCAACTGCTGTGCAGCTTGGCCTCTCGCATGGCCTTAATGAGATAAGCCTCGAGCCGGCGCCGGAAGGTAACTTGAGTGTCCGGATCCGAATCGCCCCAGGGCCAGGTGCCCGCGAGGGTCTGATAAATCAAATATTCGTCGTTATGGGTGGGCGCGAGTTCGCCGTCCACCAGGGTCTTATGGCGCCGGTTCATCTCGCTCCAGCGCCGCACGGCGGCCGTCCATTCTCGGGGAATTTCCGACAGAACGTTGATCCGGGCGCGCACGTCCTCGGAACGTTTCGTATCGTGCGTGGAGGTGCTCAGCAGGGCATGAGGCCAGCGCTCGGCCCGCTCCAGATTGCGCTCGTGGAATTCCTCGAGAGACACGGCGAAGTGCTGCGGATCGCCGCCCACCTCGTTGAGGGACACGAGGCGCAGATAGCGGTAGAACATGGTGTCCTCCATGCCCTTGGCCATCACCGGCCCCGTGACCTGTTGGAACTTCATGGCGAAGGACAGCACTTGCTCCCGATAGCGCTCGCTCTTGCCTTCCGCCTGGACCAAAAGCAGCACGTCCTGGATAAAATCGAACACGCTAAGATCGCCCACCGGGCTCCGCCGCTTGGCTTCCGCCACCGTGGCCTCGATGTACGCCGCGTCCCGCTCCGACACGCCCTCTTCGCTGATGTAGGTCCTATAAACCGGGAAGCAGGCGATGATCTCGCGCAGGGCATCCCGCAATTCGACGAGGCTGTAATCGCGGGTGCGACGATCGCTTTCGGCGATGCGGCTCAGTCGATTGGCGAGCACGGTCAACTCGGCGGACAACGCGACCTTAAGGATCAGTCGCTTGGACTGGTAAAGCAGTTCGTCGAAATCGGTCGGAAGCTCGCAAAAACTTCGATAGAAGCTGTCCAGCTCGGATTCGGCGTCGCCGAACAAAAACAAGCCGTTGACCAGATTGGCGAAGTCGTAGCCCGTGGTGCCATGCACCGGCCACTCGGGAAGCTCTTCGTCGGATTCCAGGATCTTCTCGATCACCACATAAAAGTTCGGCGCTTCCGGTTTCTCGGTCTTTGCGCCGGGGACCTCGCCGGGCCCGGCCTGAGCGAGCGCGCGGATGCTTTCCTGCAAGCGCCGGAAGTAAGCGGCCGGATCGTAAAGCCCATCCGGATGGTCGATGCGCAGCCCGTGCAGCTTGCCCGTGGCGATCAAATCCAGCACCAGACCGTGGGTACGCTCGAACACCTCCTCGTGCTCTATCGAAAGGGCCGCGAGATCGTTGATGTCGAAGAACCGCCGGTAGTTGATTTCATCGGCGGCGATGCGCCAGTAGGCCAGTCGATAAGCCTGATGTTCCAAAAGATCGTGCAGACGGTCGAAACTGGCCGGGATGCCGGGCGTGCCGTTGAAATCGGCGACATTGCGAGCGATAAATTGAGCCACATCCTGGCTCTCGGCGCATAGCCGGGCCAGATGCCGTTTGTGCACCTCCTTGTCCCGGCTACGCTCCAAGCGCCTGGCCTCGCTGACCTGCCAGCGTCCCGGCAAGTGGCCGAAGCCGGTCACCAGGCTCTGGAATTCGTGCAAATCGGGCGAATCCGCGCCAACTGCGGCCTCCAGCTGTTCGAGCCGGTACCCGAAAATGCGGGGGTATTCGCGCGGATCAATGGGAAATCGATGTGGACCGTACCAGGCCGAGAACGAACCTTCGCCTGGATCGAACACGAGCGTTATGTCGCCGTTTTCTAGGGCGGTGCCGTAAGGCAGGCCCAGCGTCGGCAGCAGCACCTTGCCGCGCAAATAATCCTTCACGGGATGCCATTCGATATCGAAAAACCCCGCGTACGCGGACGCTTCGCCATTTTCGAGCACATCCAGCCACCAAGCGTTATCGCTGCCCATCACCCCCATGTGGTTCGGCACTAGGTCCAAGATATGGGCCATGTCCCGCCGGGCCAGTACCCGAACGAACTGTTCGTAATCGGCGCGACTCCCGAGCTCGGGATTGAGAGCGCCGTGGTCGACGATATCGTAGCCGTGATTGCTGCCGGGCCGGGCCTTCAGATAAGGTGAGGCATAACAGTGGCTGATGCCGAGTTCGTGGAGATAGGGAACCACGTCGGCGGCCTGGCGAAACGTGAATTCCCGATTGAGTTGCAGACGATAGGTGGCCCTCGGCACAGTAAATACCACTCCGCCCAAACCGCTGCGTCTGAACTTGGCGACCCGCGGCGCGCCGGAACGGACTTCGGCCACCGCTCCCATCAAGGAGACAACGGCATCCTCCTTGCGCCATTGCTCGAACTCCAGCGGTAGCTTCCGGCGCCAGTTGGGATAATCCGGCGGCGCACCGGGCAACGCGCCGGGGTCGGCATGGCCGAGCGCATCCTCCACTCTCACCAGCACAAACCGTGCCGGCGCGCGGCCGAGATAGCGGTAGACAGCGGCCATCAAATCCGGCGTCAAATCCGGCACGGACACCGGATCGATGCCGGTATCCGCCGGGAGCAGTTCCTCCCGCTCCAGCGCCACCAGGAGGCGCACCCGGGCCACGGCCCGGGACATGGCCTGCTCGTGCCGTTCGGCCTCCGAGCCGAACAGCCGCCAAGTGGTCCGCTCGTCCAGATCGCGGCCAATCCAGAATCCCTTCAAGGTCGGCTCGCTCTCGGTAGCGGTGGCCAGGACGGTGCCGCGCGGAAAGTCGCGGGCGGCTACCTCCCGCCGCTCGTTCAGCTCCGCGAACAGCGACCGGAACGGCAAGATGCCGGTCTGCTCCAAAGCTTCCGAAACGTCGTCCGACAGAGTCGCATCGCCAGCGAATACCATGCAACGATTGCGCTGGCTTTCCAGAGCGACAATGCCGAGCAGATCGTCGAAGGGAAAGCGTACCCAACCGCCTTCCCCGAAACCTTCCGGAACCCAGTACTGCCGGCGGAGCCGCATGACGTCGTGCATCAGCAGGGTGCCGGCGGACCGCATGCTATGCCGCAACGCCGCGATGAAGGGCGCATAGGCCGACGCCGTAAGGGCTTGTGGCAGGAATGGGGCCAAATCCGAAACCAAACCTTCCGCCCCGACTTCCGGGGGCGGCGCACCCAACCTCGCGCCCCTAGAGTGCAGGTGCTGAGCCGCCCAAACCTCCGCGCCACTGGCCGCGGCATCGAACACGAAATCCCAGCAGAGGCCGAGACCCAGCCCGGTGTCCAGGGCACGTCGTTCGGCCGCCCGGCATTGCGATCCGGCTTGCCAGTAAAGATAGGCATAGAAATCCAGCCGCTCGGCGTAAAGCTCGGCGAACGAGCGCACGGCCGTGGATGTCGGATCGTGATACTCCTCGGGCCAGTCCATCCAGGTCGACCGCTCGGGTTCCTGCCGGAGAAAATGCTCGGAAAGCGCATCGAACAAGGTCTGTCGGAACAATGCCTCGCCTTGCTCCGCCCGGAAGGCGCGGAACTCCGCGCCTCTTTGCGAATTCGCTCCAAGGTGCCGCTCGCGAAAATGGGCGAATAGCAAGGCCGCGAGGTCCAGCTTTAGGGCGGCCACCTCTCGATAGTCCACGAGCTCGTCGGCCCGGATGGCGCGCAGCCGGGCCTGGAACTCCGAGTCGGCCACCATCCGCTGTGCCGCGTCCGACTCGGCATAATCGGGCACAGCCTCCAAATCCAGATAGAGGACATAAAAAAAGAGCCGGCTGGACGGCTCGTAAGGGTTGCAACAGGCAGGGCTCGTGGGCCGCAGCGCGGTGAGCGGATTCAGGTGAACCAGCGTGGCGCCCTGATCGGCCGCGTAATCCACCAGACCCTGAAGATCGGTAAAATCCCCCATGCCCCAGTTCCGCCGGGATCGGACGGCGTACAAAGGCAGCGTCAAGCCGAAGGCCCGCTCCTTTTCCTCAAACAGCGGGGCGGTGTAACAGCGCGCCGGAGCCACAATGAGGGCCATGCTTGCGACAAGGCCCTCCCCCGGCCAATCCAGGCTCAGGCGATGGTACCCTGGGGAAATCTCGGGAAGATTCAAGGCATAGCGCCGATAGGTTTGGCCCTGCACGATCCGCTCCGCTAGGACCTGGGCCCGATCGGGATCGAAGCGCCCTTCTCGGCGCCTGCCATCTTCCAGCTCCAGGGACCAGTCCATGGGGCGATGATCGGCGCCAAGCCGTAAGGTGCAGGCGACGCTACATTCGCCGCCGCGCACCACCCGAACGTCCGGAACCACCCGCCGCCACTCGCGCTCCTCAAGTTCGGCCAACAGGCTCGACACTTGGGAAGGCGAATCGAGGGCGATGCCCATGGCCTTGAGCAGCGCCCGCTTGGTGTCGCTCAAGAGCCGGATCGTTTCGCCTCGGGAATCCGTCCATTCGGTCTCGATGCCGCACAGAGCGCACAATCGATCAAGTTGCCGGACGTTAGGCATGGGGCGGCTCCTGAGCCGAGAGATACCATACCGTATACCAGGCCGGCAGCCGGCGCACCTTCAGCGCCGCGCCCTCGTCCGCCTCGCTGGAGGCCAGAACCCGGCCCTTGGGCTCGAGGACGCCCTCGATCGGAATGCCGCTGAAATTCGCGAGCACGCTGAATTGTCCTCCGCCGTCCAAAGGCCAGACGGCCTCGAGCCCTCGTTCGGCCAGAAGTTCGAATCGCGCCCGGCCAGGCTGGAAATGGGCAAGACGCGGAACGATTTCCTTTTGCCGAAGCATCAGGAGATTTCGGCAAAACAGCAGAAACTCGGCCTGGCGAGGCGACACGAGGTCGTCCCATTCCAGCTTGGAGGCCAGGAAGGTCTCGGGATCGCCGGGGTCTGGAATGGCCTCCCGCGTTTCCGGCGCGGCGAAGCGCTTGAAACGCCCGAATTCCTCCCGCCGGCCACGGGTTACGGCGGCCGCGAGTTCCGGTTCGAAATCGCAGAAATAGAGGAACGGCGTCTCGCTCGCGAATTCTTCTCCCATGAACAAAAGAGGCGGTGACGGCGCCAGCAGGATCAGGGTCATCGCCGCCTTGAGGGCGTGCGGCCTGGCCAGATGCGCCAGCCGCTCGCCGAACGCGCGGTTGCCTATCTGGTCGTGGGTTTGGAGGAACGACACGAACGCGGTCGGTGGAAGCTCTCGGCTCGGTTCGCCCCGGCGGCGGCCGTCCCGGTACGGCGAAGCCTCGCCTTGGAAGACGAAACCCTCGGTCAAGGCCCGGCCCAGGTGAGCCAACGGCGCATCGGCGTAGTCGGCGTAATAGCCGTCGGTCTCGCCGGTCAGCAGAACATGCAGGGCATGATGGATGTCGTCGTTCCATTGGGCGTCGTAAAGCCGGGGAGCGCCGTCGGGGCCGCGCGTGAGATAGCGCGCCGCGTTGTCGTCGTTCTCCAAAATCAAATGGATGTGGCGCTCGCGGCCGGGGCCGGATCTCACCCGTTCCGCCAGTTCCTCCAGAATGTCCGGCCGCGAATCGTCCGCGATGGCATGGACCGCGTCGAGCCGCAGCCCGTCCAGCCGGTATTCCTCCAGCCAGTACAAGGCGTTGTGAATAAAGAAATCGCGGACGGTCCGGGAGTTTTCGCCGTCGAAATTGATGGCCGCGCCCCAGGGTGTCCGGTGGCGGTCGCTGAAAAAAGGCTGGGCATAGACGTAGAGATAATTGCCCTCTGGGCCGAAGTGGTTGTAGACCACGTCCAAGAACACCATGAGACCCAGCTGGTGCGCTTCCTGGATCAGGGTCTTGAACTCCTCGGGGCTCCCGTAGCTGGCGTCGGGGGCGAACGGCAGCACTCCGTCGTAGCCCCAGTTCCGCCGTCCCGGAAAATCCGCCACGGGCATGATCTCCAGGGCGGTGACGCCCAATTCGGCCAAATACTCGAGCCGCTCCCGCAAGGCCCGGAAAGTCCCTTCCGGCGTGAACGTGCCCACGTGCAGTTCGTAGATGACCGCTTGCTCCCATG
This sequence comes from Methylococcaceae bacterium, assembly GCA_902810705.1. Classification (GTDB taxonomy): domain Bacteria; phylum Pseudomonadota; class Gammaproteobacteria; order Methylococcales; family Methylococcaceae; genus CADDYU01. The sequence continues at coordinate 20,953 of CADDYU010000025.1, forward strand.
GCCGTCCCCGCCAATGATTGTCGCGCCAGACAAATTGCTCCGGATCGACAATGACGCTCGGGCCGTGCACATCATTCGGATTCCAGCGCGAGGCCGGATCCGGCACGCAGAGATCGTCGTTCAGGCGGAACCGATACCGGTCGCCCGGGGCGGCCTCGGCGGCGACATACTCGAACCAGCCATCCGGAAGCGGCGCCATGGGCAAGGTCTGTTCCCGGCCATTCAATTTCTCTAATAACAGCTCCACTCCCGAGGTTCCCGGCGCCCACAGCCGAAAGCGGACGCCCTCCGGGGTCACCGCCGCGCCGAAAGGCATGTCGTGTTTTACGTAGGTCATTCGTTGCGGAACTCCTCTATTGAATCTCTATTGAATCGTTCATTTTCAATCGCCTCTTGTTGAGATGAGGGCTCGGGGCAAGCGGGCGAACCTCGGGCTAAAGGCTATCGATGAACCCGTACCCTCGGTTCAGGATTCCTCGGCCACGACGGCAGGCTCACCTTATACCAGTTCGATCCTGTCCTCCGCCTGGTACATCAGGCTGACCATCAAGGCCAGGTACTCCCGCAGATGACGGGTGATCAGGAAATTCTCCCGCACGAACTCGCGGGACTTCAGGTTCATCTCCCGCCGCTTTTCGCTATGATGCAAAAGATAACGGATTCGCAGCGCGGCACCTTCGGGCGTGTTGACCAAAAAGCCGGTGTGATGATCGATGACCTGCAGCCGAATGCCCCCGGTATCCCCGCCGATCACGGGCTTACCCTTCCAAAGCGCCTCCGTGACCGTGAGCCCGAAACCCTCCCGCAGGGACTTCTGCAGGACCACGTCGGCCGCCCGCTGCAGCGCGTTGATGGTCCTGTGGGCGTCGGGCGGCAGGAGCAATATGTGCGCGTCCGGATCGTTGCCGGCCGCCTGCCGTACCTCGGCCAGCACCGCCTCGCCCTCCGGATCGTCGCTGGCGCTGCCGCCGGCCAGCACTAGCTGCAAGCTGGGGAGATAAGCCTTGGCGAGACGGTAAGCCTGAATCACTCCCACCGGGTCCTTGAACCGGTCGAAGCGTGACACTTGGAGGATCACCGGCCGTTCCCGATCAATGCCGAACTCTCGGCAAACCTCGGCGATTTCCGCCTCGGACAGATCCACGTTCTTCTCGCTCAAGGGATCGATGCTGGGGGGAATGAGGTATTGCGGGTGAGGCAGGGGTTGGGCGAAGGCCGCCAGAGAAAAGATGCTGGCGTCGTAATCCTTCACGAAGTTGCGAAGATAGCGCCAGATGGGGCGGTGCGGCCGGTTGATATCGATGTGGCAGCGCCATATCCATCGCCCCTGGCGCTTCGGGAGCAGCCGAAGGAGCGGCGCCGGCTGGGGATCGTGGATGAACACGATATCCGCCTCCTCCAGCACCGGACGGAGGCGTTCGGCATTGACCGCGTTGATCGCTTCGAAGTTGGCGAGCCACTCCGTCGGTATCTCCACCGCCTTCCCTTGCAGGCCGTTGTGGAAGGCCTTGGTGCAGTGATAGAACTCCGGATTGCCGGTGATGATCTCCCAGCGCGTGTCTATGCCCAGCTCGCGCATCAGCGGCACGAGCTTCTCGAGGATTTCGGCGACCCCGCCACCTAGCCGCGTTGAATTGACGTGCACCACCCGCAAATGCTGCAGCAACAAGGCCAGCTGGCGCAATTGCTCGATGACCGCGGGGCCGACCACCGTGGCATAGGACTTCAATAGATCAGTCATCGGATGGGGCCTCCCCTAAGGATTAGCCGAAAAAGCCTCGGCCAAGCGAGTGCGCAGATCCGTCAGAGAAGTGAAATAAGGATCGATCTCGGCAAGCCTTGACTTGAGGCCTGTGTACCGCTCTCCGAAGGAAGCCAGCCAAACACGAAAGTCATCCAGGTGGTTGGGATTGCGCCGCCGGGCGTCAATGAAGTGGTAAAAGATGCTGCCGAGCGGCATTTGCCCGATGAAACCGGCCAGTTCGGCGGGCGTGTAAAACCGCTGCTCGGTCCGGAATACCACCGCCTGTGAGCGGATGAATTCGAACTGTCTATCAGGCTGCGTCCAAGCCAGGACTTCCCGCTCATCCAAGCGCTGCTCGATGATCTCCACCAATTCCTCCCGGAGCTCTTCGAGATCGCCATGGACGGAAGCATCGACCATGCTCAAACGTTCCGCCAGCACCTTATCGTGCAAGGCACGGCGAGCCCACGCGGCGAAATCGTTGTTGTATTCCCGCTCTTCGAAACGCGAATGCAGCAATCCGCCCCAGAAATGGTAATAAATGCTATCGGCGTGAATCGCCAACAGCTGATCGCGTAGCTCTCTCAGGTTCTGGGCCCGCTTGCCGGTGGCGATCGCGAGCAGGGCAAAATCCTTGATGACCAAAGGCGCGGACTCGAGCATAGCGTGCCCCATATTGAGAACCCCATCCATCAATTTTTCCATTTTAGATGGCCCCACTTCTCCACGACATCCGTAACAATGCTTGCGGCTGGCTCGCTGTAACGGATTTCCGATTTATCACCGTCCCGTGAGGCTATCGTGAGGCGTTCCCAATCCGCCGCGGGCGGCAAATCCCGTTTCGCCAGCGAGATCATGGTTCCTCACGGTTTGGCCGGAGCTTGCCACTGGCGGCCCTGCTGATAGCCCTGACCATAAGCGCGCTGCTCGGCCTGCTCGTGCGGTCGTATAATATAAATAGTCACGGGTTTACCCGGCCCGCGTCCGGGCGGTCCAGTCGGATTTCCCGCCCCCACCTGCCGCAGGCTTAGTGCCCGGTCGTAGCCCTCCACCAGCGCCCGGGAGGGCGGCACGATGTGCTTGACCATGATCCCCGGAAACGCCATCGCATCGGGGCGGTTCCACGTGCTCATGAGTTCGGCCAGGAGCGACGATGAGCTGGGATATGAGCTGGGTACCGGTACAAAGCCCAGGGGCGGGAGAGGCCAGGTTCCGCGCAGAAGCAGAAGGAGATCGTTGATGGACTTGCTGCTACCGGACAACACGGGCGTGTAATAGTCATGGAGATTGAACGCCGGCGCCAGAGTCAGAGGATTATTGCTCTTGTTGGCGTCCTCGGCGCTACTCTCGGCCAAGGCAGAGCCATAAAGCCGGCGGCCGCAAGCAAGCGGGCTTCGCGCGGCTGGGACCGCATGGATACGCCATAATCACGGTGACCCGGCCCCGATCAGAAGACAATAAGCTCGCAGTGTATTATTCCCCCAAGCGGGAAATGCTGGCTACTGGACATTGGTCCAGCGACTTGGAGGGTTCCGCAACCTGCCTTCACCGGGCTCTGCGCCTTATCTTCAGGATGTCGAGCCCACACCCGCCTTATCGGTGAAACGAACCAAGTCGACCACCGAACGGGCATGCATTTTGTGCATCATATTGCTCCGGTGGAACTTGACGGTTTTCTCAGTCGTCCCGAGATCCGCGGCGATTTGCTTGTTCAATTTGCCGTTGATGACGCCGGCCAGCACCTGATACTCTCGGGAGGTTAATGTATTCATACGTTGCAGGATGCTTTTTCGCTCGGCGAGCCAGCGCCGGGTTTCTCTGTCTCTTTCAATCGCCAGCCGGACAGCCGTCAACAATTCAGTGTCTTCCCAGGGTTTAGCCAGAAAGTCCATGGCTCCTCCCTTCATCGCCCGAACGCTTAGCCTAACATCGGCATGGTTGGTGAGAACGATCACCGGCGGGCAATCGCCGGACGCCATCAACTGCTCCTGCAAGGCCAACCCATTGAGACCGGGCAGGCGGATCTCCAGCACCAGGCAATTGGCGGTCCCGTGCGGGTTGCCGCACAGGAATTCTTCGGCCGTAGCGAACAGCGTGACAGCGTAGCCTGCGCAGCGCAGCAACCACCCGAGCCTGCTGCGTACCGTCTCATCATCATCGACCACAAAGACCGCCGGCACCAGCCGGTCACATTCCTTTTCCGCTCGCATCGCTTGCCTCCTAATAGCATCGATGTCCAGTGAGATGAAAACTCGCGAGATATCGGGGTATGGACGGGGCGGAGGAATGCCGGGAAAACATGGAACGGGACCGGTATATATCGCTTTTCAATGCACGGAAAACCTCATTCGATTCTCCGGCAAAAGCCGCTGCGGTATCATTCAAGGGCAATGTATATGGCATACCGTCCTGGCCGCCACGCAAATCTATAGACCACCATATGAACAAATAGAAATCAGTAGCTATATACCATAACGAGACGGCACGGACTATAACCGCAAATAATGGTATTCATCGCTATCTGATAAAACCCAATACACTCGATGGAAGATTTAGGTCACAGTTTCCATTGCGAAATATTAGATCAGCATCCATTAAGCCAGGAGTACCGACTCCTGATTCCGATCGCCAGGATTCCGGCCGAAGATATCGAGGTTAGGGCAATCGGCATCCATCTGTAGGTGTAGCGTGGCCGTAAAACCGGTATCCATACCCAACACTTAGAATGCTTCCTCCCAATTCCTAACAAAAACTCCCAATCCCTAACAAAAACTTTCAGTATCTGCTCCGACTAAAAGAAACGCCATACGACTAAGGTCCAGTGGCACTTTCAATATTCTTTGGATGTAATTTCAACTATTTCACAATGATAATGCTCCGGCAGTAACACTACTTACAAAATCCAGGGAGGAATTCATGATGGGATCGATCTATCGTCGTATCGCGGCCGAATTCGTCGGTACGTTTTGGCTGGTTTTCGGCGGTTGCGGCAGTGCGGTGCTCGCCGCCCAATTTCCAGCTCTCGGCATAGGCTTTGTCGGGGTAGCCCTGGCCTTCGGCTTGACCGTGCTGTCGATGGCTTACGCCGTCGGCCACATCTCAGGCGGTCATTTCAATCCGGCGGTGACCATCGGTCTTTGGGCCGGCGGGCGCATACCGGCGGCGCACATCTTTCCTTACATCGTGGCGCAGGTGTTCGGCGCGATCCTGGGTGCCGCGGTGCTATACCTGATCGCGAGCGGCAAGGCGGGATTCGATCTCAGTACGGGTTTCGCCGCCAACGGCTACGGCGCGCACTCGCCGGGCGGTTATTCCTTGCTGTCGGGCTTCGTGACCGAGACGGTCATGACCTTCATGTTTCTGCTGATCATTCTGGGCGTCACCGATTCGCGCGCTCCGCAAGGTTTCGCGCCGCTGGCGATCGGTCTCGCCCTGACCCTGATTCATCTGGTCAGCATTCCGGTGACCAACACTTCGGTCAATCCGGCCCGGAGCACCGGCCCCGCCTTGTTCGTTGGCGGCTGGGCGCTCGCGGAATTGTGGCTGTTCTGGGTTGCGCCCTTTGCCGGCGCGATTCTCGGGGGACTCGTCCATCGTGCATTGTCGACCTTCGTTCATGAGGATGAATGGCAGGCGGCCGCCGCCACCAAGGTTCGAACCGCTCCTTGAGACCCGCAGTGCCGACTGGCGACGACGGCTTACCGCCATATGGCGAAATGTCCCGGCGAACTGCCGGAGCAGGCTCCTGCCGACTGACGATCTATAAATGCCGCCCACATCCATGCGCTCGAGCAGGATACCGGCGACAGAAACCGTCTTATGGTCGCTGCGGTAAATGATCAGATGCCGCCCCGCCGGAAATTTCAGGTGCACCGGCGACAATTTCAGGATTTTATGGCCGATGTGCGGATTGCACTGAATCGTCGCCAACGCCTTGTCGAGGCCCATAGGCGAAGACCTGCGTCTCGTTCCAAGCGTCAAGGGTGTAGTGCAAAATATCGGCAAAATTGTCTTCCACCCGAGGCGAAAGGATCAATCGCCGTTCGGAGCGCGACATCTGCGTTCACTTTTTTCCTTTCGGCGCGTTGGCCCTGGCCTTATCGGTAATCCGCGCAACAGTTCCGGCGTGTAGGCCGTGCCCTCCCCGCTCCAGCCGCTCGTCGCCGACCGCCCGCAGCGCTGCAAGCCTCTCATCCTCCTCGCGCGTGCGCCGGATGGCGTCACGCACGGAAGGCGTTGTTGTAATAGCCGTGTAATAGCCGGTGCTAGCCTTGCCCTAAAGATATTGCTCCATTTCGGGAGAGAGATTGACGCGCATGGCGGAGCCTCAAATATGTATAAACCGTTCGCACGGGCAAGGATATTCCGTATCCTCACTGCGGCGGGGCGGGTTCGAGGCAATCCGGCGCATCGTGGCGCGGGTTGTTGACCTGCCGGCCGACCGGCCGGGCGGTCATAGCCTCGGCCGGATAGGACTTAAGTAGCGCCTGCAGGAAGGACGGATCTTTGATCTCGGGATCGAGCCAGGCGTCCCAGCAGGATGGATCGAGGATGACCGGCATGCGATCATGGATCGGGCGCATAAGGTCGTTCCCGTCCGTAACGATGATGCAGCAGGATTCCAGGGCTTCGCCCTCGGGGCTGGTCCAGCGTTCCCAGAGACCGGCGAAGCCCATGGGCTGGCCGTCTTTCAAGGCAATGAACCAGGGTTGCTTCGATTTTGACTGAGCTTGCGCCTGCCACTCGTAATAGCCATCGGCCGGAACCAGGCAGCGCCGGTGCTTGAAGGCCGAGCGGTAGGTCGGCTTGGTAGCGACCGTCTCGGCCCGGGCATTAATGGTGCTGTACCCGGAGTCCATCGCCTTCGCCCAAGAGGGAATCAGGCCCCAGCGGGCGAGCGCGAAACGCCGCCGGCCGTCTTCCACCCTCACTATGGGAATGGTTTGGGTCGGCGCGAGGTTATAACGCGGGCGAAGCGCTTCGGGAGCTTCCGCCCCGAAGCGCCGGCTCAAAATATCTCGATCGGCATACAAGGCAAAGCGTCCGCACATAGCGTATCTCCCATGGGTTGAGGTTTTCCCCTTGCCCTCTCGAAAGGGCGGAGGAAAGTCGGAATATCGCAGTTGATGCCATTATCCCAGACGGGTGGAGGAGATCACACCGGTCGTGGCCAAGCGTCGGTGCTCGGGTCTTAGCCCCAGAGCGCTTGAGCCGCAACGGCTCCGGCGGGGATGAGGCATTTCGACACGCCCTGCCCTCGGCAACAAGGCAACGGTTGTCGCTCCAATCTCCAGGGGCTCCAATGCGCTTCATCGCTGAGTAAGGTGGTAAGGGGGCGTTGCACGCCTCTCGGAGGCGATCCACTTGCCCGTGGACATTCCCGTCATCTCACTTCCTGGAGCGTGGCGCTAGCCCGTTGAATGTCTTCCGAGTGGCTGCGACCCGGGGTGTCGCCTCTGGAAGTCCTGAGAAAATTCCTGCATCGGGCCTTCGGCGTCATCGGCTGGCAGGCTGGGGCTGCGGGTGTAGGCCCGTAGTCCTAAAGCGTATTGCACCGGAAATCCATTGAGCTTCGCAATCATCCTGCAAACGTTGTCGCTAGGCGACGGTTTTCGCGAAAAGCCTGCAAAATTCGCAACAACATCTTTCAGAATCAAATATTTAATAAGTTGGCGCTGGCCTTGCATAGGACTGTCGTTGTGGTTACGACCATACCTTCGCTAACTATTGATAGGAGTCCAGCCATGCTTACGAAATCCACATTAAGCCTTCTGGCCGCAATCGCCGCGTTTTCTTTTAATTCGGTCTACGCTGCCGGCAACGAAAGTGATCGGTCCACACCCAGGGCTGCCCCTAGCTCCCCGCCGACCGAGGAATCATCAACCCAAAAATCCTTGACCAAGGATGAAGCTCTGGTCAGAGGCGTGCCGGAGGAGATATTCAACAAGGCCGACACCGACAAGAACGGCGTGCTCTCCGCCCAGGAGATCATGGCGTATAACGAAAAAGCCAGCAAAGAGCGCTGAGCGGAAAGCCGGACGGCCGGGGCCGCGACGCCCCGGCCGACGGATAGCTTCGCGACAAGGGAAAATTGCTCTAAGGCATGCAAACCCCACAAGAGAGAGGCGAAAGCGTAACCTTCCGGCTTCGATAATCCTCCAGATGCCGGCAAACGCCGGGCGAGTGATCCCAAGGCGCGAGGCTGATCGACTTTGAGCCCGGACATGCACCGACAGTGCGGGGAAACCATTTAGTAAAGAGCCGCCTGCTCGCTGTGATCTCGGCTTTGGACATCGACCATGCTGTGGCCCGCAAGAATCGCCGTCTCTTAGGCTAAATTCTAAGCCAGGCCCAATTTCCATTCTCGGTCCTGCACAGACAGAGACTATTACGGATTTTGCGGAACGGATTCATTTCTTCCACAACGGCCAACCACTTCAGGCCCCAAGGGTGCACTCCCCCGCTCGGGTCGGACGGTCTTATCGGATCCACGAGCGGTTAACCTTGGGCGTCTGCGATCGCCAGTCACACGACACTTCACCCCTGTGCGGCATCGGAACCGGCGATGTGTTTACAATGGCCTGCCTTAACCTTCAGGAGATCAAAACAATGAAACGGATCACGATCCTCATGGCTACCCTGGTGGCGTTCTGGACCGCCACCGCTTATGCGGCCACTCCACAGCAGCGGAAGATGAAGACCTGCAATGCCGAGGCGGCCAAGCAGAATCTCAAAGGAGACGAACGAAAAGCTTTTATGAGCGATTGCCTGTCCGGCCGATCGACCGGCGCTGGCCTGACGCCCCAGCGGGAGAGAATGAAGTCGTGCAATGCCGACGCCACGAGTCAGGGCCTCAAAGGCGCGGCACGCAAGAAATTCATGAGCGAATGCTTGGCGAAGGAACCGGCGAAAGCGGCGGAGCCAGCCTCCCCCGCGCCGACTCCGGATAAGGTGACGCCGCCAGTACCTACGCCGGTACCCACCCCTGGCACGACTCCGGTCGAGCCGAGCCGTTAACGCGTCGCTCGCCAGGGAGGGGGTTTCCTCTCCTCCCTGGCCAAGGATCTCGGATTAGCCTGGCCCGCCGACAAGCTCCCGAGCCATATCCATTCTCGGGAAGCATCCCAGAACTTCCCCGCCCTGTGGCGAAATCCCTGCAGCCCTCTCTTAGAAAATAGAGAGGCGAGTCGTCCCATGCCCCATGAGTTATCATCGACGGGTCAACCACGAATCAAAGGCGAATCCGATGAACACCGACGCCCCACCGGTCCAATCTCCGCACAATACACCAAGCGCGAGCTATAGCCTCACCTTGCGCGTCAAGCTTCCCAGTCGCGCCGGCACCCTCGGCGCGGTAACCACGGCAATCGGCCGGGTTGGGGGCGATATCGGGGCCATCGACATCGTCGGTGTCGGACAAGGTTTCATTCTGCGCGACATCACGGTCAACGCGGCATCCAGCGTCCATGGGGAGGAAATCGTCCAGGCGGTCAAACGCATGGATGGCGTCGAGGTGATCCATTTTTCGGACCGCACCTTTCTCATGCACCTTGGCGGGAAGATCGAAGTCGTCTCGAGAATTCCCTTGAAGACCCGCGACGATCTTTCCATGGCCTACACGCCGGGGGTCGCCCGGGTCTGCGAGGCCATTCACCGCGATCCGGACAAGGCCTTCACGCTGACCATCAAGAAGAACACGGTGGCCGTGGTGACCGATGGAACCGCGGTGCTGGGGCTGGGCGATATCGGCCCGGCGGCGGCCTTGCCGGTCATGGAGGGGAAAGCCATGCTGTTCAAGGAGTTCGCCGGGGTGAATGCCTTTCCGATCTGTCTCGCGACCAAGGACCCGGACGAGATCGTGCGGGCCGTGAAGGCCATCGCAACAGGCTTCGGCGGCATCAACCTGGAGGATATCGCATCACCCCGCTGTTTCGACATCGAAAGACGCTTGCAGGCCGAACTCGATATTCCCGTGTTCCATGACGACCAGCACGGCACCGCGGTCGTGGTGCTGGCGGCCTTGTTGAACGCGCTGAAGATCGTGGGCAAGCGGATGGGCGATATCAAGGTCGTGGTGAACGGCGTCGGCGCTGCCGGGGTGGCTTGCACCAAGATCATCATGGCGGCCGGGGTGCGGAACGTCGTCGGCTGCGACCGGCATGGGGCGCTTTACCGGGGGCGACGCGACCTCATGAATGCGGAGAAGGACGCCTACGCGGAAGCCACCAATCCCGATCGGGAACGAGGGACCTTGCATGATGTCATGAAAGGGGCCGATGTTTTTCTCGGCCTGTCGGTCCCCGGCGCCATCGGCGTCGATGACCTGAAACGCATGGCGGATCGGCCCATCGTCTTCGCCATGGCCAATCCAACTCCGGAAATCATGCCCGAGCACGCCGAGCCCCATGTGGTGGTCATGGCCACCGGCCGTTCGGATTACCCGAACCAGATCAACAACGTGCTTTGTTTCCCGGGAATCTTCCGGGGAGCGCTGGATTGCCGCGCGGCGCGCATCAACGAGGAGATGAAGCTGGCCGCCGCCAACGCCATCGCCGGCCTGGTCGCCGACGACCAACTGCATCGCGAGTACATCATCCCTTCCGTCTTCGACAAGCGGGTGGCCGAGGCCGTCGCCCGCGCGGTCGAAGAAGCCGCTTACCGAACCGGCGTGGCGCGCAAGGCGCCGATCTAGCCCTCGGCATCGCCTTGAAGTGCCGGGCGAGCGGGTTTTCATTCCCTCGCGCGCCGGCACTCATGGACTTTTACGCAAGCTCTCAGCCCATGGCCCCGACCAAGGCTTCCGCGAACTCGCTGGTCTTGACCTCCCTGGCCCCCTCCATCTGGCGGGCGAAGTCGTAGGTCACGGTCTTTCCGGCGACGACCCGGCCGTAGGCTTCCGTCACCAGGGCCGCCGCCTCTTTCCAGCCCAGGTAATCCAGCAGCATCACTCCGCTGAACAGGAGCGAGCCGGGATTGGCCTTGTCCAGGCCCGCGTATTTCGGCGCGGAGCCGTGGGTGGCCTCGAACACCGCGACATAATCGCCGATGTTGCCGCCCGGGGCGATGCCGACCCCGCCCACCTCCGCCGCCACCGCGTCGGACAGGTAGTCGCCGTTCAGATTGGGCGTGGCGATCACATCGAATTCGGCGGGCCGGAGCAGCATCTGCTGGAACATGATGTCGGCGATGCGGTCCTTGATGACGATCCTGCCTTCGGGGGGCTTGCCGCCGTGGACGGCATACAGCTCGTCCTCGGTGACGGTCTGGCCGCCGAGCTCGGTGCGGGCCAGTTCATACCCCCAGTTGCGGAACGCGCCCTCGGTGTACTTCATGATGTTGCCCTTGTGCACCAGGGTCACGCTCTTGCGGCCGTTGTCCAGGGCATAGCGGATGGCTTTCCGGATCAGGCGCTTGCTGCCAAATTCGCTCATGGGCTTCAGCCCCAAGGCGCTGCCGGCTTGAAAATCGGCCTTCATCTCGTCCTTCAGAAACCGTTCGAGTTTCCAGGCTTCATCCGACCCTGCAGGATACTCGATGCCGGCGTAAACGTCCTCGGTGTTTTCTCGAAAGATGACGACGTCCACCTGTTCCGGATGGCGCAGGGGCGAGGGTACGCCGGGAAAATGCCGCACCGGCCGCACGCAAGCATACAGATCCAGGGTTTGGCGAAGGGACACGTTGATCGATCGCATTCCGCCTCCCACAGGGGTCGTCAAGGGGCCTTTGATCGAAACAATCAGGTCCTCGAAGGCTTTCACCGCCTCATCGGGAAAAGCGCTGCCGTACAGTCCGGCCGCTTTTTCGCCCAGGTAAACCTCGCACCAGTGAATGGCTCGTTTTCCGCCGTAAGCCTTGGCGACGGCCGCGTTCCAGACCTTGAGCGAGGCTCGGGTGATGTCGGGGCCGATGCCGTCGCCTTCCACGTACCCGATAATGGGCTGATCGGGAACCTGAAGGCGGCCGTTTTGGATGCTGATTTTTTCGCCGGACGAGGGAAGACGGATGTGTTGGTAGGACATGGCTATCTCCGCGGTAAACGTGGGAATGGCGCGGCGGGCGATGATGCGCCCTTCCCGCCCCGAATCGCCCCGCCGCGAGTAAGACGCCGGCCCGCCTACTCAGGCTTGGGCAAAATAGCGCTGTAAAAATTCATCGAACGAAAGGGTATCGGCCGCCTCGATGCGTCGCTGTTCCTCCCAGGAGGCTTCCGCCTCCAAACGGAACGCCTCGGCCCGCTCGGGCTCCAGGGAATACTCCCGCCAGAGCACGGCGTATTCCTGCGCGTGGCGGAGCGCATAGGCCGCGAAGGACTCGCCGGTTCGGCGCATGTCCGCGACGATGCGGGCGGCGGGCGTGCGGTCGGGGTCGTCGATCACGGCCCTTTGACGCTCGACGCCGCGGCTGTAAGGTCTCGAGGGATCGTCTCCGTCGAGAACCTCCGCCACCTTGGCCATCCCGTCGAGCAGTTCCTCGGCCCATTCCGGCACCGAAACCTCCCGGCCCGCGCGGGCCAACCGGAAGCCCGGAGTCCGGCCGCAGCAAGCGGCGGTGAGGCTGTTACGGCTGGATTCGGCCTTTTCTTCCGAGCCGAGAAAAGGACTGTCCACCAGTAGACAGAACAATATGAAGGTTTCCAGAAACCGCATCTCGTCCAGGCTAATGCCAGCCGGAGCGAAAGAGTTCAGATCCAGAACCCGCAACTCCAGGTAATGGACGCCCCGCCGCTTCAAGGCGAGCGTGGGCTTTTCGCCCGAGCGGGTGATTTGCTTGGGCCGAACCACACTGTAATACTCGTTCTCGATTTGCAGGATATTGGCGTTGAGCTGGCGGTATTCCCCGTTCACCTTGACGCCGATCCGCTCGTAGGGTGGATAAGGCCGGTTGATGGCTTCGGTCAGGCTGGCGACGTAATCGTCCAGATGGTTGAAGGAGATGTCCAAACCCGCCTGATTATTGTTCCGATAGCCGATGTCGCTCATCCTAAGAGAGGTTGCGAACGGCCAGTACAGCGTGTCCCGGTCGAACTCCGAGAACACGGCGGCGAGCTCCTGCCGGCCGGCGAAAAACGATTTGCAGACCACGGGCGAATTACCCAGCAGATAAATCAGCAGCCAAGCGTAACGGTGAATATTGCGAATGATGCCGAAATAGGCGTCGGCGATGTAATTCCGCAGCGGCCCGGAATTCCCGTCCAGCTCCCAGAGCACCGGCCATAGCGCCTCGTTGACGGAATAGTTGAAATGCACGCCGGCGATGGATTGCATGGTCCGCCCGTAGCGATAGCCCAAACCGCGGCGGTAAACCTGCTTCATCCGGCCGATGTTCGAGCTCCCATAATGGGCAATAGGTATGCTTTCATCGCCGGAAAGCCCGATGGGCATGGAGGTTCCGAGCAACAGCTCCTCGCCAAGATGCCGATAGACGAAGGCATGGATTTCTCCGAGAAACCTCAGGACATCCGCCGGATCCGCAAATGGCGGGGTGATCAGCTCGGTCAATGCCTCGGAATAGTCCGTCGTAATCCAGGAGTGGGTCAGGGCCGAGCCGAGGGCCGGCGGGTGGGGAGTTTGGGCGATGAGACCACCCGGAGTCAGACGGAGACTCTCCTTTTCCACGCCCTTGAGGCCATGTCGCAGCAACTGCTGTTGGCTCGCCTGCGCGAGCCGCTGCAGCCTAGTGTCGATACTTGAATTCAATCGGGGTGGGTCCTTACGGTTGCTCTTCTGGGTGGGAAAAGCCGGGCCGGCGCGCTTTCGGAACGGCCGAAAAGGGCGCCATTCTAGCAGAACCTACCCGGCAATGAGGCGGCGGACGCGGACCAATCCGGACTTCACCAGCTGAACAGCACCCATTGGGGAATTCTGAGCCCTACTTCATTGTCGCTGCGGCGTACATCCATATTGCCGTCCCCATCTTGGTCGACGAGGTAATAAGGCGGACCAATAGTGGGCTTGATCTTAATCATGTAGAGCCGGTTGTTGATCCGATATTCCTCGATGGTCTCCTGTCCACGCCGGATAATGGTCACATCCGGGTCCATAGGTTCCCCGCTTTCCACGGGCGGTGGCAGATCGGGCGGGTCGGGTACCGGCGCCGGCGCTTCCTCGGCCCGAGCGGATAGGCATCCAAACCAGAAAATCAGCAAAAAAATTCGCAACATGATGAATCCTTCCCCGGCCGCCGATTGGCGATACCGCCAATGATATTACAGATCGGTGCTTTCGACCTTGCCGCCATAACAATAGCGGAAGCTTCTTCCGCCACCCCGCGCATTCCTTTTATAGACCACAGAGCCTCTCGGAAACTCGCTCAAGCCAGCAAAGAAGACTTAACTATGGGATGGTCCACGGCCAAGGTGATTTCCGTCACTCACAAGGCTTAGCCACCCAGTCAATTCGGAAGCGACATGCACGAAATCCACGAGGAACCGCCTTGGGGACACCCCTAGCATCGCGTATTCTGCCCGAGACTTGAACAACCCAACAGATTGGCGGGTTCCAGCTCCTGTATTTACAGGCGCACTTACCGGTGCATATGGCCTCTTGGCGGGCAAAACTGGTAGGCTCTGAACACCCAGCCGAAGAGATGCTGGAAATGGCCCGGAGCATGTGATACGTCGACGGGGAGGCAAGCAGCTGCCTTCTCCTTGCCATATGGGTTGACCCGCCAACAAGTCGCTTCCGCTATTAGCCGCTTGGATGATTGGTGTCCTGGCGGAGGCGCTGCTTCGAACGGATTGCTAAGACGAATGATCGTGCGCCGGGTTCCGAGATATGGGCCGAGTCCCTCCCTGGCCGTTTTGCCTTCTCCCATCGACGCGGTGATGGCCTACGGCGCCCCGGCCGTTCCAATTCGCCATAGATGGTTGTCTCCGGTTTTGCCAAGCCTCTCGAGATGACGGCCTGAACAGAGAGATTGCAGCCCTAGATCCGGACTTTGCCGGGCCGGCGCCTCGGTCCCTGATGGAATCCGCTGACCGAATCCTTAGCAACGGTTCGCACTCGAAGCGCCTTGGCGAATGCAGGTTGATTCGGTCAAGATCTAATCTGTTTTGCCATCGCCTCCTGAGTGCCTGAGCAATCGGTGGCGTCATCCTCTCTATTCTATATGCCGCGGCCACAACCCCATTCGATCATGCAGTGGCTACGGCGCAATCGGAGCGGAACTCGCTGCCATGTGCCATTAGCGCCCAAACGATCCGGGCATTCTTGTTCGCCAGCGCCACGGCCGCCACATTCTTGTTTCGTCGGTTCACGATCTCAGTGAGCCAGTGAGCGGCTTGATCAAGCTTGCGCTCTGATACTCGGATCACCGCCCATGCGCCATGGATCAGCAGCATTCTCAGGTAGGAGTTGCCCCGCTTGCTAATTCCTAAGAGCGTCGGCTTGCCCCCGCTGGAATGTTGCCGGGGGACCAAGCCCAACCAGGCCGCCAGTTGTCGTCCATTCTCGAAGCGCTGGGCATTGCCCGTCGAGGCCACCAAGGCGCTGGTGGCCGTGAGCGGCCCCATACCCGGAATAGGGGCCAGCTTGCGGCTCATGGCATTGCTGCCCCGGTGCCAGCGTTGGATCTGTTCGTCCAGCTCCTCCACCTACCGATCCAGTGCCTTCAGGGGCTCGCCCAGGCGTTGCAGCAACTGGCGAAACACCCTTGGCAATTCGTTCTCGCCATCTTCCAGAATCTTCGGTAAGCGCCAAGCGATATGGCCGATGCCCTGCGGGATGATGATACCGTACTCTGCCAACAACCTTCGAATCTGGCTCGCCTGCGCCGTATACGCCTTGACGAAGCCTCGCCGGGCCCGGTGCAAGGCCAATGGTGTCAATTCCCCCAAGACTTCCGCCTGCCCGATGTCGCTTGCTGGCCCGGTCAGGGCGAAGTCCAAGGGATTCCCCAAGGCATCGGTGATCGCCTGGGCCCATGCTGAGGCCGCCCTTGCCTCCCAGCAATCCTAGGCTCTGTTGACGTAAGCCCCAATTGAGGTAGGGTTCGCGCCTTTGGAAATGGCGAACCGGCTGGAAATCAGCGACGAAGAGTGGTCGGTGATTTATCTATGATCTTGATCGACCCTCCCTGGGTCTGGGTGGGGGATCAGGTCGCTTGCGAGGCAGTTTTGACAGCCGTTCTATGGATTCTGCGCAGTGGGGGGCAGTGGCGCTTGCTGCCGGAGCCGCTCGGGAATGGGCGCTCCGTGTTCAAGCGGTTCTCCCGTAGTGCTCGCATGGGGTCTTGGAGGCCGTCCACAAAGGCTGCATCCATCTATCCGACTTGCGGACGGTTTTCATCGACGCGACGGTGATCCGTGCCCATCC
>CADDYU010000026.1 GCA_902810705.1 Methylococcaceae bacterium
TCCCATCCCGACCTCGGAAGTGAAACCGCTTAGCGCCGATGATAGTGCAGATTCCTGTGCGAAAGTAGGGAACCGCCAGGCTCCCCCTCCCCTAGGCCCCGCCTCACAGCGGGGCTCCCCTTGTTTTATAAGGCGATGTTGGCGCGCAATTTTCGCTCAGATGAAGCGGCGGTCGAGCTCCGGCTCAAGCAACATACGCTGAAGTCTAGCGTAGAATCTCATTGGCCTGACGCCGCTCACGGGTCCCTTGCTCGAGCGCCTTAATCCGATCTCGCCCAGCGATCGTTCCACCTTGCTCTCTCCCCTGTTCCTCCCAGGCTGCCGTCCCAACTGATGATCTGCTATAGGAATTGATGGTCGCCTACTGAGATTCATGCTTGCTCCAAGGCTCCCGCACTAACGAAACCGCCTGCTCTCTGATTTCCGGTGAATATTTTATCGATGTCTTCGCGGTTCAGGTCCTTAAGTTTTCATTCAAAGAGTCGGATCGCGTAGAATTTCCTCAAGCTCCTGACAAAAGCAATCTTGCCCTTTACTTACCCTTTATCGCTGGGCTATTTGCGAATAATCTCTCTGTCTTTTCTTGATGTCTAGCCAAGCCAATCCCCGGGTCCGCTATCTCATAGGCATTGATCTCGGCACCACCCACACGGTAGTTGCTTGCGCGGATTTATCCCTCGGCGCGCGCGCGGCGATCAAGCTTTTCCCCGTCGACCAATCCATTAAGCCCGGCGAGGTGGCGGCCAGGACTTTGCTGCCTTCGGTACGGTATCAAGCGTCGATGGACGAATTGACCGAGTCGGATATGTCGCTTCCCTGGCCGACAGTCGAGCCCACGGCCGGTTACCGCCCGGTAATTGGCGAGTTGGCTCGGTCACTCGGCACGAAAAGCCGCGGGCGATTGATCGTCAGTGCCAAGAGCTGGCTGTCGCACCCTCACGTCGATCGCACCGCTGCCATCCTACCCTGGGGTGCGCCGGACGAGGTGCCGAAAATCTCCCCAGTCGAGGCCAGCGCGAGTTATCTCCGCCACATCCGCGCGGCCTGGAATTTTCACCATCCCGAAGCGCCGCTGGAGGCGCAGGATTTAGTGATCACCGTGCCGGCTTCTTTCGATGAGGGCGCCCGCGCGTTGACTTTGGAAGCCGCCAAGCGGGCCGGCTTGCCAGAGCTGCATCTATTGGAAGAACCTCAGGCGGTCTGCTACGACTGGCTGTGGCGGCATCGGCGGGATCTGCACGAGCAATTGAACGGCGTGCGCCTGCTGCTGGTGGTGGATGTGGGCGGCGGCACCACGGATCTGACCCTGATCAAGGTCGAGCCGGGGGAGGACGAACCCGGGCTGACCCGCATCGCCGTGGGCAACCATCTCATGCTGGGCGGCGACAATATCGACCTGGCGCTGGCCCATCTGGCGGAACGGCGCCTGTTGGGCGAGGCGCGGCGACTGTCCGCCGCCGAACTGTCGCAGCTCCTGGAGCAATGCCGGCTTGCCAAGGAACGGCTGTTGGCCGAGGACGCTCCGGAGACCGCCGCCGTGACTCTGCTCGGCGCCGGCGCTCGTCTGATCGGCGGGACGCGTTCGGTGGAATTGAGGCGCGAGGAAGTCCGCGGGATCGTGCTGGACGGTTTCTTTCCGCGGGTCAGCTTCGATGAACAGCCGGAGCGAAGGCGTGGCGGGGTCGTGGAGTTCGGACTGCCCTATGCGTCCGATCCCGCGATCACCAAGCATCTCGCCGCATTCTTGAGCCAGCACCGGCAGGCCGCCGGCGAGGCATCTGACGAAGCCAATGCCGCGCCCGTTCCCGACGCCCTGCTGCTCAATGGTGGCATCTTCCGGAGTCCCGCCATCGTCCGCCGCGTGGTCGAGCAGCTTGCCGAATGGGCCGGGCGTCCACTTCGACTGCTACGGAACGACCGTCCCGATCTGGCGGTGGCTCACGGCGCGGTGGCTTACGGCCTGGCCCGGCGCGGCTGGGCCATCCAGCGCATTGGCGGCGGTTCGGCCAGGAGTTATTTTCTGCTGGTGGAGACCGGGGCGGGCGAGGCGCCGCACGGTGTTTGCATCCTGCCGCGCGGAACGGAGGAGGGGAGGGAGGTGCTGCTGACCGATCGCACCTTCTTGCTGAAGCTCGGTACGCCGGTGCGCTTCCATCTGGTGTCGTCCACCGAAGACCTGCGGCACCGGCCGGGCGACTTGGCCGAAATCGACGAGGACCGGTTTCTGCCGCTGCCGCCTCTGGCCGTTGCGCTGGACCGGGGCGGCGGCGAGGGCAAGGCCGAGCAAGCCGTGCGCCTTGCCGCCGCGCTCACCGAGATCGGCACCCTGGATCTGCACTGCGTGGCGGTGGACGACCCCACGCGGCGCTGGAGCATCGAGTTCCAGCTGCGGGAGAGCGCGCCGCGGGCCGTTCTGAGCGAGACCCGGCGCCATCCGTGCCTGAAAGGGTCGCTTCAGCGCTCCCGAAGTGACCGTTTGCGATTGGAAGGGGACGCCGGGCGCTCCCCGGCGTCCCGTTTGCGATTGGACGAGGCCCTGGAAAAAATCCGGCAGGTATTCGGCAAAAAAGCCAAGGCGGCCGATCCCAAAGCTGTGAAGGGCTTGCGAGGCGAGCTGGAAAGGGCTTTGGGAGAGCGCGGTAATTGGGATCTTCCGCTGCTGCGGGAACTGTTCGGCGCCTTGCTGCAGGGATTGCCGCACCGCCGCCGCTCCGCCGATCATGAACGGCTGTGGTTCAGCCTCACCGGCTATTGCCTCCGCCCTGGATTCGGTTATCCGCTGGACGAGTGGCGGGTGGAGCAGGTGTTCGCGATTTACCGCCAGGGTCTGCAATTCGTCAACGAACCGCGGAATTGGGCGGAATGGTGGACCCTGTGGCGGCGCGTGGCGGGAGGCTTGGACGAAGGGGCGCAGCTTTCCGTGTTTAAAGACCTCGCCGAATTCATCAATCCGGAAACGGCCAAGCGTGGCAATCTCCCGGCGCTTGCAAAGAAGCGCGGTTACGAGGACATAGTGCGGCTTGCGGCGGTATTGGAACGGCTACCGGCGAAGATCAAGGCCGAACTGGGCAGCTGGCTGCTGCAACGCCTCTCGAAACCTGCCGAACCCGCCGAAAGCTGGTGGGCGCTGGGCCGCATCGGCACCCGCGTGCCGTTCCACGGTAGCATTCATAACGTCGTGCCCCGCGCGACGGCGGAAGTCTGGCTGGAAAAGGCCTTGAGCCAGGACTTCAAGAAAGGGCCTCATCCCGGTTTCGCCGCCGCCCTGCTCGCTCGACTGAGTGGTGACCGGGAACGCGACGTCGACCCCGAACTACGCCGGCGCGTCATCGAACGCCTCCGCGCCGCCAAGGCGCCGGATTCCTGGATTGCCATGGTATCCGAGATTAAGGAACTCACCGAGGCCGACGAAAAGCGAATCTTCGGCGAGGCGCTGCCGCCGGGATTGAAGCTGATTGGATAACGCTTGCCGGCAGTCCTCCGACATGCATCAATAAAGTTCTTGCAGACGAGGGCCCTCATGCATCGCCTGTCCGCCGTATCCGGATTTATGTCTTGGAGCCGTGGCGATGGTTTCGGAAAGATGCTTCCATCCTTGTGGTGTAAACCCATCTTCTCCAATAGAACGGACTACTTCAAAAATTTCGTTGAAATCCCAGGGAGGGTTTCATGATCCCGCTGTTGTTCATTGCGGATACGAGCAACATGACGCTCGATGTCGTAATGTCCAAGCTTGCGCCGAAATCTGTCGGTAGCCTGCGGGTTGGATTGTGGTAATCAAAGATACGGTCCAAAATCAGGTTTCCCACGGCCCGGGTAAAGTGGCTGGATTCATCATACTACTTTGTAGTGACGCTGGTATGTTCTCTGGAATCGGGTAAATTCTCGGTGGTAATGCTGTTATAGCCGCTAAAACCTCACAATATGACCACAGGTGCTGTAGGATTTTCTAGATAGTCCCTATGCAGCGCGAGAACCAATTTGCGCTTCCACTGGGAGATATAGTTGAAAGTTGTGGATGAGGGATTGAGGTAGGCGGCGTATTCTTGATGGTCCTCAAGGTCATCAATCCTGCGAGAGCGAACGGTGTTTATTAAAGTAGTTGTCGCATTTCCCTATGCGGCTTTTAACAACGGAGCGCTATTCGTAGGAGGCTCTTTGACCGGATTGAGCCATACCTCCCGGCAGCCAAGTGATATCCCAGCTCCACCCCTCACACGGGCCTCGGGCGCAATGGCTGGGCGGCGGTGTCGGTGGACACGGTGCGCGCGCACGGCCCCGATGGTGCTGTTCCTCGGCTTTCCGCAGAATCCGGTAGAAGCTCGATTCCGAGGCGAGGTACTCGCCCCGGTCGGCCAGCCGCGGCACGATCTGGCTCGCAAGCTCCGGGGCATGACAGACCTCCAGCACCCGTGCTCGCTTCTCGGCAGTGAACTTGTTCGGAGTGTCAGTAGGAATCCAATAATCCCCAGTTAAGGGAAGCGAATTTTTCCCACCCCGTTGAGCAAGGAGAGCAACGATGGACGGGAAACGTATGAGAGACGCCGTTGCAGGCGCTACCGTGTCCATATCACTTCACGACATGGAGGCGCTCGTGGTCGGCCAGGAACGCTGGGAGGTGATTCGACGATTACGGGCGAATGGCGAGAGTCTTAGCGCCATCCGCTGAAGAAGCGCCGGCCCTGATCGCCACGAGCGCCAGGCCAGTTTCCTGGAGCCCCTGATCCGGGATCGGGTGGTAGCCGAGGACTGGTTGGTGTCCATCGACAGCAACCGCTATTCAGTACCATTCCGCCCCGCCTGGCTTTAGGGGAGCCTGTGGAAGTTCGGGACCTTTAGATCCACGAGCAGAGGCTGGAGGTTGCATGAGCCCGGCCCCACTGGAACGGCTGTCCGAACACCTGACCAAGCGGCGCCTCTTTAAGAGCCGGGAACGGCGTGAGGCCTTGTCTCCGCCGTGCCGCCGCTCTTGGCGGCAATCGACCAATCCGCCGCCCCTGGCGATTCATGCTCGCCGTGAGGCTCCCGCACCAGGCGAACGGCCCGCTCTCTAACGTCTGGTGAGAAATGTGTCATTGTCTTCATGGCTCCATACTCTCAAAAGCTGGAGCCTCCGATAAAGCCGGGGCGGTTCAACATGATGCTTGCGCTCCGGGCCTGTCTTCGCGTCACGATCGTCTGGAGTCCGTGTAGGCGCGCCGACGATCCGCGCCACGGCCCGCTCGTTTCGTCCATCGCAGTGCCTCGCCACCGGACATCCGACGCGATTGCGTGTTCACGGACCTGTTAGAGAATTTCGCGTCAATGCTTCCTTTCCATCCCCCGCAGCACGTCCGCGATGATTTCCAGGGCCTTCTCGAGAGCCTCCCACTCGACGACCAAAGGCGGGGCGAGCCGGATTACGGACTTCCGGGTCTCGCGGGTCAGGAGGCCTCTTTCCATCAGCTGGATGCAGAAGTTCCGGCCGGAGATTTGCGGCAACAGTTCCAGGCCAATGAACAGGCCTTGGCCGCGGACCTCGCGGACCAGGGGGCTTTTCAGCGCCCGCAGTTCGTCCAGCAGCCAGGCTCCGAGCTCTGCTGAGCGCTCCGCCAAGCCTTCTTCCACGATCACGTCAAGCGCTTCCAAACCCACCGCGGCGGCCAGCGGATTGCCGCCGAAGGTGCTTCCGTGCTCGCCCGGCCCGAACACGCCCATGACCGCTTCTCCGGCGAGAAATGCCGAAACGGGTAGCAAGCCACCGCCCAGAGCCTTGCCCAACATCAGGCCGTCCGGCTTCACGTCTTCATGGTCCGAGGCCAGCAACCGGCCGGTCCGCCCGAGGCCGGTCTGGATTTCGTCGCACAAGAGCAACACGTTTCGTTCCCGGCAGATTCGGGCGCATTCCGCGAGATACCCCGCCGGCGGAACGACGATACCGCCCTCGCCCTGAATCGGCTCCACCAGGAAGGCCGCGGTGTGGTCGGTGATGGCATCGGCCAAGGCGTCGGCGTCGCCATAGGGGATGAGGCGGATGCCGGCTGGAAAAGGTCCGAAGCCGTCCCGGTACTTCGGTTCGGACGACAGGCTCACCGCCACGATGGTGCGGCCGTGGAAATTGTCCCGGCAGGCGATGATCTCCGCCCGGTCCGCCGGCACGCCCTTGATCCGATACGCCCACTTCCGAGCCGCCTTGAGGGCCGTTTCGACCGCCTCGACGCCGGTATTCATGGGCAGGGCTTTTTCGTACCCGGTCAGTTCGCAGAGCCTGTGCAGGAACGATCCCAGCCGGTCGTTGTGGAAGGCCCGCGAGGTGATGGCGAGCCGTTGCGCCTGTCCGACCAGGGCCCGGACCAGGCGCGGATGGGCATGGCCGTGGCTCGCCGCCGAATAGGCGCCCATCAGGTCCAGGTAGCGCTTGCCCTGGATGTCCCAGAGGTAGGCGCCTTCGCCGCGGGACAGGACCACCGGCAAGGAGTCGTAGTTGTCGGCTCCGTAACGGTCAGTGAGGCCGATGACTTCCGCGGGCTCGGGCTCCAGGGCGGAAGCCAGGGCGGCGAGCAGCAGTTCCGAGGCCAGGTGCGCGGTAGTCCGGTTGTGGTCGCGGAGTGGATCCAGTTCGGCGATTTCGACACCGAGCAGCGCGGGATTGCCTCGAAGCCGGTGCAGGGCGTGGATCAAATCCTCGCCCCTCAGCCCCCCGTGCACTGGCACGGTTACGCCGGGAGCATCGTGCGGGTCGATGGCATCCAGGTCCAGGGTCAGGCCGAAACCCGCCGTGCCGCTTTGCACGATATTCAGGGCTTCCTCCATGACGGCATCTAGGCCGCGCCGGCATACTTCGTCCAGATAAAACACCCGCACCCCCAGCCACTCCAGTAGCGCACGTTCCTGTGGCTCATAGCTGTGGGCGCCGATCAGGCACAGGTGGCGGGGCGACAGTTTGGGTGCGCGGCCTTCTAGGTTCACCAGTGGGTCGGCGCCGTAGCCGAGCAGGCAGGCCACGGGCATGCCGTGCAAGGCGCCGCTTGCGCTGGTGGCCGGTATATGGCTGTCCAGGTGGGCGTCGATCCAGATCAGGCCGAGCGGGCCCCGCCCGGCGAGAGCCGATGCCGCGCCGCTCCACGTGCCCACGGCGCAGGAATGATCGCCGCCGATTACGGCAAAGCCATCGCCCTCGCTGACAGCGTACGCCGTTTCGCGGGCAAGCCGGCCGCACAATTCCGCCACCACGCCCAGCGAATCCTCGCCGGGCCGCGGATGCAGAATGCTTTGCCAGACCGCCGGAACGCCGCCGCGATTCAACCGGTGCCCAAGCCCCAAGTGGCACAGTGTCTCCGGCCCCAAGGCGCTGCCGGCTTCCGAGGCGCCGGAGTCCAAGGCAGCCCCGATGAGTCTGAGTTTTCGGACATACCGTTGGGTAGACATGGTTTTGCTCGTCAGGATAGGCATCGAAGGCAATGATGAAACACCGCTAAAAGGGTGTAAACCGGGCAGATAATGCCTTCAGTATTTACCGCTTTCCCGATCGGCGATGTTTTTCAGTTTGAAAGGATCGGCTCAAGTTTGTCCTCCGACGGAAGGATTCTGGTAAAAGTGAGCCGAAACCGAGCATGACGGTTGGCTGACTCCCATCTCGGTCCTTCGACGAGGCTCTCAGACCAGGGCCAAGAATTAAAGACTCACGGCTGAATTTCGTCGCCGGTCAGGAAACCCTTTTTGCGCAAGCTCTCTCTTAGAAGCCTCCGGCTCTTCCGCGTTCGCTTCATTACCGGACGCCATGACAATCAAGATCGGAACCTGTCAGTGGAGCAGAGGTATTTTGAAGCGGGAGGTGCGAGCATGGGCGATGCGGCGTTCGAGCGTGAGATGCCCGCCCCATCCGGCGACTCGGTCTCTTCGGGAGCGCGATCTCGTGCGTGCTTGCGCAAGGCCGACCGACTCCAGCTCGCGCACGAGGGTGGCATGGAACCGGTCGGGCTCCTCGAACGGCACGTTGTGCGCGGACTGCTCGAACCAGATCAGCCGCTTGATCGGCGCGCGCAAGGCTTCGAAATAGGCCGCCGCGAGCCGGGCGTCCACGTGGCGATCGTGCCGGCCGAGCAGGAAAAGAACCGGCACCTCCACCTGGGGTACCGAGCACGCCAGGTCCAGCTCCAGAAGCTCCCGATGCATGGCTTCGAGCGAGAGGTCGTTGGCGCAGATGAAACGGGGGATTTCCCAGGGCGTGACGAGCCCCTTAAGGACAGCCCGGATCGTGATCCAGAAATAGCTGGGTTTTCTGTGAAACACCCCGCCATACCGATCGGCGAGCTTTTCGACGGCCAAGGCTTGAGTCGCCGTCGGATGGGGCGGCGCTCCGAGTTCTCGAAGGCGTGCCAGGACGCCGTCATCCCGACGCCGCCGCGCCGCCGCCAAAACGAATTCGTATTGCGCCTGCTGCGCCTTGCGCGTGGACACCAGCGGATTGACCCCAATCACGGCCGATACCTTGGCGGGATGCGTCTGGGTGTACAACAATCCGAGGGCCGCTCCCCAGGAATGCCCCACCAGGACGATCTTCTCCTGGCCGAGACTTTCGAGCAGATGGTCGACCACCCCATCGAGATCGGCGAGGTGGCGGGCGAGCGTCAATTGCTTCGGATCGGCGTCCGGATCGAACGACCGCCCGGCGCCGCGTTGATCCCAATAGACCACGACGAAATGGTTTTCGAGCGGGCTATTGAAGTAGCGGAACAGGGGCCGCTCGGCCCCGCCCGGCCCGCCGTGCAGCCAAAGCAGTACCGGGGCCTGACGATCGGCGCCCCGTATCGACACATAAAGCTTCGCGTCATCCGCCGGCAAGTATTCCGAGCGTTCGATCGGAGCCGCCGGGGCTTCCGCCGCGGGCGCTCGGATCAGGGCGCATCCTCCGACCAGCATGCCGAGCACGATTGCGGGCGCGAACCTCCGCCAGATCCATGATCGTCTCTTCCAGACTCGCGCCGGAATCATCCTCCCTTAGCCTCCCTTGCCAACCACGGCGCCACCCGCATTCAACACACCAGATCACACCCGGGACCAAAATGAACCGGTCAACCCCTTTACTCTATTCTCGAACATCCGTTTATCATAGGCTCGGTCTTGATACGGCTTGTGAGCCGGGGAGGCACGCATGCATCCGGTGTTATGGGGATTTTTCGGATTGGCCGTGCTCCTGCGGGGCGCGAGTCTTTGGATTTCGTGGCGCCACGAGCGAGCGCTCGTGGAAGCCGGTGCGGAGCAGTTCGGCGCCCGCAACAGCGCGGCGCTGGCCGGGCTCCATGGACTCTTTTACGCCGGCGCCTTGGCGGAAGGGCTGTGGCGTAGGGCCCAGCCGGATCTGATCAGCCTCCTGGGGATGGGCCTTTATCTCTTCGCCATGGCCATGCTGGGGGTCGTCATCCGCCAATTGAGGGGTCTTTGGACGGTGAAGCTGTACTTGGCGCCCGATCACGGTTTGAACCGGCACTGGCTGTTTCGGCGCGTTCGCCATCCGAATTATCTTCTGAATGTGCTGCCCGAACTCGTCGGCCTGGCCTTAGTTCTCAAGGCCGGGGTGACCATGGTGACTCTCTTGCCCCTCTATCTGGTGTCGCTCGGGATTCGCATCGCGCAAGAGGAAAAGGTCATGCGGCAGCGCTTCCCGGACTATCTTGTCGACGATCCATGGTAAATGTGCGGCAGTAGCCCGGGTGATGGCCCCGCCAATGGCTCAGGGTTGGGCGAGAATGTCGCCCCTCATCGCTAAACGCGCCGATGGCTGGAAAATGAAGCTCAGAGATTGAGCATTCAGTCCAGCTACCAATTTTTAGTTCTTAAAAACCCACTCATCGTAACTAGAGCGTTAAACTAACGCGGCCAGGTACATGGTGCCGCAGCGCTGAATAAATAATGCCAATGCCGCCACACCCATGGAGAATAGTTATGAGCGTCCATAAAACTCGCATTTTTTTCGGTCCCATCCGGGTGAGGCCTGCGGCGCAAATCATAGCGCCGCTGATGGTCGTTTATTCCGAAGTCGCCCCATACACCGGCGTCGGCCGGCTTAAGATCTGATGTCCCGCCACGAGCGCGTTCTCATCGACGGGCCGGGCGGGAAGATCGAGGTCTTCATCGAAACGCGCGAGATCGCAGCGGGAATCGCGCTGATTGCTCATCCGCACCCGCTGTTCGGGGGCACCGCCGACAACAAGGTCGTCACGACGCTGGCGCGCGCCTTCCGCGATCTCGGCTACCATACCCTTAGGCCTAACTTCCGCGGCGTCGGAGCCAGCGAGGGCAGGCACGGCCAGGGCGGCGCGGAAACCGACGACCTGTTCGCCGTCCATGACTACGCCGTTGGCCGCTTCGGACGCGATCTGCCCGTGTTTCTCGCCGGCTTTTCCTTCGGCGCCTTCGTCGTCACGCGGCTGGCAAAACGGCTCGCCGAAGCCGATACTCCGGCGCGGCGGTTGGTGCTGGTCGGTACGGCGGTGGGTCTTGTCGAAGGCGACCGCCAGTACCCGACCGAGGCCGTTCCGCTCGACACTCTTGTAATTCACGGCGCGGATGATGCAACTGTGCCGCTCGCCAACGTGCTCAAGTGGGCTGAACCGCTCGAACTTGCCATCAGCGTCATCCCTGGCGCCGACCACTTCTTTCACCGCAAGCTACCTCTCATCCGCAGAATCATCCACGACGCATGGAAGCCTTGAATACTCCGAATATTGTGCTTGTAATCCAGGAGAATCGAGTCAGCCAAGCCATGTGGCCTCCGCGCTCATGAGGGCAGCCAGTCCGGATCGAGGATGTCGGAAAGCTGCCAGGGACAGGTTTCCGGAAACACATCGTACTTAATTCCCGTTTCCTTTTGGGCTGCCAAACGGGCATCCTGCCAGGCATCGGCCCACCAATCGGGATCGTCCAAAAGACGCCTTGAGGGACGGGGCGTTTTTTTCAAACGCCCTGCGCTATTCGTTCTCTGAGTCCGAATAGTCGCTTCCCAACTATTTGCCCGACGCTCGGGCTGATACTGCCATTTAATTAACATATGCCAGAAGCACGGCCATCCGGTGTTTTAGTTCGCGCTGTTCGCTTTTGCCCACGACCTCGATCTTCATCGGCGAGGTGCTCGATGTCCAGGGCGTCGAAGCGCCCCGTCCGCAGTAATTCAGCCTGTTCCTGTGCCCAGGCGATGATGTCGGTGTCGTAAGAGGCTCCAGCCATCGTCAAGAGCCCTCCTCAATTGAACAGGGTGAACGCCACCGCCTCGAAGGGCGGGGCCTGGATCGGCTCGCCAGGGCCGAACCGAGCCACTTCATGATAGCTTTCCCCCTCGAGGACGTGGGCGGCGAGCCAGGGCGCGTCCGGGTCGATCAGCCACAGGAATGGGACGTCCTGGCGGGCATGGAGCGGGACCTTCTCATTGAGGTCGTAGTCGCGGGTGGTGGGCGAGAGAATCTCGCCCAGCCAGTCCGGAACCCCGGTAAAGCGGTGGTCGTCCGGCATGTCGGGCATAGGCTCCTTACGCCAGCCGGCGAGCTCGGGGACCGTCACCACCCGGTTCAATTCCCAGTGGATCTCGGGCTCGTCCAGAATCCACCAGCCGCCGGGGCCGCCCGAACCGTCCTCAAAGGGGCGGCCCAGCACGCTGGCGCTGTGGACGTGCTTCCCCTTAGGGCGGGGCAGGGCATGGAGCCGCCCGCCGATCAGCTCCACCGTGTAGCCAGCCGGCGCCGTCTCGAGGTCGGCGTAGGTGGCGCCGTCCGTCGAGACGAAATGGACCTGGGCGCTCATGATGGCTCCGGCATGTTTACGCACAATGCAGAAGACGGTATGCCGCTGGCGGAAGGCAGGACACAGATGATCTGCCTACTGCCCTTGGGTATACATTCCCAATCGCAAACGGCTGACATGAGCCGCCGCCCCGCCAGAGCGGGGGTATGGACCGGCGGCAGTAGGCGATTTCCTCATTTGAGATTCGCTGATTCCCATCCGCGAACCTTGCCATTTTATGTTAAAGGCCCTAGAGACGGCTTTCTAACTGAAAATCGCCTCTGCGGTGTAGCCTTCGGCCTCCAGAATTTCTCGCAGCCGACGCAAGGCTTCCATCTGAATCTGTCGTACCCTCTCCCGGGTGACTCCCATGATTCCGGCTACTTCTTCAAGAGTGGAAGGATCGTAGCCACGCAGCCCGTATCGGAGCGATACAACCTCCTTTTGTTTATCATTGAGCCGGTCCAGCCACCGGCTAATTCTAAAGGCAAGACATTCGTTTTGGAGATTGTCGGGAAGCGGCAGCGCATTTTCCTCCGACAAGCATTCGGCTAGGGATTTTTCCGTGTCCTTTTTCAACGGGGCATCGATGGAAGTGATGCGCTCGTTGAGCTTAAACATTTTCTCAACCGTTTTGACGGGCTTGTCCAGGTGTTTGGCGACATCCTCGATACTTGGATCGTGATGTAGCTTGCTTGCTAATTGCCGATAGGCTTTCAGATAGACGTTCATTTCCTTGACAACATGAATCGGTAACCGGATGGTTCGCGTCTGATTCATCAAAGCCCGCTCAATGGTCTGGCGTATCCACCACGTTGCATACGTGGAAAATCGAAAACCGCGATCAGGTTCGAACTTTTCGACCGCCCGGATTAAGCCGAGATTGCCTTCCTCGATCAAGTCCAGCAAAGGCAGCCCACGGTTCAAATAGCGTCGAGAGATTTTGACCACCAAGCGCAGATTGCTCTCGATCATTTTCTTCCGAGCGGCCTGATCTCCCTGTAGCGCGAGATGCCCATAATGCTTCTCCTCATCGGCCGTGAGCAATTGCGAGCTTCCCAACTCCTTAAGGTATAAGCGAGTGGCATCATATTGATAATCCTGACCGATATCCTCTAGGTCGGGGTCGCTCCAAGAGGACGCTTCATGGTCAAGGTCGTCGTCAGTATCCAGCTCTTCAGGCAAAGGCAAAGATGCCATTGCGTCATACACGACTGGCTCGCCATAAGGCTTCAGTTCGTCTAAGGTCGGTTCAGTCATCCCGAGGCTCCAAATGGGCAGTTGCGTTGTAAGCACGGTTTTTCTCCGATCTCAAAGTGCATCATTGACATGTCTTTAGGTCGGCGCCCTGCAGCGCCACTCGTTATCACTTCGGATGTTGTGGATAACGCTTGGGTTTGCTGAGCTTGGTCTCTATGAGCCGGCCCATCCAGGAGCATTACGCCACGGTTTTACAATAATTTGACATCAACATTTTGAAACATATTTCCATACTGCCATATTTGTTACGAAATACTGAAAATTTGTCTATTAATGATACTTATATAGACCTTGAACCAGGATTTTGGTTTTATGCTGTCATGAGATAAAAGCATTTGTCAATCCGGTTTGAAACTACTTTGATGCGTAACAAATTTAATATCAAACCAAAATCTCATTTACTTAGCTCTAAGCGTTCTAATATTGAGCCAATTCTGAAACTGAAAAGTTCATGATAGTGATAGCCTGCGCCAATCCAGGATTAGTCATGGCTAAATTCCGGGCACGAAATTACAAGCTAAGACCTGGTCTCAAGTGATCTTTTGGGATACACCAAAAGCTATGGAGAGGTCGAGTAGGCGAGACGAGGATGTCACACCCAGAACAGGGGATTTAGCGGCTTAGTAGAATGTCTTTGGCCTGATTGATTTTGGCGGCCAGATAATCGGAGCCTCCCCGATCCGGATGCAGCTTCTGCATCAGACGGCGATGGGCTGCGACAATGTCGGCGCGAGCTGCTCCAGGCTTTATGCCCAGCACCTCGTAGGCTTCGTCAGCGGTCATGACGTTGCCGGACGGAGAGTCCTGCCGGAATTGCGGGATTTCGCCGTATACACGCTCGAGATAAGCCCGGAGCAAGGCGGCGGATTCGTTGTCGCTGCGGACGCATTCGGCGTATAAATCCGCCAACTGCTCCCGGTTCAGTTCGCCAAGTTGGCGGCCGGCAAAGCGTCCGGCCAGGACTTCCCCGAGGATTTCACCACTGGCATGGTCGAGTTGCATACGGAGGAACCGCGATTCGACCGTGGAGGTATCGGAGGGATCGGCACCCCTGGCGGTGCCTCGCTGGCTTGCCTGTTGCTGACGCCAGCGCTGCCAGAGCGGGAGGGATTGCAGTAGCAGGGAAATCAGCGCCGGCAAGAGCCGTAGCAAGGTCGCGATGATCGCACCCAGCAAGGGTATCAAAAGACCCAGCCGTCCGGTCGCTGCCAGAAGCAGGATAAGAGCCGCCCCGCTCCAGAGCAGCACCCGCCGGAATTTCCGAGCGGCATCGGGCGGAGCGGTACGGAGATACTGCCGTGCCGCCAAGACGGCGAAGAGAACAAAGCCGATTAAGATCAGAAGCTGGATCAAGGTTTTTTCAGCTGATGGGACAATTGGAGCGCCGCCCCGCCCCGGCCACGTCCGAAGCTTTCCAGCGCCTTGAGGCCGCCGGCGGCGTAGGCCGCTACGGCCCCGAGGAGGTCGCGGAGCTGTTGAGCGCTGCCGGCGTCGAAACGGCAATGGGCACCGCCGGTAAGCCTTGCGATCTGGCTGAAAGCGAGTTCTGCGGCCGGATCACGGCCTTCCTGAAAGAGGAAGACCTTGACATTCAGAAGCCCCAATTCCCCGGCCAGCTTGCACAGGCCATCGACATTCTCTTCCATGCAATCGCCAACGAACACCAGAGCATCGACCTTGCTCTTGCGGGCTTCCGCGAGGGTGTGTTCCAGCACTCGGCCGATTTGAGTCAGTCCGCCAACGCAGTCCACCTCGGCCATCCGCCTCCTAAGATCCTCTGCGCGCGCCAGCCAGGGCGAAGCGCCGAATTCCGCAAGGCCCCGATAATGGCAAAGCTGGATTTCCAATCCTCCCGAGGAAGCGGCTGCATCGAACATATCGGCCTGAATCCGCCGCGCTTCCCTCCAGGTCGGTTCGCGGCTCGCGGTGGCGTCCAGGGCGAAGATCAACCGGCCCTTGCGGCTTGCGGGCTTGACCGCGGGCGTTTGGGCGAGTTTTTGCAGGAATGCTTGAACTTCTTTGGAAGAGGAGTCGGAGCCGGACGGCAACTTTTTGGAATCACTCATGGCGGCTTGCGAACGCAGGTTGACAGATGGTGATGGGTTAGAGTGGCGGGCGCGTCGAAATTCACCGGGAAGTCCGATCGCCGGCCGTTCAGCGCGCCCCAGTCGGATTTTCGGGCGCTTCGAGCCGCGCCTTGGGGCGTTAAATTAAGTGTTTGCATCCCGTTGACAACATGATAATTTGCCTCTGCTTCACGGCGTCCACTTACGGGACCCGGAGGAAAAACGAGCATTCAACGAGGAGGCAAAAATAATGTCCGAAGTCAAAGACAATAACAACGGCAGCGCCGTCCAAAACCTCATCGGCACCCTGAAAACCAATCCCAAGGCGCGCTATGCGCTGATCGGCGGGGTGGTGGTGATCATCTTGGCGCTTACCCTGGGCGGCGGCAGCGAGGTTCAGCAACGGGCCCCCGCCACGTTCACCATCGGTCAGTCGGTCACCCTGGAAAATCCGAACGGCGGCAATTCCCAGCTCACCACGGTGCCGGGCCTCATGAGCACCTCGGACGCTGAAGAGGATAAGGAGCAGAGCGTCTGCCTCGCCAAGCCCGGCACCAAGGCCACGATCAAGGAAGAGCAGGTGGTCGGTCAATTACCGTTCGTGAAGGTCGAGGTCCTCGATGGCGATTGCAAGGGCAAGAGCGGCTGGACGTCCAAGATCAACCTCAAGGCCGGTTGAGCCACGACGGCGATGCGTGCTTGGACAAGCCCCCATCGCCGCACCTTGCAGGAGCTTTAGAGCTCTCGCAGCACCTGCATCGGGCTGTTCCGAACCACCGAGCGGGTATTCCAGTAGCCCGCCACTCCGATCGCCAATGCGCCCAGGCTTGGGGTTATCAGCCAGGCTTCCCAATGAAAACGATACTCCAGACCGAAAACCCGGCTGAAGAGGAGCCAGATGATCACTTCCGAAACCGCCGACGCCAGCACGCCCGAGAGGAATCCCAGCGTTGAAAATTCCACCCACTGAGCGCGCCGCAGAAGCTTCCGACCGGCGCCCAGGGTGCGCAACAAAACGTCCTCGTAGATCCGCTCGTCCAGGGTAGCCCGCACCGAGGCGAACAGCAGAGTGAATCCGGCCGCCAAGGCCAGCCCCAGCACGAACTCGATGGCCCGCGTGACTTGCTGGAGGATGGACTGGAACTGCCTCAAGAGCCGGTCCACTTCCAGCAGGGTGATGCCCGGAAAGGATTTCGCGAGCCGCCCCAGGGCCGGTTTTCGATCCGCCGGCAAGTAGAAACTGGTGAGCCACGTGTGAGGGCAGGCATCCAGGCTGCCGGGGGAGAAGATCATGAAGAAGTTGGGCGCCATGGTGTCCCAGCGGACGCTACGGGTGCTGACGACGGTTGCGGTCAAAGTCTGCCCGCCGATGGCGAAGCCGAGCTTGTCGCCCGGCGCGATGCCCAAGCTGTCCGCGAGGCCCTTTTCCACCGAGACGCTAAGCGGCGGAGTTCCGTTCCACCAATGGCCTTCGATGATCCGGTTGTCCGGCGGCAGTTTCTCGCTCCAGGTCAGGCTCAGTTCGCGGTTGATGGCGCCCTCGGCCGGAGAATCCTTGGACACGATCTGGAAGACGTCCCGACCATTCACCGTCATCAGCCGGCCCCGCACGATGGGGTAGAACTCGCTGCTCGAGAGACCCTCCCGGGCGAGAAATTCCCGGAAGCGGGAGAGGTCGGTATCGAACAGGTTCAGGGCGAAATGGTTGGGCGTGTCCTCGGGCAGTTGCCGCCGCCATTCCTGCAACAGCTCGGTGCGCACCAGGAGGCTCATCTGCATCGCGACCAAGGTGACGCCGAAGGCCAGGATCTGGCTCACCCCAAGCCCCGGTCGCCGGGCCAGATGTTGCAGTCCGAACCGGGTCGCCAAGGGGGCATGCGGCGCCAGCTTCCGCCCCAGCCCTAGAAGGAGCAGACCCAGCGCCCCGAACAGCGCCGCGGCCGTCCCGCCCGCCGCGAGCACCGTGGCGGTCATCTGAAAGTCTTGGGTATAGCGCCAGAGCAGCCCGGCGAGCGCCAAGGCCGCGGTGCCGTAGACCAGCCAGGCGCTGGACGGCAGGGGTTCCAGATCGCGTCTTAGGACCCGAAGCGGCGGCAGGCGCTTGAGCCGGAGAATCGGCGGCAGGGCAAAGCCGAACAGGATCAGGAGCCCCGCGCCGGTTCCGAGCAGCCAGGCCAAGGGACCGGGCGCGGTCAGGCTGTGCGGCAGGAGAGAGCGGATCAGGTAGGCCACGCCTTCCTGCAAGGCGTAGCCGGCGGCGCAGCCCAGGGCGCTGCCGACAAGGCCGATCACGGCGAACTGGAGCAGGTACAGGCGCAGCACATTTGATTCCTCCATCCCGAGGCACTTGAGCAAGGCCGCGAGATCGAAATGCCGCTCCGTGTAGCGGCGGGTGCTCATGGCGATGGCGACCCCGGCGATCAGCACCACGGCGATGCTGGTCAGCCCGAGGTAACGCTCGGCCCGGCCGAGGGCGTTGCCGAGCTCCGGGCGATCCTCGTGGATGTCGGTAATCCGCTGTCCGGGATGCAGGCGCGGCTTGAGCCAGCGCTTGAAGCGCCGCAGGGCCGGTTCGGGGCCGGAGAACAGGGCATAGTAATGGACGTGACTGCCCGGCTGGATGATGCCGGTCGCGGGCAGGTCCCGGGCGTTGATCAGGACCCGCGGCGAAAGGCTGTAAAGATCGCCGCGCCGATCCGGCTCGTGGGTGATGATCCGGGTGGCGCGCAGCCGCTTTTCGCCCACCGTGATTTCGCCGCCGAGAGGAACCCCCAGGGCCGAAAGCACCCGAGGTTCCACCCAGGCTTCGCCCGGAGCCGGAATGTCACGGGTTTCCGCCGCGGCGGCGAGATCCCCGGTGGTGGTCTTGACCGCGCCGCGCAAGGGATAGCCCTCGGCCACCGCCTTGATGCCCGCCAACAGCAATTCGTCGTTCTCGACCAGCACGCTGGAAAACTCGCTCGTCCGGGAGGCCCGCAAGCCCAGCGCCGCCGCCTGGACCGCCCAGTCCGGCGACGGCGGCTCATGACTGCCCACGGACAGATCGGCGCCCAGGAATTCCGCCGCCTGAAGGCTCATGGTGCGGGATAGCCGGTCGCCCAGCAGGCTCACGGCGGTCGTGGCCGCCACGGCGATGAACAAGGCCGCCGAGAGGATGGCCAGCTCGCCGCTGCGCCAGTCGCGGGCGAGTAACTTGAACGCGATCTTGTGGACGCCGGTCATAATTCCATCCAAAAATCAAACGCCGTCGTATCGTTCAGCCATGCCGAACCGATCCACGGCTTGCTCTTACCATTCCGATTTCGAGGTCTTCATCGCCGCTCGTCGCCAGCGATCCTAAAGATTCGCCTGGCTCCGGAGCTTGACCAGACCCCGAGTCCTTTCGTCTAAGATGATAAGCTTGCCTAAATAAGATAGCGGCGGAATACCCTGTGAATCTCGGCCTAAGGCAAGGCCCAGGTAACTTTCGCCTTGGAATGAAATAATATCTCGCTAAATTATCCTTTTTTGACTTAACCGAAATCTACTATAAATCAAGTAGCGCCCTTGCTTCATGGGACCAATGAAATCATGAGTGATTTATCCGGGCAAACCCTTACCCCCGAATCGGAAAGCCCGAAGAGCGCCTCGAATCAGCCAGTCATGATCGTGGGCGTGGGAGCCTCGGCCGGCGGCCTTGAGGCGTTCACGGAGTTGCTGCAAGCGCTGCTGCCCGCGCCTACCGGCATGGCGTTCATATTCATCCAGCATCTCGACCCCAGCCAACAAAGCCTGCTTCCCGAGCTCCTCGCCCGGGTGACCCCGATGAGGGTTCTCGAAATTGAGGACGGCATGGCCGTGGAGGCCGATCATGTGTACGTGGCTCCGCCCAGCGTCAATCTCGTCATCATGAACGGCGTCCTGACCTTGCAAGCGAGCGACCGGCTGGATCCGCGGCACAAGAGAATCGATTTTTTCTTCCGCTCCCTCGCCAGCGACCAGGTTCACCAGGCGGTGGGCGTGCTGCTTTCGGGCGCCGACTCGGACGGCGTGCAGGGTCTTAAGGCCATCAAGGCCGAAGGCGGCATCACCCTGGTCCAGGACGAGCAATCCACCAAGTTCGACGCCATGCCGCGCAGCGCCATCCTGGCCAGGGTGGCGGATCTGGTGCTGCCGCCGGCCGGCATCGCCAAGGAACTGGTCAAGCTGAGAAATCACTATCCGCGCCTGACCCGAGCGCCTCTGGTTCCGGAAGAGGCGGCTCCGCCTGAAGATCAAGACGCGATGCGCCGCATTCTGGCCCTGGTCTGGTCGGCCACCCAGATCGACTTTTCGGCCTACAAGCAAAGCACCCTAAGACGCCGGATTCTTCGCCGGATGGCGCTCCACAACCTGGAAAGATTGAATCACTATTACCAGTATCTGGTGGACAATCCGGCCGAAGCCAAGGCCCTCTTCCACGACCTCGTCATCAATGTCACCGGATTCTTCCGCGATCCCGAGGTTTTCGAGACGCTCAAGGAGGAAATCTTTCCCCAAATGATCGAGGGCAAGTCCCCGGAACTGCCGCTTCGGGTTTGGGTGCCCGGCTGTTCCACCGGCGAGGAGGTCTATTCCCTCGCCATCGCCATTCTGGAATTGCTGGGTTCGCGGCCCACCCATATCCCCATCCAGCTTTTCGGCACCGACATCAGCGAAGACGCCATCAACAAGGCTCGCGCCGGCCTTTATCCCGAGACCATCGAGGCCGAGATGTCGCCGGAGCGGCTGCGGCGTTTCTTCGTCAAGAACGAGGGCGGTTACCAAGTGTCGAAGCCGATCCGCGATCTCTGCGTCTTCGCTCGACATAACGTCGGCAAGGACCCGCCGTTTTCCAGCCTGGATCTCATCAGCTGCCGCAACGTCCTGATCTATTTCGGGCCGGAGCTGCAGAGAAAGGTGCTGCCGATGTTTCATTACGCGCTCAATCCTCGTGGATTTCTGCTCTTGGGCAACTCGGAGAGCATCGGCGTCTTCGCCAATCTGTTCACCATGGCTCACAAGCGGCACAAGATTTATACAAAGAAAAGCGTGCCGCCGCGGTTGGTCCTGGCCCTCGCGCAGAGCGACCATGGCTTCGATCGGCAGGGTCTCGGGGCGGTTCTTCCGGAAAACCGCTTCAAGGTCTTTGATCCCCAAAAAGAGGCGGATCGGCTACTGTTGGACCGCTATGGCCCGCCGGGGGTGCTGATCAACAGCGATATGAACATTCTGCAATTCCGCGGCCGGACCGGGCCTTTCCTGGAACCCTCGCCGGGCAGCGCCAGCTTCAACCTGCTGCGGATGGCCCGAGAGGGTTTGATAATTCCTCTGCACACCGCGCTCCACGAAGCCGACCAGAGCAATCGAGTCGTCCGGAAGGACGATGTCCTGTTCAAGGGCAACGGCGAGAATTATCGGACGACGCTGGAAGTGATTCCGCTCGTCAACCCCGCCCAGGCGGCGGAAAAGTTTTTCCTGGTGCTGTTTCAGGAACTTCGGCCGGCGAGTGGCCCACCGGTCCAAGAGGCGGCGTCCGCCGCCAAGCCGCCGGCCGAGCCGCCCCGGGACAAATCCGAGCAGGAACAGGAAATCCAGCGGCTTCGGGAAGAACTCGCCGCCATCCGGGAATATTTGCAATCGGTGGTCGAATCCCAGGAAGTCTTCAACGAGGAATTGCGTTCGGCCAACGAGGAAATCCTCTCCAGCAACGAGGAGCTGCAAAGCACCAACGAAGAGCTGGAGACCGCCAAGGAGGAGCTGCAGTCCGCCAACGAGGAACTCACCACCCTCAACGAGGAGCTGCACGTCCGCAACCAGGAGCTGGGCCAGCTCAACGACGATCTGACGAATCTTCTCAGCAGCATCAACATCGCGATCGTCATGCTTGACAACGATCTGCGGATACGGCGCTTCACGCCGCCCGCGGAAAAGCTGTTCAGCCTGATCCCCACCGACATCGGCCGGCCGTTCAGCGACATCCACCCCAGGATCAGCGTGCCCGATCTCATGCCGTTCGTTCGGAAAGTGCTGGAGACCCTGACCACCAAGGAGGTGGAGGTACGGGACGGCAAAGGCCGTTGGTATAACCTCAGGATGCGCCCCTATCGGGCCATGGATCGCAAGATCGACGGCGTGGTGCTGGCCCTGGTGGACGTGGACGCGCTGAAGCGGGACCTGGGTGACCGTTGGCCGGCGCCGGATTTTATGGAAGCCTTTCTCGCCGTGGCGCGGGAGCCGTTGCTGATCCTGACGCGGGACTTCCGGGTGAAGCGCGCGAATTCGCCTTTTTACCGAAGCTTTGAGGTCTCGCCGGAGGCGACCGAAGGCCGGAGCCTGTTCGCTCTCCCGAACGGCCAGTGGGAGAATCCTGGATTGCGCGCCGCCCTCGAGCAGGTGGCGGCCCAGGGCGCCCCCTTCGAGAACCTTAGCGTCGAGTTCGAGCGTCCGAACCGCGGCCGGCGCAAGCTGGCGCTCAACGGCCGCCGCTTGGACCTTAACGCCGGCTCGGAACCCTTGATCCTATTGGCGATCGGGTGATCACCGGGCCGCCCCCTGAGCCGGAGCGGCTTGTCTATGAATATGAAAGAACTTAGTGTGCGAGCGGAACAGGCGCTCGAGGCGTTGGAAGTGGAAACGAAGCCGGAAGCCCAAGCGGAATCCGGCGAGAGGCTGCGGAATCTTCTGCATAAGCTGCAGATATACGAGGAGGAACTGCAACTCCAAAACCAGGAGCTTCGGGTTGCCCAGGTGGAACTCGAAAAATCCCTGCACCGCTACGCGGAGCTGTTCGATTTATCGCCCATGGGACACCTGGTGCTGGACGAGAAGGGCGTCATCAAGGACATCAATCTCACCGCCGCCCGTCTGCTCGAGCGGAACCGGACCTCTCTGCCCAATTACCCTTTTGTTCATTTCGTGGCGCCGGAGGATCGAGCGGCCTTCCTGACCTACATGGGACGGTGCCGCCGCCGTGGGGAGAGTCAAGTGGCGGCCGAGCTTCGCCTCAAGACCCGGAGCGGCGCGCTCGTGGATGTGGAGCTGTACTGCAACTTAGAATCAGTGACCGCGCAAGATCCGCAGTTCCATGTGTCGATAGTCGATATCGGCGACCGCAAGCGGAATCAGGAGGCCTTGTTCCGGGCCCATCAGGAACTGGAGTGGCGCGTGGAGGCTCGCACGGCGGAGCTCTCCAGAACCAACGAAAGCCTCAAGCACGAGATCAGAGAACGGGAGCGGTTGGAGAAGGAATTGCGCCGCCACGTGCGGGAGCTGGATGAGGCGGATCGCCAGAAGAACGAGTTCCTGGCCATGCTGTCCCATGAGCTTCGCAATCCGCTGTCCGCCATCGTCAACGCCGGCGAAGTGCTGCGACGGCAGGCCGAGCATCACACCCTGGAGCCGCTCGGCCGCATCGCCCGGATCATCAAGGAGCAGGGCAGCCATCTCAAGCATCTCCTGGACGACCTGCTCGACATCGCGCGCATCACCCAGGGCAAGATCGCGTTGCGTCAGGAAATCATCGACGTGGCGACCATCGTTCACCAGGCGGTGGAGGCCAACCGCGCCCAGCTCGAGGAGCGCCGCCAGCAGCTGACGGTGACCTCGCTCTCCAAGCCGGCCTATCTCCACGCCGACACCACCCGCTGCATTCAGGTGCTGGGCAATTTGCTGCACAATGCCTCCAAGTTCACCGCGCCCGGCGGCGAGATCGCCCTCACGGTGGAGCTTGAAGGCCGCGAGGTTCTCATCCGGGTGCGCGATAACGGCGCCGGTATTCCGCCGGAACTTATCGAGCGCATTTTCGAGCCGTTCGTCCAGGAGGACCGTTCGTTAGCGCGCTCCTCCGGCGGGCTTGGCATCGGCCTCGCATTAGTCAAGCGGCTGGTGGAGATGCATGGCGGCCGGGTCGAAGCGCAGAGCGCGGGAGCGTGGCAAGGCAGTGAATTCAAGGTGTGGCTACCCCTGACGGCCCCGCCGCCCAAGGCGCTGGCGAGTGATCCGTTGTCGGCGGGTCGAAGGGCTGGACCTCTGACCGTGCTGGCCGTGGACGACAACGCCGATTACGCCGATTCCCTCCGCGAGCTGCTCGCCGTCTTCGGCTATGAGGTTCATGTCTGTTATGACGGAGAGGCCGCGCTACAATTCGCTCACCAGCAGCAGGCCGATGTGGTGCTGCTCGACATCGGCATGCCGGAAATGGACGGCTACGAACTGGCCCGGCGGCTCCGCGAGGAGGCAGGCTTCAAGGATATCCCCCTGATCGCGATTAGTGGCTACGGCTCCGCCGAAGACCGCCGCCGTTGTCAGGAAGCCGGCATCGATCACCATCTGGTGAAGCCGGTGGATATCGACGCCCTGCGGGAATTGCTGCCGCATTGAAGGGGGATTGCGGAGAGTGAGAACGCCCCTCAGGTCATGACGCCACAGGTTCGGAAAAGCCTATCGCTGGGCAGATCTTCAAGCTAAGTTTCTG
This sequence comes from Methylococcaceae bacterium, assembly GCA_902810705.1. GTDB lineage: Bacteria > Pseudomonadota > Gammaproteobacteria > Methylococcales > Methylococcaceae > CADDYU01. Next base: position 23,554 of record CADDYU010000026.1, read on the forward strand.
TGCCCCGCAGGATCGGGTGGCAGCGGCAGGCGCTTGAGCTAATCCAAGAGGTGGAGCAGGATTCTGGGCGTTCCGAACCGAGGGCAAAGGAGATTAACCCTCTCTTGCCCCCGCTTCCAGAAGCGTCGATCCTGGCTTCGGACGCCCTCTAGGCGCTTAGGCCGGAAGGCGAATTCCTGACTTAAAGTTAAGGAACGAGGAGACTATCAACCGATTTCCAGATGCGTCCCCTGTTCCAGGCGGGCGCCAGCGATCCTTTCGCCGGATTGGATCGCATCGCGAATTGCGGTCTTGTCGATATGCACCACGGTTTCCGCGTGCTTGAACCTGTCGGGCAGCAGGTCCTCGTCATCGACAATTACCTTCGGCGGATTCGCCTTGACCTTGATGACGAACTCGGGGCTACGGATTTCGTGCACATCGACCCGCTCCATGTGGGTCTTGAGATAATGGCGGAGCCCGGCGGCCCGCCGTTCCAGCGCCTTGCGGCGCTGGCTCATGCGCTCCTCGGCGCGGCGGATCAACTCCGCCTCGCCCTCCATCTGCAGCAGCACGGCGGCGACATTCCAGGCCTTGGCGCTCAATTCTCCGGCCAAGGCTTCCAGAGTGTCTTCGACCACGTCGATCGGCAGATTAGGATCCGTGAGCTGGGCCACCGCATCCTGGTATCTGTCGGCGATTTGGTAAAGTTTCATCTCCACGCGTATCACCCGGCCGGTTTGGTTTCTGGTTTGGCCCACTCGTCCAGTTTGTAGACCACCCGTTCGTAGACCTCCGGGGTCAGATCCTCGAAGGCGAGGATTTTGTCCTTGCTAGCGTTCTTGATCCAACGCAGCACCCGTTCCCGGTCCAAGCCCAGACTCTGGATGCGCTCCTCGAGGCTACTGATCTGGGCATGCGATACAACCTCGGCGTGCACGCCCAAGGCGTCGGGCCTTGCCCCAGCGGCCGACTCGCTGGTCGCCTGCCGGTCCGGCTTGGAGTCGGTCCGGGAGACCGCGCCCAAATGCATGTCCTCCAGGTCCTGGGTGAAGACTTCGCTCAAGCCCGCCATCCTGAGGGTGGCATCGATATGGGCGGACTTGCCGGCCATCTTCAACGACTTGTTGATGTCGCCGTAGTCCTGCGGCACGTTCCGTGCCCCAATCCCTTCCGCCACCACTCGGCCCTGGCTGTCGCGCAGCTCGCAGCGCAGAATGATGGTGCCGAGGCTCTTGCCGGACAGGGCCGCCTGTTCGTAGGCGGCCAGATTGGGATAATGCACGGTGACCCCGAGCATGCCGCAGATCTTCTCCGCACCCGGCTTGAACAGGCTGGGCTTGGTCCAGTGATTGGCGGTCGGACACTGCGCCGCCTCGCCGCGCTTGGCGTAGGCGCAGCGGTCGCGGCTAGCCACGTGAATGCGGCCGTAGTCGGTTCCCTCGACCAGGGATTCACGGATCCAGCCCAAAATGGCCGCCCGATTTTGGCGGCGCCGAGCCAGCCCCGCCTCGAATACGTCGTTGGGCAGGTCCAGGGGCGAGGCGCTGGGCGCACTAGCCGGAATCTCCCGCCAGCCGGGTTCCTTCGCGGCCTCTATCGGCACGGGGGAGGCACCGGCGTTCTCGCGGCGCGCCCGATCTTCCTGCTCGGGCTGAAGGGTCGCCGGCAGTGCCGGCGAGGGGTGTTCGAACTCAGTGATATGAGCCATAACTTTAATTTCTCCAGATGCGAATCGTAACGACGCCGCTCTCGCAGCGCTCAGCCGAACCGGATATCAAGGTCCGTTAGGCTAGGTTTTGAGGGATAGAATTTTCACTAAAGTGAAAGGCTTATCGCTGTAGAGCGAAGGAGGGCGGTTCGGTGAAAGCCACCATTGGCAGAGTTGAAAGCAAGGTAATGACGATGTGCGTTGAGTTTTACGAAAGACCGTATGATATAAACAGTTTTTCGCGCCTAAAGTTCCCACTTTTAATCGTCATTGCGCAGAAATTCTCGACCGAGTTTAAGGCTGCCTGAGTCTTCTCCGAAAGCTCGGCGGGGGGCTTTGAGTTTTCCACAGAACATGTGGATAGTTGTGGGGAAAACCTTGGGTTAACGGCTCCAAAGACCCGCCCGACGGGGGTGGAGACGGTTCGGCTAAAAATTGATCGATGGATATCTCGCCTGGCCGGCGGCCCAAGGCAGCCTGGGGGATAGGGCATCCTAGAAGGGATCAGGCGCTTTTAAACAATAACGATCCGGAACCCTCGTGAAGAGAAACACCCTCACCTACGCCATCCTGGCCGCCATGCTGCTGGGGATCGTCGCGGGCGAAGCCGTGCGCCGGCTTTATCCCGATCCGGCCGATATCCAGGCCTTCGCCGGCAACATCTCGCTGCTGAGCGATGTCTTCATGCGGCTCATCAAGAGCATCATCGCGCCCCTCGTCTTTTCCAGCCTGGTGGTGGGTATCGCCAAGCTGGGCGATCTGAAGGCCATCGGCCGGCTGGGCGGGAAGACCCTGTTCTACTTCCTGGCGGCCAGCCTGACCTCGCTGACCCTGGGGCTGATCCTGGTCAATCTGTTCCAGCCGGGTCTGCACATGCACCTGCCTCTGCCGGCGGAGAGCGCCCATCCGGATCTCGCCAAAAATCATTTCGACCTGAAATCCTTTCTTCACCACGTGGTTCCGCAGAACCTGATCGAGGCCATGGGCCAGAACGAGATCCTGCAAATCGTGGTGTTCTCGATGTTTTTCGGCGTGGCCGCCGCCACCACCGGCGATCGGGGCGAGCCCCTCATCGCCGCCCTGGACGGGGTCGGGCACGTGATGCTCAGGGTCACAAGCTACGTCATGCTGCTCGCGCCGCTCGCCGTGTTCGGCGCCGCCGCCGGCGTGATCGCGCAGAAGGGCTTGGGCGTGCTCGCCACGTACGGCCTTTTGATCGGCGAGTTTTATCTGGCCCTGTTGATGTTATGGGGATTGTTGGTCCTGTTCGGATTTCTCGTGATGGGCCGACGGACGGGAACCCTGCTGTCCCGATTGCGCGGCCCATTCCTCCTGGCCTTCAGCACCGCCAGCAGCGAGGCGGCTTTCCCGCAGACCCTGCAGGAACTGGAGCGGTTCGGCTGCCCCAACCGCATCGCCAGTTTCGTGCTGCCCTTGGGCTACAGCTTCAACCTGGACGGCTCGATGATGTACATGACCTTCGCCGCCCTGTTCATCGCCCAAGCCTACGGCATCCCGCTCGCTCTCGAGGCGCAGATCACCATGCTCCTGACGCTGATGCTCACCAGCAAGGGCATCGCCGGCGTGCCGCGCGCCTCGCTGGTGGTGATCGCCGGCGCCCTGTCCCTGTTCGACATTCCGGAGGCCGGCTTGCTGCTCCTCCTGCCCATCGACCACTTCCTGGATATGGGGCGCTCCGCCACCAATGTGCTCGGCAACGCGGTGGCGACGGCGGTAATGTCGAAATGGGAGGGGCAGTTGCGGCATTGAATTCGCCCAGGCCAGTGGGTCATACCGCCAGGGCGCGGGCTCCGGAAAGGCTTGCTGCCGTCTCGATCACTCCGCCGCCCAGGCATTCCTCGTCCCGATAAAAGACCACCGATTGCCCCGGCGTCACGGCGCGTTGAGGCTGGTCGAAGATGACACGGCAGCGGCCATGATCCAGAGGCTCGACCCGGCAGCCCTGATCCGGCTGGCGGTAGCGGGTCTTGGCGGCGCAGCGCAAAGGCGCTTGCAGGGGCAGGCCGCCGCACCAATCCAGGGTGCCGGCTTCCAGCACCTCGCTGTACAGCCAAGGATGGTCGTGGCCTTGGCCGACAACGAGGACGTTGCGCTCCAGATCTTTGCGCAGCACATACCAGGCGTCCTGATCCGCGCCCTTGATGCCGCCGACCCCGAAGCCGCGGCGCTGGCCCAGGGTGTAATACATGAGTCCTTCGTGGCGGCCGACGACCTCGCCCTCGGGCGTTTGGATGTCGCCGGGCCGGGCCGGCAGGTAGCGCTGGAGGAATTCCTTGAAGCGGCGTTCGCCGATGAAGCAGATGCCGGTGCTGTCGCGCTTACGGGCGTTCTCGAAACCCGCTTTCGCGGCGATGCGGCGCACCTCGGACTTTTGTAGATGGCCGATGGGGAACAGCGTGCGCGACAGTTGCGCCTGACCTAGGGTGTAGATGAAATAGCTCTGGTCCTTATTGGTGTCCAAGCCCCTGAGCAGTCGATAGTGCCCTTCCCGCCGATCGAGGCGGGCGTAATGGCCGGTGGCGATGAGCCCGGCGCCAAGGTCGCTGGCGTAATCCAGGAATGCCTTGAACTTGATTTCCTTGTTGCAGAGGATATCCGGATTCGGGGTGCGTCCGGCGGAATACTCGCTCAGGAACACCTCGAACACATGGTCCCAGTATTCGGCGGCGAAATTGACGGTCTTCAGCGGAATGCCCAAGCGGTCGCAGACATGTTGCGCATCGGCCAAATCTTCCAGGGCGGTGCAGTATTCGGTGCCATCGTCCTCCTCCCAGTTCTTCATGAACAGCCCCGTGACCTCGTAACCCTGCTCCAACAGGAGCAGCGCGGCCACGGACGAATCGACCCCGCCGGACATGCCGACGGCCACTTTCCGGGCCATGGCTTCAGACCCGCAAGGATTTGAGAACGGACAAGGGATGGCGCTCGCCGGCGAGATAATCCTCGAGGCAGCGCATCACCAGGGGACTGCGGTGCGATGCTTTCCGAGCCGCCAATTCCTCGGGCGCCAGCCAAAAAGCCCGCTGAATGCCTTCGTCCAGGGGCGATGCGGGGTCGTGCCGCTCCGGCCGGCCGGCGATGGCGATACGAAGATAATTGGCCGCGTTATCGGGACGGTTCCACAGATATAGGCCCACGAGCCATTCCGGCCGGATGCGCCAGCCGGTTTCTTCGAAGGTTTCCCTGACCACCGCCTCGAGAAGGGTCTCCCCGCCTTCCACGTGTCCGGCCGGTTGATTGATGACGAGTTCGCCTCCGATGGCCAGTTCTTCGACAAACAGGAAGCGCCCACCACGCTCGACGATGGCGGCGACCGTGACCCGAGGCCGGCCGGCTTGGTTCAGCATTTCGGATTGGTACATGAAGTTTTAACTGCCAGAACATGTCCGGCGTATAAAGCTTGTGTTAAAAAACTTGCCAGCCTCGGGTGATGGGGAATCGCGCGGCCGTTTAGGAGAGAGGCTTCCGCGGCGCCTTTGTGTTTGGAGTCCCCCATGCCGTTCAACCTGGACCATCTGGGATTTTCGGTAGTATTTTCAGGATATTTGATCATCATCGCAATCGGCTAAGGCGTGGCGATGATTCAAATCCTGTTCACCCTTGGCATGACGGATGGCAAATTCGGCTTGTCCACCGAAGACATCGGTATAGCGTTATTATGGCAATCGCTCCGGTTCGGTGCTCGAAAAGAGTTGAACGGCTCCATGGAAATGAACGCTTCCACCGAGGAACGCTTCAAGCTCATTCAATGGGTTCGCGGCGGTGGCGAACCAGCGCTCATTGAACACGGCATCAAACCCATTCTCGAGCAATACTGCATCCTGTGCCATCATGCTGAGGCGGTGGGGATCCCCGATTTCACCCCATTCAGGAACATTAAGAGGCTTGCGCAGTCGGATCAAGGCGCCACGGTTTCCTCTCTAGCGCCGCGGGTACGGCATATTCATTGGTTCGACACCGACTTTATTTTAATGTTTGTAGGCCCCATATTTAGCTTGACCTCGGGTTCCCGGATCGGCGCAATGCGGCTTTAAAGCTAAAGGGCGTGAGGAGCAAAAGCCGAGAGAAGAATTTCGCTCCATTTCTCGGCTTCCTGAATTTGGCTAACCGCCTCTTCTTGCGAGCCTTTAAGACAACGAACTTTGGCGGTGCTATAGTAGGAGCCGCATTTAATTCTCATAGATCTGTGGGCAACGGTAGAAGTTATGGCACAACATCCCGATCGCAAGCTCAACGATGATCTTGCTATCCAGGAAGCCGAGCCAAAGCTGAAACGGCCCCCGCTTTACAAGGTCATTTTGTTGAACGACGACTTCACCCCAATGGACTTCGTGGTCGAAGTCCTGAAGACCTTCTTCGGCATGAGCGAGGAAAAGGCCACCCAGGTGATGCTTCACGTCCACACGCGAGGGATTGGCGTTTGTGGCGTATTCTCGAAGGATGTGGCGGAAACCAAGGTCCGTTTTGTTAACGACTACGCCCGGCAGCATCAACATCCCCTGCTGTGCACCATGGAGGAGGCCTGATCGGCCTTATTTTCATATGTTAAGCAAAGAACTCGAATACTCGTTAAATCTTGCGTTCCGTTCGGCCTACGAAAAAAGGCACGAATTCATCACCGTGGAACATCTTCTGCTAGCGATGCTCGACAACACCATTGCGGTGGAGGTGCTGCGCGCTTGTGGCGCCAACGTCGACCAACTGCGCAAGGATTTGATCGATTTTCTGGAGGAAACCACTCCCCTGATTCCTCCCGGGGTGAAGCGGGAAACCCAACCGACGCTGGGTTTTCAGCGGGTGTTGCAGCGGGCGGCGTTCCACGTGCAGTCCTCCGGCAAAAAAGAGGTCACCGGGGCCAACATCCTGGTCGCCATTTTCAGCGAGCAGGATTCCCAAGCCGTGTATCTGCTCAACAAGCAGGACGTGACCCGTCTGGACGTGGTCAATTTCATTTCCCACGGCATTTCGAAGGTCCGCGAGGACGCGGAGCCAGCGTCCAAGTCCTCGCCCTCCGAAGGCGACGAGGGGGACGCCGCCGGCGCTAATCCCTTGGAAAAGTTCGCCAGTAATCTCAACGAGCTGGCTCGCCGCGGCAAGATCGACCCCTTGATCGGCCGCAAGGATGAGATCGAGCGGACCATCCAGGTTCTATGTCGCCGCCGGAAGAACAATCCCCTGCTGGTCGGCGAGGCGGGAGTGGGCAAGACGGCCATCGCCGAGGGACTGGCTAAGAAAATCGTCGATGCCGACGTACCTGAAGTCTTGGCCGGCAGTACGATCTACGCGCTCGACTTGGGTGCCCTGGTCGCCGGCACCAAGTATCGGGGCGATTTCGAGAAGCGCCTCAAATCTTTGCTGGCGCAGCTCAAGAAGGAGCCCAGCGCGATCCTGTTCATCGATGAAATTCATACCATTATCGGCGCGGGATCGGCGTCCGGCGGAGTGATGGATGCCTCGAATCTCATCAAGCCGGTGTTGGCGTCCGGCGATCTGCGCTGCATAGGTTCGACCACTTATCAAGAATATCGGGGCATCTTCGAGAAGGATCGGGCGTTGGCGCGCCGCTTCCAAAAGATCGATGTCCACGAGCCCACGGTGGACGAGACCTATCAAATCCTCAAAGGATTGAAGTCCCGGTTCGAGAAACACCACGAGGTCAAGTATTCCCTGGCGGCTCTGCGCACGGCGGCCGAACTCTCGGACCGCTATATCACCGATCGCCATTTGCCCGACAAGGCCATCGACGTGATCGACGAGGCCGGCGCCTGCCAGCGCTTGCAGCCTTTGTCGCGCCGCAAGAAGCTGATCGGCACTCTGGAGATCGAGGATATTGTCTCCAAGATCGCGCGCATTCCTCCGAAAACCGTATCCACCAACGACAAGGACAAGCTGCGGGATCTGGAAAAGAATTTGAAGATGCTGGTGTTCGGCCAGGACGAGCCCATCGTCGCCTTGGCCTCCGCGATCAAGTTGTCGCGGGCGGGCCTCAGGGAAACGCAGAAGCCTATCGGCTGCTTTCTGTTCGCAGGTCCCACCGGAGTCGGCAAGACCGAGGTCACGCGGCAGCTCGCCAAAGTGCTTGGCGTGGAACTCATCCGCTTCGACATGTCCGAATACATGGAACGGCATACCGTATCGCGCCTGATCGGGGCGCCGCCCGGCTATGTCGGTTTCGATCAGGGAGGGCTTTTGACCGAGCAGATCAACAAGCATCCCCACGCGGTCTTGTTGCTGGACGAGATCGAGAAAGCCCATCCCGACGTATTCAATCTCCTGCTGCAAGTCATGGACCACGGCACGCTGACGGACAATAACGGGCGCAAGGCCGATTTCCGCAATATCGTCCTGATCATGACGACCAACGCGGGCGCGGCCGAGGGCGGCCGACCTTCCATTGGTTTCACGGCACAGGACCATGCCACCGACAGCATGAAGGTCATCGAGCGGACCTTCTCGCCCGAATTCAGGAATCGGCTGGATGCGGTCATTCAGTTCAAGCCGCTCAGCATCGAAGTCATCGGGCAGGTCGTTGATAAATTCCTGTTCGAACTGGAATCGCAGCTGGCGGAAAAGCGGGTGTCGGTCATTCTGGAGCCCGAGGCACGCGAATGGCTGGCCGAACACGGCTTCGACCCCAAGATGGGCGCGCGGCCGATGAGTCGGGTGATTCAGGAAAACATCAAAAAGCCTTTAGCCGAGGAGATCTTGTTCGGCAAGCTCGCCGAGGGCGGAATCGTGAGGATAGGGGTGGAAGAGGGCGAACTTTCGTTCGATATTGAAAGCGTAAGCGAAGCCTCCGAGCCGGCTTAGGCTTACGTTTATCGTTGGCGGAAGGTGATGCGCCCCTTGGAGAGATCGTAGGGCGTCATCTCGACCTTGACCCGGTCGCCGGTGAGAATTCGAATATAGTGTTTGCGCATTTTTCCGGAGATATGCGCAGTGATGACATGTCCATTATCCAGTTGGACGCGGAAGGTCGTATTGGGCAAAGTTTCAATCACTTTGCCCTCCATTTCGATGTGATCCTCTTTCGACATAAACCTCTCTCGATGAGTGTCTGAGCTGGACTGGCAAAGCGCGCATAATAACACATTCAGGTTGGCACGTTGTCGCCTTTATCCAGCCTTACCCAACGAGATCCGATCCGCGCCTGTAGCGGCCGAAAAGTGCCTTTATAGGCCATTTTACGGCAACCGGAAATCCAAAATCCCAGATATACCCAGGGCAATTCCCGTCTCCGGGCTTCACCGATCTGCCATAACACGGCAAACGTCCCAAGGCTTCGAGGCTTTTTATCCGGATCGTAGAAGGTATAAACGGCCGAGAGACCCTCGTCCAAATGATCGACCACGGCGACGGCAAGCAGATCACCGTCCTCCAGAAACTCGTAAAAGCCCGTATCGCCCCCGCCGCTGTTCAAAAATCGAATGTAATCTTCGGGTGAAGATTCGGCCATGCGTCCGTCGGCATGCCGCGAGCGCAGATAGCGCAGGTAAAGCCGATAGTGACGTGCTTCGAAAATGGCGGGCTTGAGGACCACGGTGAGATCCGAGTTGGTTTTCATGACGCGGCGTTGTGCGCGGTTCGGCTTGAACTCATTCACTGGCAGGCGCACTGGAATGCAGGCCGAACATTCCGGGCAGGAAGGCCGATAAACCAAGTCGCCGCTCCGCCGGAATCCATTCGCGATCAATTGGGTATAAAGAGGTTTATCGAGCGTAACGCCGGGAGCGGCATATACCATGCGAGCCCGATTTCCGGAGAGATAGTCGCAGGCATGCTCATAACCTAGGTAAAGAGGTATGGATTTCATCGTGGGAAATCAGAAATCTTCCAGGCCCGCTCGGAAGCGGCCTGGCCGCAATAGGTTTTCAGAAGCTCGATGAAAGCCTTTCGGGGAATTTCTTCCGCCCCGAGGCTGGCCAGATGTTCAGTGTAAACCTGGCAATCGATCAAGCCGTAATTCCACCGGGAAAAGCAGGCGCAGCCATAGGCAAGTGCGGCTTTCGAGGCATCGGTCACGCGATGAAACATGGATTCTCCGAAGAAAACCCTGCCCAACGCCACGCCATAAAGTCCTCCCACCAGATCGCCGTCCTGCCAAGCCTCGAAGGAGTGGGCGAGACCTTGGCCATAGAGGGCCATATAGGCCCGTTTCATTTCCGGAGTGATCCAGGTTCCAGCGGAACCGGGCCGGGGTTCCGCGCAGGCATTCAGAACGGTTTCGAAAGCGGCATCGAAGCTGAACTGGAATTCGCCACGCTTGAGCCGCTTTCCGAGGCTGCGGGAAATCTTGATCCGATCCGGCCATAACACCAGCCGGGGATCGGGCGACCACCACAGAATGGGTTCGTTATCGCCGAACCAGGGAAAGATGCCGTTCCGATAGGCGTTTTGCAGCCGCCGGGGAGACAGGCAGCCGCCTACGGCCAGAAGACCGTTCGGTTCCCGGAGCGCCTTCTCAACGTCGGGGAACGGTTGATTTCTGTCGAAGGGATTCAATACGGTAAGCATTATCGGCTCTTGAACGGAGAGCGAGCCTGAATCTCGGCGAAATAAGCCTGCATGGCGAGTTCCTCGCGTTCCAGAAAGCGGGCGATGAGACGCCGGAACTCCGAATCTGCGATCCAGTGCGCGGACCAGGTGCGGGTGGGAAGAAAGCCCCGGCTGATCTTGTGCTCGCCCTGGGCGCCGGGCTCGAAGCGTCTCAGACCGACCTCGATGCAGAACTCGATGCCTTGGTAATAGCAGGCTTCAAAATGAAGGGCGGGAATTTCTTCCAGGCATCCCCAATACCTGCCATACAGCGCATCTTTCCCGATTAGAAAGTAGGCCGCGCCGATGGTTTGCCCCTGGCGCGAAGCCAGCACCACCAGCACCTGTTCGCCCATGGTCGCGGCGACTTGCCGAAAAAAGCCTTCCGACAAGGCCGGATAGTTGCCATGCTTGGCGAAGGTGGAGCAGTAAAGCTCATGGACAATGCGCCAGGTTTCGGGCTCCACTGCGGCGCCCCGCAGGCGATGTAATTCGATGCCCGCCTCCCGCACCAGCCGGCGTTCCCTTAGGATTTCCTTGCGCCGCTTGGAGGTAAGTTCAGCCAGGAAATCGTCGAAGGTTCGGTACCCGAGGTTCTCCCAATGAAACTGGCAACCGGCCCGTTTCAGCAAGCGGGGGCTTTCGAGGAGCGCGGAGTCGGTCGTAAAGAGCCAGTGCAGCGAGGAAACCCCGGCGGAACGAGCCGTCTCGAGGGCTGCGTCCAACGCCGCTCCCGCCCATCGCTCCACATCCCCCTCGGGCGCTATCAAAAGGCGCGGCCCCGTAGCTGGCGTGAACGGGGAAGCCACCACGAGCTTGGGATAATAATCAAGGCCTGCCCGCTCGTAGCCATCGGCCCACGCCCAGTCGAACACGAACTCGCCGAAGGAATTGTATTTCCGATACATGGGGCAGGCGGCGACCAGGCGGCCGCTTGCGTCCTCCAGCAGCAGATGATTGGGAACCCAGCCCATGCGGCGCCCAAGACATCCCTGCTCCTCCAGGGCGTTGAGGAATTCGTGGCGCAAAAACGGGTAGTCCCGCGCGCCAAGGGCATTCCAGGCCTCGGCATCGGTCTCGGCCAAACGGGGAATGATGCGGACCTTAATGCCGCTGGAATCGCGTCTGTTCGGTAACTCCATACCTAAAAATCCCGAGGATCGAGCTAGCGGATGCCGTGCCTACCGGTCCCGAACCATGAAATAATACCGCTTTTCGCCAACCAGCTTCATTCCGCTATGGCTCAATACGTTTATACCATGAACCGGGTGGGCAAGGTCGTGCCCCCCAAACGCGAAATCCTCCGCGATATTTCCCTTTCGTTTTTTCCCGGCGCCAAGATCGGCGTGTTGGGCTTGAACGGCTCGGGCAAGTCCACCCTCCTTCGCATCATGGCCGGGGTCGACCAGGAATACAACGGCGAAGCCCGTCCGCAACCCGGTATCAAGATCGGCTATCTGCCTCAAGAGCCGCAGCTCGACCCGACCAAGACCGTGCGGGGCAATGTCGAGGAAGCCTTGCAGCACGTCAAGGATGCTCTGGTGCGGCTGGATGAAGTCTACGCCGCTTACGCCGAGCCGGACGCCGACTTCGACGCCCTTGCCGCCGAGCAGGCTCGACTCGAGGCCATCCTGCAGACCAGCGACGGCCATAATCTCGACCGCACCCTCGAAATCGCCGCCGACGCCTTGCGCCTGCCCGACTGGGACACCGACGTCGCCAAACTCTCCGGCGGCGAGAAACGCCGGGTCGCCCTGTGCCGTTTACTCCTGTCCGGCCCCGACATGCTGCTCCTGGACGAGCCGACCAACCATCTGGACGCTGAATCGGTGGCCTGGCTGGAGCGCTTTCTTCACGACTTTCCCGGCACCGTCATCGCCGTCACCCACGACCGCTATTTCCTCGACAACGTTGCCGGCTGGATCTTGGAGCTCGACCGCGGCCACGGGATTCCCTGGGAAGGCAATTATTCCTCCTGGCTGGAACAGAAGGAAAAACGCCTGGAGATCGAGGAAAAGCAGGAAAGCGCCCGCATGAAGGCCATGAAGGCCGAGCTCGAATGGGTGCGCACCAATCCCAAGGGCCGCCACGCCAAGAGCAAGGCCCGTTTGCAACGCTTCGAGGAACTCGCCAGCCAGGAAACCCAGAAGCGCAACGAAACCAAGGAGATCTACATCCCGCCGGGGCCGCGGCTCGGCGATGTGGTGGTGGAAGTGCGGGGTCTCCACAAGGGCTTCGGCGACCGCCTGTTGATCGAGGACCTGAGTTTTCGTCTCCCGCCGGGCGGCATCGTCGGCATCATCGGCCCCAACGGCGCCGGCAAGACCACCCTGTTCCGCATGATCGCCGGTACGGAGAAACCGGACGCCGGCGACATCCGGTACGGGGAGACGGTGAAAATCGCCCATGTCGACCAGACCCGCGATCACCTGGATTCCAACAAAACCGTCTGGGAGGAAATTTCCGACGGGCTGGATATGATTACCGTCGGCCCTTATCAGACGCCTTCCCGGGCCTACTGTGGACGCTTCAACTTCAAAGGGCCAGACCAGCAGAAACGCATCGGCGATCTCTCCGGCGGCGAGCGCAACCGCGTTCATCTTGCCAAGCTCTTGAAGAGCGGCGGCAATGTGCTTCTCCTCGACGAGCCGACCAACGATTTGGATGTGGAAACCCTGCGCGCCCTGGAAGAGGCCCTGCTCGATTTCCCCGGATGCGCCGTGGTCATTTCCCACGACCGCTGGTTTCTGGATCGTATCGCGACCCACATGCTGGCTTTCGAGGGCAACAGCAAGGTGGTCTGGTTCGAAGGCAACTACGCCGATTACGAAGCCGACCGCAAGCGCCGCTTGGGCGAGGAGGCGGATCATCCGCATCGGATTCGCTACAAGCCCCTGGCGGGGTAGAAAACTCTAAGGATAGCGCCGGCCCTTCGCTGAATGGAGGGCTCGGCCTTATCCCGACGCCTCTCGACCCCTTGAGCCTGCATCCCAGGGAAGGTGTTTGAGCGCTGGGTCGCCGGAACGCCAAGCTCTATCGGAAGCTCGAGCCGCAGCGCAATCGTGCGGCATCGCGGCGATGGCACAAGCTGTCCACCGAGCCGGGCTTCATTGAGAAAGTCCGTGACGTGGTGGGGCTGTATTTAACCTGAGTTTGGGATAGGAAAGCTGAGACAGGCGCCTGTCTCTTTGCGTAAGATGTT
>CADDYU010000027.1 GCA_902810705.1 Methylococcaceae bacterium
GCGCTTGCCGTTTCGATGCGTGCGACGCAGGACCTGCAGTGCTCGGCCTTCAAAGGGATGGCCGCGGCGGATAATGATGACTGACTGCGGAAAGTCTTTGGAACGGGTAGTGTGTGGTGGTTTCCTTCGACCATATCAGCCATGACTGGCTATTGGCGAATGTCTGTATGGACAAGCGCCTGCTCCGGAAATGGTTGAAGGCGGTATATATGGAACAAGGGTGCCTGTTCCCGACCGAAGCGGGTACGCCCCAGGGGGGGTATTGTCTCCCCGTACTCGCGAATTGGGTACTGGATGGCCTGCAACAACGGCTCGAATCGTTGTTCCGAACGGTTCGGGAGGCCCGCGCAGCCAAAGTCCATCTGGTGCGCTATGCCGATGATTTTGTGATTACCGGCAGTTCGAAAGAATTGCTGGAAACGAAAGTTAAACCCGCTGTCGCCAAATTCCTGCGGGAAAGAGGATTGACGCTGCCGGAGACCAAGACCCCTATCACTCATGTGGATGAGGGCTTCGACTTTCTGGGTTGGAGCGCCCGAATGCACCGATCGATGCTGTTGGTTGATACAGCCTTCGAAACGGAACACCAAGGCGTTTCTCGGCAAGGTCAGACAGGTGCTCAAGGACCTGCGGGCCGCGAGCCAGGTCACGGTGATCGATACCTTGAACCCGATTCTTCGGGGATGGGCGAACTATCACCGCAGCCAAATGGCGACCCACACGTTCACCCGATGCGACCATCACATCTGGGGTGCCCTATGGCGCTGGGCAGTCCGCCGTCACCCGAACAAAGGGAAACGATGAATCAAGCGGCGCCATTTTCAGCGCCTGAAAGGTCGTGACTGGCGTTTCGGGGAAAAGGACAAGCTTCTGTTGTGTCTGGGCGGCGTACATAAGCGCAAACACACCAAGATCGCAACGGAGGCCAATCCCTACGACCAGGCGTTTGATGACTACGTTTCCGGGCGGCTCGCCGCTCGCATGCTTCAAACGCTGGAGGATCGAAAGCGGCTTCGCTGATTCTGGTGGTTCCAGGGAGGAATCTGTCCGGTATGCGGCCAAACGATCACGGCAGAATCGGGGTGGCATCTCCACCACGTCCTGTCGCGACGATTGGGCGGATCGGATGCGATGAACAATCTCGTGCTGCTGCATGAGAACTGCCATCGACAGGTGCACGCGAAGGAAAAGCCGACCTCTGTTGGTGTCCTACTCCGAAACGGGTAGGCTTTCAGGCTGCTTGAGCCGGAGCGTGGAAACATGCACGTCCGGTTCTTAGGGGAGGAGACGGCCGCGAGGCCCTCTCCTTACCCGACCCTCCTGCGCGCCGTGGCCGAACAAGGCTACGCTGCTCCCACGCCCATTCAAACTCAGGCGATCCCCGCCATACTCGATGGCCGGGATGTGCTCGCCGCGGCCCAGACCGGCACCGCAAAGCCCGTCAAAATCTCTTGTTTTCCGCCATCTTCTCCGAGGACATCCGGAGGCTCGCGGCGGGACTCCTGCATCGGCTGCTGCACATCGAAGTGGCGCCGCGCAATGCGCCGGCCGAGTTGGTCAGTCAGGCCGTCTATCACGTGCCGAAGACGGAAAGCAGACATTGCTCGGGCATCTTCTCAGCAGCGGGCGCCGGGGCCAGACCCTGGTGTTCACCCGCACCAAGCACGGTGCCAACAAACTGGCGGAACAGTTCGGCCGGGATGGTTTTCAGGTCGCCGTGATCCACGGCAACTAGAGCCCGTCTGCCAGGATGCAAGCTCTGGCTGATTTCAAAACAGATCGGGTGCAGATTCTGGCGGCGACCGACATCGCCGCCCGCAATCTGGACATTCAGCAGCTTCCCCATGTGGTCGATACCGGCCGCTCAAGGCTTTGGTTTCGTGGAAATGGGCACGCTCAAGAGGCTCAAGCCGCCATTTCCGCTCTGAATGGCAAGAAGGTCGATGGGCGCAGCTTGACCGTCAATGAGGCCCGTCCCCGCGAAGAGCGGAGCGGTGGTTTCGGCGGAGGCCGCCGCTTCTAAGCGGTTTCCCGTCTGCCCGGGACGGTAGCTTTCCGGCATAATCAAAGCCGCTCCATGCCGGAAGGCGCGGGGCGACTTTTGTATTGCCCGTTTCCGCGCTCGGGTCCGACACGCTGGGTCTGCCCCGGCGAACCCGGCCGGCCAAGCCAAGGAGGAGGCACCATGCGCCATTTGTTGATAGAACATGACACCGTCTACGACTACGGCAATCCCGTGACCTTGCTGCAGCATAGGCTGCTGCTGCGGCCCCGGGAGAGGCAAGATATCCGTGTCGAGACGGCGGAACTGCGGATCGCCCCGGCCCACCGGCTGCGCTGGCAGCGGGATGCCTACGACAATGCCTTGGCGGTGGTGGATTTCCTCGAACCGGCCCGGCGGCTCTCCATCGAAAGCCGGGTCGGCCTCCGCCACTATCAGGACCGGCCCCTGGACTTCGTGGTGGCGGAGCACGCCGTTTATTTCCCCTTCCAATACCCGGCCCAGGAGCGGATCGACCTCGGGCCTTACCTCCCGCCGGTCTTCGACCAGGACTCGGAGGCGGTGGGGGCTTGGCTGGGACAATTCTGGCAGCCTGGGCAGGTGGTCGAAACCTATCTCTTGCTCGATTGGATCAACAAGGCCATCGCGACCGGGTTCATGTACCAGCCCCGCGAGGAGCCGGGCGTCCAATCCCCGGCAACCACCTTGGCGCGGCGCGCCGGGTCCTGCCGCGATTTCGCGACCCTGTTTATCGAGGCTTGCCATTGGCTGGGGCTGGCGGCGCGCTTCGTCAGCGGCTATCTGTACGAGCCGACGCCCATCCCGGCGGTGGGGGCTACCCATGCGTGGGCGGAGGTCTATCTGCCCGGTGCCGGTTGGCGGGGCTTCGACGCCACCTCCGGGCAGGTGGTCGGCGACCAGCATATCGCCGTCGCCGTACACCGGCATCCCGAGGCCGTATCCCCCGTGGCGGGGGCGTTCATCGCCGGACCCCCGGAATCGCCGGTCATGCGGGTGGCCGTGCGGGTAGTTGAGATCGCGGGCTAGCGCAATTTGCAGGAAACTAGGGGTTTACCATGGTTCAGCCGGTATTCCTGGCACGATCACGGGTGAGGGCTCTGAAAGCATCTTCGATGGACCTGCGGATCCGGGGGGTTGGCCGACGGTGATGCCGGACTGAGTCCTGCGGCCGTGGCTGCGACGCAGCGGGTGAGCGCCGCGTGGGTGAGGCGGCTGAAACAGCGTCGGCGGGAGACCGGGGACGTTGGCCCCCGGCTGCCCGAGGCCTCGCCCCCCAGAAACTCGCGGGCCACGACGAGCGCTTGCGGGCCACTCTTGCCGAACAAACGGGCGCCACGCTGGCAGCATTATGGCGGGAGCTTGGCCCTGAGCACCCTCTGGCGCCGGCTCCGCGAGTTGGACCTGA
The DNA here is from genome assembly GCA_902810705.1 of Methylococcaceae bacterium. GTDB lineage: Bacteria > Pseudomonadota > Gammaproteobacteria > Methylococcales > Methylococcaceae > CADDYU01. The sequence goes on from CADDYU010000027.1 coordinate 3,429, forward strand.
GCTTTAAAAAAGTCCTGCGGGCCGCCGAGCAGGACCGCCTGGACGTGGCGGCTGAGCGGGCCGAGTGGCGGACGGCGATGCCGGGCCGGGATCCGGCCCGACTCGTGTTTCTCGATGAAACCTGGACTCATATCGCCCTGACCCGCCTGTATGGGCGGGGACCCCGAGACCCGCGGGGGCCGGTCCCATGCCGTGGACCACTGGAAAACGACAACCTTTCTCTCGGCCCTGCGACATGATGGCTTCACCGCTCCCTGGGTGAGCGACGGCCCGCTCGACGGTGCCCTGTTCCGCGCTTACGTGGAGCAACACCTGACGCCAACGCTGCAACCGGGGATCGGGTGAGCCTAGATAACCACTGAAGGCGCGTCTCGGTCGGACCGAAGAACGTACGATGGCAGGACTCCGGTCCAGGATCGGCGAGGTCCTCGACCACTTCTCGCCCACTGAATGCCGCCGCTACTTCCACCAGTGCGGGTATGCCGCTACATCGGTTTGAAAAATGCTCTAAAACTGTATTCCGCCAGGAAGCCTGATGCGCAACCGTCCTTCCGTCAGACGGATCCGGAGGTTGTTCAGGCGGCCCAGCTTTCGAAACTCCCTCCGCAACGAGGGTTCCAGGTTATTTGGAGTTATGTTGTCGATGATCGATGCTTCACCCGTATACGTGCCGAGTAGCGCGACCGCGAACAACACTTCCCCCTCGCTGAACTGACAATGCCCATAGCCCGACGTTTTGACGTTGACATGCCGGCGGCGAAAGTCGCCGGAATCCTTGGTCTTGCGGATGTAAAGCTTTTCGTGCTGGTAAGGGACCAGCGAATCGCGGGTCGAGTGCAAGGTAATGAGCGGCACCTCCAACTGGCCCGAGGTCGTGTAGTGGGCCTGCATCTCGGCGATGGCGGCGGGATCGGCCCCGATGCGCGGCACCCGACTGTTCAGATCGGAATCGTTGTCCGATCCAAAGTACCGGCGCTGAAGGTTGCCGAATGGAAATCCTCCGAGCGTGGCGGCGGCATCGTTAAGATTTATCACCGCGTAGTGGAGCACGTCCTTGGCCGTCTCCTCGCGGGTGGAGAGGGCATTGGCCGGATCATAAGGCAATTTCGCCACCCGTCCCCAGAGCTTGAGTTGTCTGCGGTTTTCCGGAGCCAATAGGAAAGGCCTGATTTGCGTTGAATATAAATTATCCCAGCCGGCGATGAGGTCCGGCGAGGGATGAAAGGGATCGTTCTGGTCCGGAATCAAGCCGGGAAAGAAGTAGTCGAAGGTGGCGCGCGCATCGCCAATATAGTTCACTTGGAAGACAAAATCGCCGAGCGGGGCGCAGGCCGCAAGACCGCCGGCGAAAATCGACGGATGCTGCTCGATCAAGAGCGCCGTGATGAGCCCGCCCTCCGAGGCGCCGATAAGATAAATCTTCTCCGGAGCCCCCTGCGCCGCCGAATAGATTCTTACTAAATCCAGAATATCATCCATACCCTGGCGAACCGCCAAGCCAGTCTTGCTGAAACTGGTGGTGGCGAATCCAAAGCCCAAGCCGTTGACAAACTCCTGAATCGAATGGCCGCGGGCTTGAAGTTGATCTTCCGGAATTCCGACCGGTTCGTTCGCATTTTGGAACCCATGGGCCCAGATGATTAAGCGGTTGTTGTAATCCGCAGGATCAGGCAGGCAGATGCGGTAGATCGCACCGCTCGCCTGAACGCCGTCGGGTTCGCAGTGCGACGCCGCAAAGACGGCCGTTCCGAAGAACAGCAATCCACAAATTAGCCAAAGCCGGATAAAGCATTGAGTGATAACAGACATGGAAAAGTCCCTTTTAGTTGTTGATTGAGGTCTAAAACTCAAAATTACCGTTGAGAGAGTGGCGTTGTACCGCTCTCTTTGAAGGTGGACGAACCCCGAAACTCTCAAGGAGATATCACAAGGTTATAGCGTCTTGCTGGTTTGACTTCGCAATCCACCCAATAAATCTTGCAACCTTGCAGGAGATGCCGCTATTCACGATTCTACGTTCAGCTTCTGGGACATCGATGACCTTTGGATGGCTTTCGCCAGGAGGTTCTGAAACTCTACGACACCTCGATCGCGGGTGTTCTTATTCTTTGCGGCGAGTACAGAAAGCCTTGGCGTTCGCCGGCTTCGACGAGACCAGAAATAACCCAGCTGTCCAATCCCTTGAAAGAACAAGACCGACGCCTCGTACGGCTATCACCGGGAAAAGGTACAGGGAAATTAATATTGGATAACTACATTGATAGTAACTTCAAGGTATCCGATCTAAGCCCAAGATCAAGCAACCCAGGGTTACGCCAATGACTATTATTCACAACAAGGCCATTCAAAAAGTAATTAAATCCAAGTATACCATTCAGGATATTCAAGCGATTCGAGATCTTCTTACCAAGAACAAGGCCTTGCGGTTTACCAGCCTTGGCAATGGGTTATTTCCAGCGGCGGCAAGTTCCAGCGCCCAATATACTGGCTACAAGTACATGTGGGTCAGAGACAATATCTATGTCGCATATTCTCATTACATGTCAGGCGAGTTTCAAATTGCCGCAAAAACCCTTTCCACTCTAATGTCCTATTTTAAAAAGTTTAGATATCGCCTTGAGGCGGTGATTAACAAAAAAGTCGACTTACATAATGCGATGACACGGCCACACATACGGTTTAATGGCGATGACCTTTCGGAAATTGAGGAGCCATGGGAGCATGCTCAGAATGATGCATTAGGATATTTTTTATGGCTGTACTGCAAGTTTGCCACAGATGAAAAAACCAAGAACAAAATCAACGTTCAAGAATCCGATATTGAGATCCTGAAACTTTTTCCACTTTACTTTCGAGCCATTCGGTACTGGCAAGATGAAGACAGTGGTCATTGGGAGGAAGGCCGTAAGATCGAAGGCTCTAGCATTGGAGTCGTGGTCGCCGGGCTGAAGGCATTGCGGGATTTGTATCTTGATTCGTCCTTTACCGTGGATTGCAACCCATGGGGAGACAGAATCGTCAACATCGATCTGTTAGATGAGCTCATTGGCAGGGGAATTTCCGCTCTCGATATGATTCTTCCATCGGAATGCATCCAACCGGAACCTAATAAGAGAAGATATGACGCTGCATTACTTTTTCTAATTTATCCTCTTCACATTGTCGAGGGCGAAATGGCCGAGCAGATTCTCTCCGATGTAATTAATCATCTGCAAGGCGATTATGGCATTCGACGATATTTAGGCGATTCATTTTGGTGCCGGAACTTTCAGGAATTGCCCAAGGAAATACGGACATCAAAACATACTGATCGTGAAAGATGGCTTACAGAGCATGGGCTGGAGGTAAAAACAGGCGAGGAAGCGCAATGGTGCATCTTTGATCCGATAATCTCCGCCATCTATGGACATAGGTTTCAGAACTCTCTAGGCCAGGAAAGTGATCTTGAGCAACAGATCTATTACCTGAATCGATCATTGGGGCAAATCACAGGAAAGGGATATAGGGTTGATAATGTTGAAGTTGAAGAATTTAGATGTCCAGAACTTTATTACCTACAACTCGATAATTATGTCCCAAATATATCGACGCCTTTGCTATGGACACAGGCTAACCTGAATATCGCTCTTGAGATGATGGAGCAAAGCTTGCGGCGAGTGAGCTAGGCCAACCGGTCATGGCGCATTAACCCCTTCCATCGGGGTAGCGCTGGCGTTGTTCTTAAAAGGCACTGGCGGGCGAGAAACCGCGCTTCGCCGCCGCCTGCGAAGATCACCCGCTACTCAAGATTTCCCAAAAAAGGCTCTAGCCTATAGGCGCGGAAGAGTTCCTTGAAACGCTTTATATTCTCTTTCGAAATCTCGGATAAGGTGAGTGGTATGGCGAATGGCTCGGCCGTGGAGATATGGCTCGTGCGGCTGTCCTGCAACAGCGCCACCAAGGCGCGGCTGCCAAGTCCGGTTTTTCGCAAATGGTCCTGTATACGGAAATATCCCAAATTGTTCCCGTAAACCAAGGCGAAGCCGAAGGTGAATTTCAACAGCTGGGTTCGGCCTGAACTGGCAGGCACTGACATTCTCAGCAGAAAGACTTTGAGCCTATCAGGCTGCGTTATTTGGCCCTGATTGGCCGCTACGATCCGAGTGATGATTTGGACTTCAACAAAGTTGAGCTTTTTCTCTTCCTCGGCTTTGCTGAGTCGCCTCCCCACATCCTCCACGAGCGATTGCCTGTGGATGCCTCCAAGCTCGAAGGGCTCGATCTCAATTTGCCCCGTCCTCAGCCCCAAATGCTGCTGGCCAAAGCTTTGGAACCGGGCGCCGTAGGTATAGATGCTGATGGCCCAAGTCGCACGCATCATATCGGCCCAGGACCAGTGCTTGAATAAATTCATCCAGCCTCGATTGTCGGGATGACTCCATTCCTCCTCCAAATTGAGGTCCAGATAAACGCTCTCCATCAGCTGAATCAGGGAATTACAGAAATAAAAACCTTCTCGTAAGGCGGCGTAATCCTTGGGGAGTCCAAACTGGACCGGCGATACTTCCTGAGGTCTGTCCTCGGCCGCTTTGGTTAGCGATTCCCACTCCGGATAGATCTGAGGATCCAGGAACTGAAGCTCCTTGCTCTGCGACAGCCGCTCGAACAGGGAATGCAGCATTTCGGTGTGCTTCGTGAACGCCCGTCCAGTGGAAGGACTCGATGGATACCACAATTGACGCAAGGCGACGAAGAAGGATGCTTTGTCGAGCAACCCCTCGGCCTGGGAGTCCTTTACGCGCTGCAAAGCGGTGGAAAATACGGCGCATCCGGTGTGATAGCCCAGCTTGCGATAGCTTTCGAACTGGGATTCGTCGAACCATTGGTCTTTAGTGGATTGATGCGGAAACTCGGCGTGCTCGTTGGCGTAGTTCAGGATATCGGCCGTCTCATTGCCGGTGAGCGTGGGTTTGATATAAACCAGGGTGCCTATCGTCGCATCCGGATAACGGATCGTGCCGACCACGCAATGCCGGAGGCTCCGCTTGGTGTCTTTATCCGGACAGAGAGCCGCGGCACGCAGCAGAATCTCGGTATGAAGATCGACCCGGCATTTGCGGATTGCGTTACCGAGGTCCTCGAAGCTGAATTTGTCATCCTGGCCGGCATCGATCGCGATGATGAAGCGGCAGCGGCGACGCACCAGTTCATAAATGCCCAAGTTCTCGAAATGTCCGCCGTCCGACAAATTGCAAAAGCGTCGGCGCTCGTTGGTCAGTCCAAACAGCTCAGCCATTAACGGCCACAAGGCAAACATCGGTCCTGGCTGGCGCCATCCCTTCTTGTGACGAGGATTGCCCAACCACAATCCGAGCCGCACGCTGAACACCGTCAACAGGAAAGTCACGGCCGGTGACGAGTGATAACCCATGTTGGGGCTGAACGCGGCGCCGGAGACCGCCATCGCGGTGCCAACCGTAAGTCCGCCCGCGTTGGGTCTCGGTCCGCGAGGTCGGCTGGGGTCAAAGCCGTCGGCGTAGTATTCGGTCTTGCGATAGGCTTCGGGCTCCAACTCGACATTGCCGACCCCAGGCCTCAGACTGCTATTGCCGCCCCCGCGGCTCCACACGTCGTAGCCGCAGAACTTGGGGGTGAACACGAAGGAGGCGGCTTTTCGCTGCTGCCACGCGAGTTCGTCGCCGGCCACCAGATTCAAGGCGGTGTTGATGATTGGATACGGTCCCAGATCAGTTCTTAGAGTGGCCAGCTTGCAGTCATCGTCGGGATCGAAACCGGTAAAAGGCTGCGGTTGGCGCTCGTTCTGTCCGTCCGAAGCCGCCGCACGGGAAGCTCCCAAATAACAGCGGACCAGCCGGTTACGATAGTAGTAATGAAGCGAGAATAAATTGATATCGAAGCGCCAGGCCAGCAGCAGCGCGAGTCCGACGCAGAACAAAAACGCCGAAAACGCCTGTTGGCCGCTGTCGCCAATGGCTTGCCAATACTGGACCGTGTTGGGTGGCGGCTCGGGCCATCCGCCTCGAAAAAACACATCCAAGCCAAGGGCGATCAATACGACAAAGCCAAGCACGAATACATACGGGCCGATCTTTGCCACCAGATTCATCCAGGAATTGCAATCCTTAGGTCCCGTGATCGGACTCTTGCCTGCCAGTACGCCGGCGATCGTGGTGAGCACCCAGGTCAACGTCAACCCGCTTCTCGCCCAGGCGCTCTCCAGGTGATAAATCAGGAGAGGGCCATACAAAGCGACCACAAACAACATTATCGAGGCAAACGTATAAATCAACAGCCATCCGCCCAGGCGTAGCCACCATTCGTGCATTTCGGATTTCAGAAGGTGCCCTATGAAACCAACATGCAAGGTCACGATCACCAGGGCGAGCAGTACCATGAGCGGAGGTCCCCAGGTGACGATCAATACATGATTGGCACCCGAACGGAGCGTCCAATTTCCCATCCACTGCGCCATGCCATAGGCTAGCAGACCGCCCACGGCGCCCGCCGGAAAAGCCCAGATCAGCTGATCGAAGTCCCGCCTTGACAGCTTGAATGCTTGCCCGGTTTTCTGCCGCCATTGCCCAAATAGCCAGCCAATCGCGCACAGCGCGATGTACAGGACGCCGACCGCCAGCATCCAGAGCAATCCCCGCCAAGCCGAGTTTCCATCACCAGCGGCAAGGTTGCTCAAGCCGAGCCACAGGCTCGTCAACCAGGCCGCCAACAGGGTCGGTAAAATGATGGAAAATTGGACATACGGCAGTGTCGCATAACGTGGATAGAACTTGCCACGCCTGACTCCAGCACTGATGACCGCCAAATTGGCGCTGATATAGGCCATGGCCAGGGCAAGCAACACCCCGCCGGCGATGGCGATCGAATAACTTCGTTTCGTCGTCTCCGAGAGCCATGACGAGAGCGCTGGTATCCAGCGCGGAAACAGCAAGCCGGCCGAGAGCGTGAATAATAGGAGCAGTAATATCAGAAATGAATTGCGTATGTAGGTCGAAATCGAGGTCCAGGTGTCGCCGCTGAAAAATCGGTTGCGGGGCGTGAGATAATTGCTGTATCTGCGCAGGAAGGTGATTTGAGGGGGCTCTTCGTGATGAGGCTCCTCGTCGGCCGACGCCGCGAGTATCTCCTCGATTTTTCGAATGCCTCTTTCTCCGGGTTGATTCTCGTTACCGCTTTCGCGCGTCATCCACATACTGAGCCAACTGCCGATATAACCCCCGCCGGACACGGTCGAAAGGTAATCGAAATAGCGCAGTAATTTCAGTTTCGCCAAGGCTTGCAAGATACCCAAGTTAAACGTGGCGCTTCGGATACCTCCTCCAGAAAACGCCAAACCCATCAGCTGGAGATCGTTGGCGGCAGCGAAGGGATCCTTATTAAAATCATCCAAATCCTTTTCAAGATAGTCGGGGTCGGATGGCTTATCCAACCGCGAGCGCCTTGACTTTAAAACCTCCTTCAATTCCTCCCGGAATACCTCCTTAAAGGCATACGCTTTGTCGTCGCTGCGGCTGTCGTTCATGACCTCCCCCTATTTTTATTGGGGTTTCCGTGGGTTTTACGACCAATGCGGCATACCGAACAACCGGTTAGAGACAGGGTTATCCGGACGCCTGATTCCCTTCGGTTCTCTTGGCATCCTCGATTATGACGTCCTTCGCCTTTTCGCTGATCATGTAGATGGCTGATACGATGAAGAAACCGGGTATTCTCGGGAATACCGAGGCATCGACAATGCGAAGGTTTTGGGTGCCGTGCACCCGGAACCGGCTATCGACCACAGCCATGGGATTGCTGCGCGGCCCCATTTGGCAGGTGCAGGACGCGTGATGGCCCCAGGCTTCGTCTTGAATAAATTGGCGGATGTCCTCGCGGGTCCGCACCTTAGGTCCCGGCACCACCTCCTCTTCGATCAGATTCCGGTTGCGTTTGGTGATGGCGCGGACGGTTTCCACTCCCGCTATGACCGCGCCCAAATCCTCGCCCTCATCCGAGCCTTCGGAAAAATAATGAAAATTGATGTCGGGAACGTCGCGCGGATCCTTGGATCTCAAGGTGACGCGCCCCGCGCGATTGTTGGTGTGGGCCTTGAGGATGGCCCAGGAAAAATAGTTTTCCTTGGGGATTTGCTTCGAGTACCCCGGGTAATAGCCTCGAAACTCACCGATTAAACCGAAAATGAGAAGGTCCGGGTCGAGATGGGCGCGATCCCGCGAAGAGCGTTTCATCAGAGCCAAAACGGCGCCGTTCGCGGTATAGGGCCCCCGGTGCTGCAACCATTGGCGGAACAAAGGATCGGGCATTTCGCCCGGATCCGGGCAGCGTAAGGTCATTCCCCTGACTAGCGGGATGTTTCTTTTGAGGCGCGTCACCACGCCCACCTCATAACGATCCTGGAGATTTTCCCCGACGCCCGGAAGGTCCACCTTGACCTCGATCCCGTGTCGCTCCAGCTCCTCCTTGGGGCCGATGCCGGAGAGCTTGAGCAACTGGGGCGTGTTGAAAGCGCCCGCCGAAACGATCACCTCGCGCCCGACCCGGATCTCGATCTCTTTGGCCAGATCCTCGCCGGCCGCTCCGGTTCGAGGATCGGCGCGGTACAGATGAGCGCCCTGGCGATATTTAACGCCTACCGCCTTGTTATTTTCGTCCAACAAAATCTGGGTGACTAAGGCCCGGGTGCGAACCACCAGGTAGTCAGGGCGCTCATTCCACACCCGGCGGACAAATTCACGGGACCCGACCCGCCTCCCATCCAAGGTCGTGAGCGGAACCTTGCAAAGACCTTCCTGCCGGCTATCCTGCACGAAGCGCCAATCATTCGGGTCCAGCCGGGTCATCAGCTTTAGCTTCAACCGCTCCCAGCGCGCCGGCAGCGTACGCCAGGTCTCCTTCAGCGCCGCCTTGGCCAGTTGCAGCAATACCCTGTCTCTAAGCAGCAGGCGAGGATCGGGCAAGCTGGTGGGCAACCAGCCCTTGAAGCCATGCCGGCTAAAGGGATCGGTGGGATACCTGCAATTTTCGAGGCGCTCGAAATACTGGCGCATGTTCTCGCCGCGCCAGGATTGGTCTCCCGTCAGCTCGGCGATGTAATTCCAATCGCTGTTGTGGGGACAGATGAGGATCATCGCGTTGTGGGCCGTGCAGCCTCCCAAGGTTCCGGAACGGGGGTATAGAACACCATCCCGTTCCGGAACGAACTTGCTGTCACGCCGCTGCTGCTCATCATTGGCGTAGTGGCGCACGAAGAAATCCCATCGAAGATCCTCATGTTCCGAGACGTTCGCATGGAAGGCCGGCACGTGGTAGTCGCAAGGCTCCTCGTCCCCGCCCGCCTCCAAGAGCAGTACCCTGAAACCGGCGAGCGCCAGATTGGCCGCCAAGGGTCCGCCACCGGCTCCGGAGCCAACGACCACATAGTCGAATTTATCGCCGTTTGGGAAAGGGCCGCGCGTCGATGGCTTGGGAGGGATTTCTTCCTTGCTCTTGAAAAGCGATGCGCAGCCGCTCAGGAAGAACGCGGCGCCCGATACCAAAGCCGCGCCGAAGCGGATGAAGCGGCGCCGCGAAATCGAGGATTTGATTGATGTCATCTCCCAGGACTGTCCCCTCCTCAAATTAAGGCCTGAGACCTAGATGGGCTTTCATGGCCTTTCTACCCGTCTCGATAAGCGCGTTGAGCCTATCGGAGTCCATCTCGAACTCGGTCGTGCCGTAGCCTTTGGCGGGGAGTCTGCAAATATCTTGCTTGCGGCTTCGGATTTCCTCGTTGTCCCGCGCCCTGGTCATGGTATCCACCAGCCGGGCAACCCGTTGGACGACCCGCAATTGGTTCACCAGTTTCGGAGGCCTGGGAGTGTTTTCCGCCCCTTCGACGGGCAATTCTTCGTCGATGAGCAAGCCGAGCGTGCCGGCCTCCGCCGCCACGGTATCGCCCATAACCTCCTGGACGAACCGATCGGTACCCGGCTCGACATCGATCAAGCGGATGGGGAAATTCGACAGCACGCCGCCGTCCACGATTTTGTTTCCGGTTTTCGACCGCTCGAGATAAGTCCCCCATTCCTCCTGTCACACCACCTCGCACCAGACGAACGGAAGGCTCATGGACATGCGCACCGCCCAAGCCACGGGACACTTCGGCACCGTTCGGTGGTTCAGGATCAACATCTCCTTATCGGTGGTATCGGAAACGACCAAGGAGACGTCCGAGTTCGTCTGATCGGCAAACTCCTTGAGGGTGGTTCCCTCGCCAATCCCTTTGTGAGCCAGCTTCTCATGGAGCCACTCGAGGAACTTGCTTCCCGAGAACAATCCGCCGCATTCGACAAAAGCAAACAGGTGACCATAGAGACGGGTATTGAGAAGACCGTTCAGGATCATCCTGTCAAGACCCTCGAAGTTGGGCAATCCCGGAATATGGATGCTTCTCAGGACCGCCAGGGTCTCGCTGTGCTCGATCAAATCTTCCGAGAAGTCCTCCCTCGAGGGAGAATCCATAAAGGAAGAAAATCGCGGCCTTCCATTGTCGAGGCGCTCGGTGATTGCCGCGAGCAGTTCCTGGGGTGTGTATCCCGCCGCCAGAAGCGTCGCCGTAATGGCTCCCGCGGAAGTACCCACCAGTCGGCGATGGGTATGGCCCGCCTCTTGCAGCGCTTCGAGCGCGCCCACGAAACTGAAACCCTTGGCACCTCCGCCTTCAAATACCAAATCGTATTTCGCCATGGCCTAACTCCTTGGTGAAGGATTCAAGGTCCTTCGATAAATTGATTCGTAACCTCGTTACATGGTCTTCAGAAACTCGATCAAGGCTTGCTTGTCCTGATCGCTGAGTCCCGGTTCGCCTTCCTCGGCGGGCAGATAATCGGTGCCGAAGTAATGGCCTCGGTTCACCACGAAGTCCGGGCACTTGTTGACGTTGATCAGGGGATCGACGAGGTCGGCAAATACCCGACGCAGTTCTTCATCGCTCACCCGGTCCGAGCCAATCTTGGCCTTGATCAAATCCCCGAGATGACCCTTGAGCGCCTTCAGTAATTCCCTGACGTCCTCTCCTCTTTTTTCGAGATCGAGGTTGGCGATCAGATTGACCGGGGTACCCTCCGGGATGGGGCCCAGTTCCAGAGCGCCATCGGCGGCCAATGGACTTAGAAGCGGAGGCAGATAGCCCGCGGGCACGTTCAGCCAGCTTCTGGCCCAGGTCCGGTCGATGATGCCGGGAACTTCCTTGCCGGAACGAGTCCGGTAGGTACGGCCCTCGCAACTGCCGGCGGCCGTCCGGCCATAGCCGGCGCCATAGCTTTTCCCGGTATCCCCATAAGTCTTGCCGTATCCGCCGTCATGGCCCTCGGCGTACTCGGAGCCCGTCGCGTACAAATCCTTTTGATCGCAGTAGCGTTTTTCCGGCCACAACAGCTGCTGAATGCTGGTGTCGAACGATTTCATGCGATCCTCGACCGAGCCGGACGGATAAAACTTGCCCAGGGTATTGTTCAACAGAAAAGGCGCGGTGGACCAAAGGCTGACCAGTGAGGGGGGGCGGATGTAGCCGCGCCCGCCATCCGGCATCGGATAAGGCCGGGGCTCGCGGGTGACGGGGTGATGGACCGTCACGGTTCCGACCGACGGCAGGCTCTTATAAGACGTGGACGAGAAGTTGTCCCAGATGTCGCCCCTGATCGCGTTGGTGGCGAGGGAAGCGCAGATGTTGATCTCCAGCAGGGTGACCGGAATCCGGAGCTCCGTGGACAGATAGTTGTTGGCGAGGAAGTCGTCGGCCAGAACGATCTTGGTCATCTTGGCCTTGAACTCCTTGGTCTTGGTCCAATTCCAGTACTCGTTCCAGCAGCTCAGATAATTCGGTCCGTTGCATCCCTGGTCCGGGAAGAACCGGGTGAACGCCTCCTCCGGAAGCTTGCTCGAATGACAGCGGGCGCAATTCTCGGCGAACACCACCTTGCCGCGTTTCAGGCTCTCCTTATCCGTAGTCAGATAGCGCCTGCCGCCGGGCGCGTTCTTCAAATAATCCGGGGGCGTCGCGGCCAGGAAGAAGAGCGCCGCGTCGACAGTCTGATTTTCGGTGGCTTTCCAGTAGCTCGAATTCTTCTCCGCATGCGCGATCGGGAAAGGAGTGAATTTCTTTCCGCCCACCAAGGGCTTGAGGTGTTGCAGCCATTCCTCGCTGAACAAACCGATGTTGACAAAGACGCGGTTCAAGGCTCCGAGGGCGCCAACCGAATCCGCGCCATCCTTGAGCACCCGCGGTGTCCAGACCGTATCGGGCGCCTTGAAGAAGGCGTTGAGCGGGCTTTGGGGAGGCACCACGTCCTTGAACTCGTCGAAATGCTTGTTATGGAGTTCGGCGCCGGTCAGTCTTTCCTTGCCCCAGCGCAAGGCCATTTTCATGCGCGCGCCGAGGTTGTACACCGCGTTCATGGTCCGCGGATTATTGATGTAGTCGGTGGACAACAGGGAGGTATCCAAGGCGCCCGGCCGATTGGTGCTGAGATCCTGGTAGGCGAAACTTTTCGGATCGGCCCCGTAGACGAAGACTCGATCGAACCAGAAATACTGCGCTCCCGGATTGGAATTGAGATTGGCCCAGGTCGGGTTCTCCGGGTCCTTGGGGGGATTGGTCGGATTGGGGCCCACATGACAGAAACCGCAGGACATGCCGACCCGATACGGTTTCACCAGATTTTGATCGTTGTAGTAGCTGGGATCCGTGTAATACCGCTCGGGGTCCCAACGTTTGGCCGCCGCCTCGTCGAAATCCGGATTCGGGAACAACCGAAGGCCCACCACTCCCGAGGCATACCCGTAGTAGGAACCGACCGGCAAGGTTTCGTATCCGTACTTGTTCTTAACCGTGTCCGGCAAGGGCTTGCCACGCGCGCCGATCCTAACGCCTGGATACTTCGCCTCGTTCTCGAAAGGATCGGGGGGGCAACTCGGATCACGCACATCCAAATACAAGCCGAACCGACCCCGAAGACCTACCGGTCGGCCCTGGGCGTCGACATTCTTCTTGAAGCACGGCTCGTTGACCACGCCGAACCAGTACCAGCGGTTATCGCGGCTGTAACCGGGATTTTTCATAAGGCTTGGATGGTTCGACACGACCTTTAGAAGATCCAGGCTCCCCACGCTGTTGATGTTCAGGTGATCCCAGAACTTGTCATTGCCCCCGGTCCATATGATCCAGTTGTTGCGGCCTCGGACGATCGCCTTGACGAGTTCGTCCGGCGTCTTGTCGAGCTTGTAGTCCTTCAGAGCCTCGGCCACCTTGTCCGGACGCTGGCTGATGCCGTAATCCATGTCCTTGAAGTAATCCTCGTCCGCGGCGGGAAAGCTTTCGGCCGTTCGGCCCACGCAGAGCGCCTCATCCTTGATCGAACCTGCGCCGCCTCGGCCTTCCTGGCAGGCCGTAGCGATCCAGGGCGAGCGTTTATAAAGGCATCCGGCAACGGCCACGGCCAGCCCGAACACCACCAAAGCGATCACTGCCTTCTTGCTTTTCATATGGACCTCCGCCAAGTGAGTTCTTGTTGTTTTGTCCAAACCGACTTCCGAGGGGCCCGCCGAGCGCCCCTCCCACTCAGGCCCTTGCCACTCGCAAGGAGCGCGATGGCCCGAATCTTTCCTTGTCGGCCTCAGTTTCATTTAAACCAATCCAGGGGACCACAAAAATCTTGAGCCAAGCCTGCTTGGCACCGAATTCAGAAACGTGGGCGGTGAAAAAGCCGCTCATGACGCCAAGCCAATAACCAGGATCAGGAGCACCGTGGCCGTCGCCGCCACCAGGCCTGTAAGCCATGGCGGATACATCCTCCGCGCTCCCTGCACCGGGCCTTGCTCCCCACCGAACTGCTCTTCGCGGGTCAGGTGCACCAGACAGTAAAGCGTGGCAAGCCCGAAGAAGGCGTCGACCAAGGCAATGGACAAGAATCCCGGTGGCTGACCAAAGAACAGGACCGCGATCAAGAAGAAGGTGGAGCCGCAGGTCCTTGAGGGAAACACGTGTATCCATGCGGGCGCCCGATAACGCACGGGATCCACGGCGCCCGGCATATAAAACACGGAGATGATGAAGAGCAGCATCGCGGCCGCTTGCCCCCAGATGGGTTGATCCAGGGGGATCTTTAACAATCCGAGGAACCAATTGGGCGCAAAAGCCAAAGGGATCACAAAAAGCATGTTGATGGCGATGCCGATCCACGTCAGGCGGCTGTACCAAAAAGCGTAACGGCTCATCACGATGTTCTCCCAAGCTCTTTCATAAACTTGTCCATGACCCGCTACAAAGACTTCAGGTATTCGAGTAGAGCTTGCTTTTGCTCTTCGGTCAGCTCCGTACCATAGAGATGCCCTTGATTGCCGTTGCCAGGAACCCGGGTGTCGTAGCGAAAGCCGGTTTGCTCGGCGGCCGCTCCCTGAGCCACGAAGCCTACGTTGACGGGATCGAGGAGGTCATAGCCGCGATAAAACACGGCCGGCCGCTCTTCCGGCCGCTTGAGGAGATCGCGCAAGGTAGGCACGGAGCCGTTGTGCAGGTAAGGACCTCGAAGCCAGATGCCATCGAGCAGCACGGACACGTAGCCGTCCACGTCCTGGAAGTGCCGCATGCCCCAGTCGTATTCCTTCTGGTAGGCGTTGTAGCGCTTGGCGGCTTCGGCGGTCCACATGTCCACCCGGTGCCGGTCGGTTCCCAGCTCCCCGACCGGAATCACGGACCCGGTCCTCTTGCCCTCGGCGGCGTGGCAATCCGCGCAATGCTGGTCGAACACCGCCTTGCCGGCCGCCGCGCGCTTGGCATCGACGCGGTAGGGGGAGTCGGCGGCCTTATCGAAACCGAAGGGACTGGCCGGCGCGGGAACCTCCCACAGCCATTTTTCGAGGCGTTCCAAGTTGTCCTCGGGGACGGACTTGTACGTCGTGCCGTCGCCGATGGCGGAACTCACCACCACCTCATGAAAATCGGTGTTCAGCCCGTCCCAATGGAGGGCATGCTTGGCCCGCGCCTTCATGTTCCACAAGGGCGGCATGTCGGCATTGCCGATGGTGCCGTCGGTGCCCATTTGCAGGATGCCGAACTTGATGGGGTTGAACGGATCGATCCGCCCCGGGCCCCAGTCGGGTTTTTCCTCGGTCCAGCCGAACTGTTGGCCGTACTTGATCAGAGCCTTTTTCGTCGAGGGGACGAGTAGATAGCGATAGATCAAGCGATCCAGCCAGGGGAGTTCGTAGACCCGGTCGATTTCGCTCAAAATGGCATCGGGATTGAACCGGGCGTCGCGGGCGGCGGCCGCGATGAACCGCGCATAAGCCTGCGTATTGATGGTGGGCGCCGGACCCGGCACGACCAAAGTGGGCGAGCCATCCGGTTCGAGACGATAGCGGGCGGTGTGGCAGAAGGCGCAATTGAAGGCGACCCGCGGAAATCCGATGGTTTTTATCGAGAACCCCACCGGGGTTTCCCGGCCCCGCTCCCAGGGAACGCCCAAGGCCGCGTACCCCCCGGGCCCCGGCAGATACTCCGGAAACATCTTCGGCATCACCCGCCAGATCCAATAGGGTATTCCCTGCGATGCCTCGCTCCCGATCGAGCCGTACTTGAACCACTCCTCCGGGGTTTTGAGCCCCACCTGCTCCACTTCGCGGAACAACTTGTACCAGGCGACGAAGGTGGCTCCCAGGGCCAGAATCAGCACGGCCAACGCCACGCGCATGAGTTTCGAATGCTTCAGGCCTGATATCGCCCAGTACGTCGCTTTTTTAAACATCCTGCTCTCCCGCTGCGCTCAGGCTGAATTAGAAGGTTTTCATGAACTCGACAATGGCGTTCTTGTCGGCATCGCTCAGCTCGGTGCCGTAGGCGGCGCCGTCATGGCCGGCGTTGGAATTCCCCTCGACGAGGGTATCGAACTTGAAAAATTTCCGGCCCCTTTCCTCGCCCACGCTGGACACGAAACCGACCTTGCCCCAATCGAAAACGTCGTAGCCCCGGTAGAAAGTCTTGGGCCTGCGTTCGGCCGGCTCCAGCAGATCGCGGAGGGTCGGAACGGAACCATTGTGCAGGTAAGGCGCGCGCAGCCAGATGCCGTCGAGCGGCATGTTGGCGTAGCCGTTGGTCTTCCGGAACTGCTCGAAACGCCAGGAATATCCCGCGTACAGCATGTTCTGGTTGACCGATAAGAGCTCGGTGTAGGAGTTGAGGCGCCCCGGATCGGTGCGTATCAACCGGAGCGGCTCCACCGTACCCAAACGATTGAATCGGTGGGTGTCGAAGTTGTACCTGGCGCCCTCCATCATCCCGTGGCAATTGGCGCAGTACTCTGCGTAGAGCTTGCGACCGGCGCCGGCCAGTTTTGCGTCGATCGGCTTGGGATAGGGGGGCGACTTGAACTCCCAAAGCCAGTCCTCGATCCTGCCGATCCGCCTCAGATCGATCGTGACCGGCGTGACGCCCGCCCCCAGGGCGGCGCTCTTGTTGCGTTCCTCCACGGAAGGGTTGTTGCCGTCCCAGTGCAGATACATGCCTTGGCGTGGCCCCTGATTCCAGATCGACGGGTAATCGGCCGGGCCGATCAGCTCCTCGCGCGGGAGCTTGTCCATGGGGAAGTTGAACTGAATGGCTTTGTAAGGATTGAAGGTATCCACCCGACCCGGACCCCAGTCATGCTGGCGGTTCAGAAAGGCCAGCTGCTGACGGAGGCCAAACAGCGAGCTGCGGACCCGGTCGACAACCAGGTAGCGATAAAGGAGTCGATCCACGAAATCGAGCTTCCCGCCCATGGCTTCGATCTTCGCCATCACCAGTTCCGGAGTAAAGCGGTTGTCCAAGGCCACCGCGCGCAGAAACTGGATGAATTCGTAGAGCCGGAAGTTATTGGCCGGCATGCCCAGGTAGATGTTGGGCGCGCTGCCCGGGGTCTCTCGCACCGTGCCCGTATGGCAAACGGCGCAGTTCAGCCAAACCCTGTCGATGCCTTGGCTCCGGCGGCGCGAGACGCCGATCGGGAGCTCACGCCCTTCTTCATAAAGGAAGCCGAACGACGCGTAACCCGCCCTGCCTGGAAACTTCTCCGGGAACATCTCGGGCAGCACCTTCCAGATCCAGTACGGCAGGCCACTCGCCGTCTCGCTGCCGATCGACCCATACTTGAAGTGCTCTCGCATGTCGTCGTAATCGACCGGCACGTCGCGGGTGAAGCGGCCGATGAGCCACACGGCGGCCACGAGTAACCCGATCGCCGCCGCGCTCAAGCCCAGCTTGAAGGGGTTCCGCCACCATTTCCGCGTTCCGGGCTCGTTTGGTGGAGCCGTCTCTTGGCTACTCATGGCCTGTTCTCCTAATCCCGATCGAGGTATTCCAAAGCGATGTCATCCCGAAGCAGTGCCCCTACAAGGCAATGGCGATCGCCAGCAAAACAAGAAGCGCCAGCGCAGCGAAGCCGGCCCTCCGGCGGAAACGAATTTCATATTCGTCGACCGGACTCTTCAAGATTACGTCGGTCAGAACCTTGTCTTTGGTTCGTGTATGCACTTCCTCACGATCCATGGTTTTTTTCCTTTGCGGTTCGAGAGACAAAAATCCGGTTGTCCCTTCAAGCGAAGGGCTGCGGGCGGAAAACCGTCATGACCTCACGGATCATGGCCTCGTGGTCCCCGCCATAGCGGCTCACGTCATAACAACCGAGCGGATTGGCAACGGCGTTGACGAGACAGCGGTTGCAGAAAGTGCAGGGTTTATCGGGCAGATCCTTGCCCTCTTGAAGCACCTTCGGCAGATCGTTGTTGGCGATCAGCGGCCGGGCAATGGCCACGCCATCGCAATAGCCTTCCGAAATGACTTTGCGAATCAGGCGGCCGTCCTGATAGCCGCCGGTATTCAACACCGGAATGCTCACGTTTTTCTTGATTTCACGGCAGTATTCCGCGCTCACGCCTTCCACGGGAAAATCCTTCTTGGTCCGGTTCCAAAGCCAACGAAAGATCGGCCTCAAGGTCTTGAAATGAAAGATCGTATAGTTCAAATAGCCGCGCACCCCGGCCGAGGCCATGCCGCCGTACCACCAGTTGGCCTCGTCCAAGGGAAAACCGCCGGGCGGCACTAGGGGGTGAGGGAAAAGGCTGCCGGCCGACACATGCAGCGCATCGGCGCCGGCTTGCTCCACCCACTTGCAAATTTGAAGGTATTCCTCCGGGGTATTGCCTTTTTTCTCCCAAGGATAAAGGGCGTTGTTCACGTCGATCGCATTGATCTTCACCTGCAGGTGGAAATCATCGCCCACTTCCCGCCGGATGGCCTTGATCACCTCGAGCAGGAAACGAGCCCGGTTTTCCAGGGAGCCGCCGTATTCGTCCTTGCGGTCGTTGATGCCGGAACTCAGGAACTGGGTGAACAGGTAGCCGTGGGAGGCATGCAACTCCACCCCGTCGAGCCCTGCTTCCCTCGCCCGCCGCGCCCCATCGGCGAAGTATTGAACGATTTGCCGGATCTCCTCCCGGGTCATCGCCTGACACAAGAGGCCATGGAAGCCGTCCTTGCGGTTGGTCGAGGACAGGGCCTTGTTCATCAGGTTCTCGACTCCGGGTACGTCGCGCTGCCGTCCGGAGTGGCTGAGCTGCACAATGAACTTGCAATCGTATTGGTGGACCGTTTCGCCAACCTTCCGCCAGAAAGGAATCTTGTCATTGTGATCGATCATGGCGTAGTTGGGCATGATGCGGCCCCGGACATGGACCGGCACGAAGGAGGTGATGATCGCCCCGATACCGCCACGGGCGAATTTCTCCTCCCAATTGATGCGGGCTTGACTGCCGGAGCCGTCGTAATTGTCCCAGCGGCCCGAGATGCTCGAACGGAAGAGCCGGTTCTTGACGGTGAGATTTCGAAATGTCAGAGGTTTGAAGATGATGTCGTCCATGGCCCTTCTCATGAGATTAATGTGACCGGTTATCGGAAAACGGAGGGGTCGGAGGGATTTTCCATGTCGGACGGGGAATGCCCGACGGCGGCGCTGCGCCTCGATCCAGGCGCGTCCGGTAAAAGCAATTGGGCCGGGTTTCGGCAGGTCTTTCGGGGCTTGCGCTGAATGCCTCTGTGAAATGAGATCGTTGCAGCGCCGCGTAGGTGAATCTTAAAGCGAGGAGCATTGTTCAACTTGACGCCAACCTTCAACTTGCCGCAAGTCCGCTCCGTCAGCAGACCGAGCTTGGCTAAGTCCACAACACTCACAAAACCTCCGCTCTTCTTTAGTGAAGATCTTTTAATTGTTTTTTAACTTTGGCTAAACAATAAATACGCCTAGTTCATATGACATGTCAATCTAAATTTAAATTGTGTTTAGCCGAACCGAAAAATGGTAAAAACCGGAAACCATGCTGTCTCATATTTGTTAAGAATTCATCCATCAATGATGATCCGCAGACCCAGCGTGATCCCTTGCCGCTATCATGAGGGGTTTACCATTCTCGCCTTTCGTCTGGACTGAACAGATTTCTGGATTAAGGGCTGGTGCTGCACGCCACCTTACTGTCCATGTGGTTTCCGCCCGACCGGGCGAACGGATTGGATGCCTCCGAGAGATATTTTCGGAGTCCATTTCAACCGACGATTGTGGGCCTTGTTCGCTTGCTGTCCCGCCGCACCGCGGGATCTCCTCGCCAGCTCAAATATCTAGAGCTCTAAGGAGCCGAATCGGCTAGAAATATCTTGAATCGTCTGGCATTTAGGAGAGTTGTTTCGGAACAAGGCTCGATCTGGAGCGTGGCCTACTTCACAACGCTCCAACCCTGCCCTGCGCCATGGGCATTTATCGGACAGCATTTGGGGAAATGTTGCGCGGAAAGGAAAGGGTATCCCGCCGGCTTAGGCTTCACCGGCCCTCCGCTAAAGGCAGGCGGGGGCTAACGGATCCGCGCAACAAGATCGACAGCCGTCTCTAGGCTATGTCCGGGCCAACCAGTGTTGGGAAGGGCTCAGCGCCGATGATAAAGCTCGGCGGCAGCGCGAGGCTGCCGGTGAGGCTTTGCCGATCCTACCCCTCAAGGAAAGGCGCTGCCTCGCGGTAGCGCCTTTTGAGTGATCAGCCGTTGATCCAATAATGAACCAGGATGGACGCGGCATAACCGGCGATGATGGCCGGAGTCCATCTCAGATGGCTGAAGAAGGTGTAATAGCCACGGGAAGTACCCATCAGCGCCACGCCCGCCGCCGAGCCGATGGACAACATGGTGCCGCCGACGCCGGCGGTCAGGGTCACTAGCATCCATTGGTAGAGATCCATGTCCGGATTCATGCTCAGCACCGCGAACATGACCGGAATGTTGTCGACGATGGCGGACAGGATGCCGATCAGGATGTTGGCGGTGGTCGCGCCCAAGCCGTCGTACATGGCCTCCGAGGCCAGCTCCAGATAGCCGATGTAGCCTAGACCGCCGACCGCGAACACCACGCCGAAGAAGAACAGGAGGGTATCCCATTCCGTATCGCGGACGTGGGCGAATACATCGAACTTGCCCTGCTCTTCCGAGCTGAACAGTAGCTTCAGCCGATAGCCGTAGAACATCAGGAACGACAAGCCCACCATCATCCCCAGGAACGGCGGCAGATGCAGGAATTGCTTGAAACTGACGGCGGTGACGATGGTCAGGGCGAACAGGCCGCAGATGATGAGGGCGCCCGGTTTCATCCTGACCTGCGCTTCCTCGGGGAAGCTCGGCGCTTCGTCCGGGATGGCGAAATGCATGAGGGCCGCTGGGACCGCGAAGTTAACCACGGAGGGGACGAACAGCGTGAAGAAATCGAAGAACTCCGCCTTGCCGGCCTGCCAAACCATCAGGGTGGTGATATCGCCGAAAGGGCTGAAGGCGCCGCCGGCGTTCGCCGCGCTGACCAGATTAATGAATCCCAGGGAGACGAAAGCCGGACTGTTGGCGCCAACCGCGAGGACCACGGCGCCCACCAGGAGCGCCGAGGTGAGATTGTCGGCGACGGAAGACAGGAAGAAGGTGATGACGCCGGTAATCCAGAAGAGCTTCCGATAGCCGAACTTGCGACTCACCAGCCAGGAACGAAGGGCCTCGAACACGTTTCGCTCGGCCATGGCATTGATATAGGTCATGGCCACCAGGAGGAACAGGAACAATTCGGCGTATTCGCGAAGATCATGCTCGAACGCCTTGTGGACCTTGTCGGCCGGCACGCCATGGGTGGAAGCCAGGTAGGCGACATGAGCCCAGATGATGCCAGCGGCGAGAATGACCGGCTTGGATTTGCGAAGATGGGTGAATTCCTCGGTCATCACGAACGCATAGGCAACGATGAAAACCAGCACGCAATAAAGGCCCCGATGCGTGGCGGTCAGGCCCAGGACGCTGGACTCCTCGGCAGACGCCAGCTCGGGCAGGAACAACAGTAGCGACAGTAAAAGGAATGCGCGTAACAAGGCTAGACCCTCTTGGTTGTTTTGGAAAATTCCGACGCCGCTGCCCAGGGCAGCGCGGCCCCCAGACAAAATAGTCACGCATTATATAGAAGGAAGGAGTTCCTGTTGAACTGAGAATCGAATTCGGATCAGGTGCTAAGATCCGAGATCGTCACTGCGACGTTACAATATGGCCTGTTTAAAGGTGGGGCTACCCTCGATTTAGGGCTCGATATCGAACGGTTTGGTAATTTTTCCGTTCAACTCAGGACTTAACTTAACCGTTCTTAAGTAAAATACCCGGGCTTCAGGGACCCACCAATCTCGGCTAAGGCTTATGTATCAATACGATGATTACGACCAAACCCTGGTGAACGAGCGGGCCGCGCAGTTCAGGGACCAGACCCGGCGCTTCCTGGCTGGGCAACTGACGGAGGACCAATTCCGTCCGCTCCGCTTGATGAACGGTCTCTACATCCAAAGGCACGCGCCGATGCTGCGCATCGCCATTCCCTATGGCCTTTTGTCCTCCCGCCAGATGCGCATGCTCGCCCATATCGCCCGGAAGTACGACAAGGGCTACGGGCATTTCACGACCCGTCAGAATCTTCAGTTCAACTGGCCCAAGCTCGAGGAGGTGCCGGACATCCTGGACGATCTGGCCTCGGTCCAGATGCACGCCATCCAGACCAGCGGCAACTGCATCCGCAATACCACCAGCGATCACCTGGCTGGAGTGGCGGCGGACGAACTGGAAGATCCCCGGCCCTATTGCGAAATCATCCGCCAATGGTCCACCCTGCATCCCGAATTCGCCTTCCTGCCCCGCAAGTTCAAGATCGCCGTCAGCGGGTCGGTCCGCGATCGAGCGGCGACTCAAGTCCATGACATCGGCCTGCAATTGGTCAAGAACGAGCGGGGCGAAATCGGCTTCGAAGTGCTCGTGGGCGGCGGCCTTGGGCGGACGCCCATAATCGGGGTGGTGATCCGGCCGTTCCTGGAAAAACAGCACCTGCTGTCTTACCTTGAGGCGATTCTCCGGGTCTATAACCGCTTCGGCCGTCGCGACAACAAATTCAAGGCCCGCATCAAGATCCTGGTCAAGGACACCGGCAAGGAAAAATTCACCGGGATGGTGGAGACCGAGTGGGCGAAAATCAGGGATGGCCTCGCGCTCGACGAGGCGGAGATCGACCGGGTCAGAGCTTTCTTCGCGCCGCCCGCCTACGAGGATCTGCCAACTGGCGATGCCGAACTGGACCGGCGAAAGCTCGACGATGCCCAATTCGCCACCTGGTTCCGCCACAACACCGTGGATCATAAGATACCCGGCTACCGGGCGGTCTTCCTGTCCCTGAAAGCGCATGGCGCGCCGCCGGGCGATCTCGCCGCAAGCCAAATGGACGCCGTGGCGGAGCTCGCGGACCGCTACAGCTTCGGCGAAATCCGGGTAACCCACACCCAGAACCTGATTTTGGCCGATGTCAGGCAATCCGAGCTCTACGCCTTGTGGCAAGCGCTGACCGGCCTGAACCTGGCGACGCCTAACATCGGCACGGCGGGCGATATCATCGCCTGCCCCGGCCTCGATTATTGCGCCCTCGCGAACGCCACCTCCATTCCCATCGCCAACGGCATCCAGCGGATTTTCGACGATCTGGATTACCTCTACGACCTAGGCGACATTCGCATCAATATCTCGGGATGCATGAACGGCTGCGGTCATCACACCGTGGGCCATATCGGCATTCTGGGCGTCGATAAGAAGGGCGAGGAGTGGTACCAGATCACCCTGGGCGGATCGTCGAGCAACGAGGCTTCTCTAGGCGAGCGGCTGGGGCCCTCGGTCGCGAAGCACCAGGTGGCTCCCGTCATCGAACAGATTTTTCACGCTTATCGTGAATTGCGCTTGGAAGACGAAGCCTTCCTCGAGACGGTCCGGCGCATCGGCATTCAACCGTTCCAGGAGCGAGTCTATGGAAGTCATTAAAGACGGAGAAATTGCCATTAATGAGTGGCAGCATGTGGCAGATGACGAAGCTCTGCCCGAGGGCAAGGCCACTCTCTCCCTAAAACGCTGGCGGGAGGAAAAAGACGGCCTGACGGGGCGTGGAACGCCTCTTGGGCTGCGACTCACCGCCGCCGATATCGTTGAGGAGATTGTCGAAGTCCTCCGACAATTCGACCTGATTGTTCTTGACATGACCCAGTTTACCGACGGTCGGGTGTTCTCCCAGGCCCGATTGCTGCGGGAACGGTTCGGGTTCACCGGCGAACTGCGGGTCCGCGGCGACTTCATCCAGGATCAAATGTTTTTCCTGTCCAGGGTCGGGGTGAACGCCTTCGAATTTCCGGAAGGCACGGATCTTGAGAACATGCGGCGCGCGCTCGGCGAGTTCTCGGTCGCCTATCAGGCCGCCACGGATGTTCGCGATCCTCTATATCGGCGGCGAAGCTGATCGCGGTTCTCCCGTCGCGACTCTTTTCCTAGGCTAAGTCGATCCTGTGGGCGTGAATCAATTCGCGCCTACGCTAGTCCTAGGGCTTGTTTTTAATCTCGATATCGATACCGGCTCCACGAATTCCGTTGAGGCGGTCCTCAGGGCTAAAAATCAGCGTTTCGGCCCATCGCTTCCCAACAGATGGCGCTAAGCGGAGGCCAGAAAGCACCCAAGAGTCACGTCCCCTGTTTCAAACCTTAGCTTAAGTGCCCCGAACCTCGAAAAACTGACCTATTTTCGTGTGTGACATATGAATCAGTCATTAGAAAAACGATTCGCTACTTTTTGTTTTCTCATGTCGCCGGTCACCGCTTTCGCCCAAGAAGGCGGTGAAACCATCCAACTCCTGGACTTGACGCATCACTTCATCGGGTATTTCGCGATCGGCGTGTTCTTTCTAGCCTATGCCTTGGCCATGGTGGAGGAAGTCACCGAGCTGCGGAAATCCAAGCCCATGGTTTTGGCTGCCAGTTTGATCTGGATCTGCATCGCCGTCATGTATACGCAAGGGGGCTTAGGAGAGCTTTCCAAAAAAGCCTTCCGTGCCAGCCTCGAAGGCTATGCCGAGTTATTTCTGTTTCTGCTGGTGTCCATGACTTATCTGAACGCTATGGAAGATCGGGGGGTATTCGACAGTCTCCGGGTCTGGTTGCTCGGCAAGGGATTCAGCTACCGAAGGCTGTTCTGGATTACCGGTGGCCTCGCCTTCATGCTGTCCTCCGTCTGCAATAATCTAACCACAGCCCTGCTCATGGGGACCGTGATTCTCGCCATGGGGCAGACCAACCAGCGGTTCGTCACCCTGGCCTGCATCAACGTGGTGGTGGCGACCAATGCTGGAGGGTCCTTCAGTCCTTTCGGCGACATCACCACCTTGCTCGTTTGGCAGAAGGGCGTGGTACCGTTTCGGGACTTTTTTTCCCTGCTAATCCCGTCCATCGCCAACTTTGCGATTCCGGCCACGGTCATGCATTTTTTCATTCCCAAGGAAAAGCCCGCTCCAGCTACCGAAGCGCAATCCATGAAGCGCGGCGCGGCTCGGGTGATCGCATTGTTTATTCTTACCATTGTCACTGCCATAGGCTTCGAAAACCTGCTGGATCTTCCGCCCGCCGCCGGCATGCTGATGGGCCTCACTTATCTGAAATTCTTCAGTTACTACTTGCAGAAAACCGACGCGACTCGGAATCTTGCGGCCTCCGATACCGACGAGGCGGAACTACCTTACGACCTCGATGAAAGTCACCACTCTTTCGACGTGTTCCACAACGTCTCGCGCCTCGAATGGGACACCATGCTGTTCTTCTACGGGGTTATGGTGAGTGTCGGCGGGCTTAGCTTTATCGGCTATCTGAGCCATGCCTCGCGTTTTCTTTATACCGATCTCGATCCAACCATTGCCAACATCCTGGTGGGCATCGTCTCGGCTTTCATCGACAATGGCACGATCATGTACGCGGTGCTGACCATGGCTCCGAAGATTTCCGAGGGGCAATGGCTCCTCGTCACCTTGACCACCGGCGTAGGGGGAAGCCTTTTGGCGATCGGTTCGGCGGCGGGAGTGGGATTATTGGGGCAGGCAAAAGGGATTTACACTTTCGGTGCCCATTTGAAGTGGATGCCGGTGATCGCCTTGGGCTATGCCGGCAGCATCCTGCTGCACTTCGCGACCAACGGTCGGTATTTCTGAAAAACTACAAATCTTCTTTTCAAGAATGGCATTCGAGAGAAGATTCAAAAAAACAGCCCCGCTTCCTTTAGGGAAGCGGGGCATTCTTTCGAACTAATTCTTCTTCGTAGCCTCGGTTCGGCGCATGATGTTAATGCCCTTAAGCAGGTTGAGCGCCTCGTTTAAGGGATAGTCTTGAAGCGCCAAGACTTCCTCGCTTTCTTCCTTGGCTTTAGGCTCGTCTTTTTTGGATTCATCTTTCTTGGGCACTATCTTCCCGTTTTCGAGATGATTCACCAAATCCGCCTCCTTGATCGGCGAGAATTCTGATTGGGCGGCCGCTTCCAACTTCACCTTGGAAATGGGCACGTCCGGCGAAATGCCCTCGGCTTGGATCGAGCGCCCCGACGGTGTGTAGTACCGGGCGGTTGTCAGCTTGACTGCCCCGCCATTGCTGGTAGGCAGAATGGTCTGCACCGAGCCCTTGCCGAAGGTTTTTTCGCCCATGATGATTGCTCGCTTGTGGTCCTGTAGGGCACCGGCCACGATTTCCGAGGCCGAGGCCGAGCCGGCGTTGATCAAAACAACGATCGGGGCACCGTTCAAAATATCGGCTGGAGTTGCGCTGAATTTCATTTTGGCGTCTTCAACGCGGCCGTCGGTGTAAACGATCAAGCCGTCTTCCAAGAAGGCGTCACTCACCGCCACCGCGGCGTTAAGTACCCCGCCGGGATTGTTCCGAAGATCCAGAACCAAGCCCTTCAAGTCACCATTTTTTTTAAGCTCGTTGATGGCCTCGGTGACGTTGTCGCCGGTCTTGGACTGAAAGCTGGAAATGCGAACATAGCCATAGCCATCCTCCAAGACCCGGCTCTTGACACTCTTTACCTTGATGATGTCACGAACGATCTTGATCTTGATCGGCTGCTCGACGTGCTCACGGACGATAGTCAGAACGATTTCGCTGCCGGGCTCGCCACGCATGGCCTTGACCGCGTCGTTCAGGCTCATGCCTTTTACCGGTTTGTCGTCAAGCCGTATGATCAAATCTCCCGCCTTGACGCCCGCCTTTTGAGCCGGAGTATCGTCGATCGGCGAAACGACCTTGACGAAACCGTTCTCCATGCCAACTTCAATTCCCAACCCCCCGAATTGGCCGGTCGTGCCGACCTTGAGTTCATTGTATTGTTCCTGATCCAGATAGGCGGAATGCGGGTCAAGGCCGGTCAACATCCCGCGTATGGCATCTTGCAGCAGCTTGTCGTCAGTCACCGGCTCGACGTAATCCTGGCGAATCCGCCCGTAGACCTCGGAGAAGGTCTTCAAGCCTTCGAATGGAATCGAATTCACATTGCCACGATTATCCTTCTCGGCCAAAACGCCGCCGCCAATGCTGATCAAAACTCCCAACACGACACCAAAAAAAAGGATCAGCAGATTTTTCTGTCGCAACATAAAAATTCCCGTCAAACTAAAATGCTCCCAGACTTACATCCCAAATCATTGGGAGCGGGCACACCATGGCATCGGGTCCACCGCCCTGCCTTGCTCCCGAATCCCGAAATAAAGGCCGGGCTCGGTTCGTCCGCCGCTAGCGCCGACGGCGGCGATGATGTCGCCAGCCGCTACCGAGTCGCCGACGCTCTTGTAGATGCTTTGATTGAAAGCGTAGAGACTCATCACTCCACCGCCATGGTCAATAATGGTTAGCAATCCATATCCTCGTAACCAATCGGAAAACGCCACCCGACCTGCGGATACAGCCCGCACCGGAGTTCCTTCCGCCGCGGCGATGAGCACTCCGTCCCAGCGCCCTCTCGTCTTGGGACTGCCGAATTGTCCGATCAGCCGCCCCGTAACTGGGCACCTCGAACTGGCGTCTGGGGTGATAAGGGGTGGGCGACTCATCATCGGCGCACTTTCGGCCAGATTTCCATTCTTGCCAGACATTTCGAGGGATGCCAACAGATCCTCTAGCCGCTGTTCGTCCTCTCGCAGCCGCCGAAGTTCGGCATCATTACCCCGCAGGTCGCGCCCCAACTCAGCCAAGAGCCTACGCCGGGCGCGCCTCGACTCATCCAAGGCGGCCTGCTCCGCCACGATCTGTTGACGCGTGGCGTTGAGACGTTCCGATTCCGTCAAAAGTTCGTCCTGCAAGCGTCGAGCATTCACCAACTCTTGCTCCATCCCCTGCAACAGGGAAACGCGGGCGCGATTCAGATAATTATAATAAGCCAAAACCCGTGTGAGCCGCGAAGGATCCTCCTGGTTCAACATTAGTTTCAGCCATTCCTGCCGCCCCGCGGCGTAAGCGGCCCGCGCTTGGCCCGCAAGCGCGCGATGCTGTTTTCGCACCGCCGCGAGGAGAGCCTCTCGCTGGCGTTGCAGTTCTCCCCGCCGTTGACTCTGGGCTCGAGCTTCGCCATCCAAATCATTAATCAACTTGGCAAGGCGTCCATAGTTTCGTTCGACCTCCGCCAATTCTTCGTCCAGCTTGGCCCTTCTGGACTCCATGTCTTCTCGCGATTTCTGCGTCAATTTGAGGCGTTCGCGAATCTCCGCCAATTCTTTGCGCTCTCCCCCTTCCTCCGCAAGGCCGGTCCCGTTAACAACGAGCAGCGCGGCGGCGAGCCAGCCGAGTCCGCTAACCACCTTTAAACGGGACAAAACCTGCAAGACCCGGTGCGCCCAAATGAACCAAGCTCGCCGCCTCTCGAATCCTCGAGTGCGAGGGCTTTCTCACCGCACTCACACTAACAGCGAACGCCCCGTCATCTCAGCCGGCTTCTCGATGCCCAAGATAGCTAGCAGGGTGGGCGCCACATCGGCGAGGTTGCCGCCGCTCGCTAAACACCCTTTGCTCCCGGTGTAAACAATGGGAACTGGATTAACGCTGTGAGCGGTCTGTACCTCGCCAGTCTCGGGATCGGTCATTTGTTCCACGTTGCCGTGATCGGCCGTGATCAACATCTCGCCTCCCACCTTCCTGAGCGCTTCGAGCACACGGGCCAGGCAAGCGTCCAAGGTTTGTACGGCCTTGACCGAGGCCTCCAAGTTTCCGGTATGGCCAACCATGTCGCCATTGGCATAATTACAGATGATGACGTCGTAGGCCCTGTTTTCGATGGCCTTGACCAACTCATCCGTGACCTCGGGTGCACTCATCTCTGGCTTTAGATCATAGGTCTTGACCTTCGGCGAGGGAATCAGAATGCGAGTTTCACCCGGAAACGGATTGTCGGTGCCACCGTTGAAGAAGAAGGTGACATGGGCGTACTTTTCGGTTTCGGCCAATCTAAGCTGCGTCAAACCGTGCTCTGCTAGCACCTGGCCCAAGCTGTGGGTAAGTGGTTGTGGCGAGTAAGCCACGGGATAGGGAAAATTCTGGTGATACTCGGTCAAAGTCACGAATTCTCCCAGCCTGGGCACCACTTTCCGCTCAAATCCGGTAAAGTCGGGCTCGTTGAGCGCTCTCGTCAATTCGCGCGCGCGGTCGGCCCGGAAATTCATGAACACTACCACGTCGCCGTCATTAAGGGTCACCGGCGAGCGGCCGTGGGGAACGATGGCCGTGGCCTGGACAAATTCATCGGTCTCCCCGCGGGCATAAGCCTGCTCCAAACCGTCGATGGCCCGCTCGACCAGAAACTCGCCCTTCCCAAGGACGATCAAATCATAAGCCTTTTGCACCCGCTCCCAGCGATTGTCTCGGTCCATCGCGTAGAATCGTCCGCACAAGGACGCAATCCTGCCCGCGCCCAGCTCGGCGAACTTGGTTTCCATGGCCCGGATCGAATCGGCTGCGCTCTTGGGCGGCGTGTCGCGACCGTCCAGGAAAGCATGCAAGTACACATCTTCCACACCGTTCTTGACGGCGAGCTCGGCCATGGCGTGAATATGCGATTCATGGCTGTGTACCCCGCCCGGCGAAAGCAGGCCGAGAATGTGCAGGGCCTTGCCCGAATTGCGCGCTTTCTCGGCCGCTCCGCACAACACAGGGTTAGAGAACAGCTTTTTGGTCGAGACCTCTTTATTGATAAGCGTGAAGTCCTGGTAAATCAATCGCCCGGCCCCAAGATGCAAATGCCCGACTTCCGAGTTGCCCATCTGATCGTTGGGAAGACCCACGGATTCTCCCGAGCAGTCCAGCAAGGCATGCGGGCAGTTGTTCCACAAGTAGGTCCAGGTGGGCGGATTCGCCAGGGCGATGGCGTTGTGGCTTTCGGTTTCACTGTAACCGAAACCGTCCAGGATAATAAGCGCGACGGGTTTAGGACGATCCAACTTCACAGTATAATCTCCCATTCAGTTAAGGCCGAGCGCGCCATGAAAGGTATTAGGACCTTTTCAGCGTCGCTATATTCCGAGCGGAATTCTAAACCTTTTTCGAATGCTCGTCGTGTATCTCGGAACCAGGAACCCTCGATAAATGGCTGTATAGGGGGAGCTCGGATAACCTAAATTGCGATTTTCCGGCATCCGAGCGTCAGCACCAAAAGCATGCTTTATTGTCGAAAAGGCGCCAACCAGGTGTACCATTACTCGGATAACGAATGCCCCTTACAACTGAATCAGAAAGCATTCCGCCCTCACCGCTTAGTTTTTGACTCGATTCACCATGAACGTTACCTTGGACCGGCTTTTGGAATTTATCAGCAATCACTGGATCATGAGCAGCGGATTGTTCATTGTTGCCATTCTATTGATTCAAGATTTCATCGAGAGCGCCTTTCGCAAGCACAAGACCGTCTCGCCTCTAGAGGCCGTGATGCTGATGAACAATGACGACACGGTGGTGATCGACGTGCGTGAACCGAGTGAATACGCCGAAGGGCATATCGAAGGCGCCCGGCATATTCCTCTCGGCAAGCTCGAGGAACGCGCCTATGAACTGGAAGCCAACAAAAACAGACCCGTGATCGTGACCTGCCAATCCGGAACCCGCGCGCCGTCGGCGAGCAAGAAGCTGTCTTCGCTGGGCTTCACTCAGGTTTTCGAAATGAAAGGCGGCTTGGCGGCTTGGCAAGAGCAAAATCTTCCAGTCAGCAAGAGCCGCTCCAAGAAGTGAGCTGCCGATGGCAGGACTGACTGTTCGCCACTGGCTTAACCATTTAACTTACGAAGAACCTTATGGCCGAAGAATCCAAGCAGGCGGAACGTCAATTCGCTCTCCAGAAAATTTACGTCAAGGATGTCTCCTTCGAGACCCCCCATTCCCCGGAGATCTTTACCCTCCAATGGGAGCCCAAGGTCGAATTCAATCTCTCGAGCAATACCCGGCAGCTTCAGGAGGGCTTATTCGAAGTCAGCCTGACCGTCACCCTGACCACGAAGATCGAAGAAAAGACCGTCTATCTGGTCGAAGTCTGCCAGGCCGGCATTTTTTCGGCCATCGGCTTCAGCGATCAGGAATTTGGACACCTGCTAGGCAGCTACTGCCCTAATGTCCTGTTCCCCTTCGCGCGAGAGGCCGTTTCCGACCTGGTGATTAAAGGCGGATTTCCGCCAATGCTGCTGGCCCCCGTCAATTTCGACGCGCTCTACGCACAGCACCTCCTGCAAACTCAGCAGCAGGCGGAGCCCATGACCAGCCATTGAGCCACAAATCCACGCCAACGGTATGGTAAGCAAGGTATCGGTGCTGGGCGCGGGTTCTTGGGGCACGGCGCTCGCGATCCTCCTGGCCCGGAATGGACACCGGGTAAGCTTGTGGGGCCATCGCCCGGAGCATGTCGCTACGCTTCGCGCCGAGCGCTGCAATTCGCGCTATTTACCAGGCGTGCAGTTTCCGGAAAACCTCGAAATCGTGGAAGATCTCCGCACCGCAGCCGGAGGCGCCGAAATTCAGCTGATCGCGGTTCCAAGCGCTGCATTCGGCGCGGTCATCGACGCCATCAAGCCGCATCTCCCCGGCAAGCCTAAAATCGCCTGGGCCACTAAAGGGCTAGAGCTCGAGACCGGACGACTGCTCCATGAAGTCGCCGCCACGGTGCTCGGTCCCGAAGTTCCGACGGCCGTGCTGTCCGGGCCTAGCTTTGCCACCGAAGTTGCCGCCGGCCTCCCGACCGCCATCACCGTCGCCTCCAAGGAAGCCGATTTCGCCCGCGGCCTCGTGAATCTGCTACACAACAACCGGTTCCGCGCCTATACCAGCTCCGACGTGATCGGCGTTCAATTGGGCGGCGCGACCAAGAACGTGCTAGCCATAGCCGCGGGGGTGGCCGATGGCCTTGGCTTTGGCGCCAACTCCCGAGCAGCGCTCGTCACTCGTGGACTCGCCGAAATGATGCGCCTCGGGCTGAGCTTGGGCGGCAAGCCAGAAACTTTAATGGGCCTTGCGGGAGTCGGCGATTTGATCCTGACCTGCACGGATAATCAGTCACGCAACCGCCGCTTCGGACTGGGACTCGGGTGCGGGGAAACGCGGGCGGAAATCGTCTCCCGCATCGGTCAGGAAATCGAGGGCATCGGCACGGCCAAGGTCATTTATCGCCTGGCCCAAATCCATGGCATCGATATGCCGATCACCGTGCAGACTTACAAGATACTTTACGAGGGCCTGGCCCCTTTGGAAGCTGTCAACAATTTGTTGCTTCGGGAACCGAAATCCGAAATATTTGCTTAACGCTCCTCTCCCGCCGTCCAAATCGCCAAAGCACGCTAACTATGGGACTTTCGTGAGCCAAGGATATTTAGTCGCATAACGCCTTTCCGAACCTTGTAAACCAATCATTGTCGTTATTGTCTCGCTTCTTCAAAGATCCCATACCTCAAGATGGAAGACACTAGAGGCTGTTGTGAACTTTTTCTGAGGCAGGAGTCAGGAGTAGGCATGACTACTCCGACTTCCCGAAAACCGTATCCGAGCGATGTGTCTGACGACGAGTGGGCGTTTGTTGCCCCTTATCT
>CADDYU010000028.1 GCA_902810705.1 Methylococcaceae bacterium
GCGCCCCTTGAATCGGCGGACTGGCCCGTGCCCGAGCCCGGCCCCGGCGAGGTGCTGATTCGGGTTTCCGCTTGCGGCGTCTGCCATACCGAACTGGACGAAATCGAAGGCCGCCTGCCGCCGCCTAAGCTCCCGGTGATTCTGGGGCACCAGGTGGTGGGCCGGGTGGCCGCCAAGGGCGCCGGGGTCGAGGAGCCCGCGCTCGGGGAGCGGGTCGGCGTGGCCTGGATTCACGCCGCCTGCGGCGTCTGCGCCTACTGCCTGGCAGGCGAGGAGAACCTTTGCCCGAAATTCCAGGCCACGGGCCGGGACGCCCACGGCGGCTATGCCGAATACACCATCGCCCCGGCCGCCTTCGTGTACCCGATTCCGGATATCTTCTCCGACGCCGAGGCCGCCCCCCTGCTCTGCGCCGGGGCCATCGGCTACCGCTCGCTGAAGCTGGCGGCGCTGCGGAACGGGCAAATCCTGGGGCTTACCGGCTTCGGGGCGTCGGCCCATTTGGTGCTCACGATGGCGCGCCACCATTATCCGGACAGCCCCGTGTTCGTCTTCGCCCGCAGCCCCGAGGAACGGGCTTTCGCCCTGGCGCTGGGCGCCGCCTGGACCGGAAACACCGAGGACGAGCCGCCGGCCGCGCCGGATGCGATCATCGACACGACGCCGGTCTGGCGTCCCATTGTGGCGGCGCTGAGATGTCTCGCCCCGGGCGGCCGGCTGGTGATCAACGCCATCCGCAAGGAGGAGACCGACAAGAAGGCTCTGCTCAGCCTCGACTATCCGGCCCACCTCTGGATGGAAAAGGAAATCAAGAGCGTCGCCAACGTGGCCCGGAGCGACGTGCGGGAATTCCTGGCGTTGGCCGCCGAGATTCCCATCCGGCCGGCGGTGGAGGAATATCCCCTGGCCGAGGCCAACCGCGCCCTGTTCGAACTCAAGACCCGCCGGATCCGGGGAGCCAAGGTGCTGCGCGTCGCTTGACGAGGCTGACCGTCGCCGCTCCGCCGTTCTACCCGTCCGCCATGCCGATCGCCCGGCGGAAGCACCAGTCGAACAGCAACCGCCATTCCGCCAGCTGGATTCGGCGGCACAACGGTTCCGCGCCGCTCTTTCCGGTGCGGGCGGCCTCGCAGAGATCGACGAAACGATAAGGGTCCCATTCGGTTTGCTCGGCCAGGAAGCGCGTCTCGGGCGCTAGAGCCTCCGCGCCCGCGAGCTGCCGCGCCGCCTCGCAGAGGTCGGGAAAGACCGGATGCCGCCCGGTCCGGTTCAGCCAGTACTTGCTGTTGCCGCTGTCCGGCTCCCGCCGGTGCATGATCGAATGCCAAAGGCTCCCGGTCGGCGTGGAGATCGTCTGGCTGATTTTGTGGCTCTCGTCCAGATAGTCGTGGTAAAGCCACAGTCCGGCCAGGCAGGCCGCCGCCATGGCGGGGTCCCGGACGGTCCTCGGCCCGAAAGCGAGTGCGCTGTCAAGCTCCGCCAGCCGGGCTCTGGCATGGGGATTCGGCCGGCCGGGGCCGAGCTCGTTCAGGCGCTCTTTCGCCAAGAGGGAAGAGAGCCGCGGGCCATAGAGAGTTGAATCGAACATGGTGGATGTCCTCGCTTCGAAGCCTGTCTTGAAGGGAGAGCGGAACTCCCGATGAAAATCTCGACGGTTCCGGCCATCCGCGCGGTTTGGCCGAGCCGCGCCTGGATTCGAACGGCCGCATCGTGGCGGCGGTAGACCAGTACGACGCCATCGCCAGCCTTCGGCCGCGCCGTCCGCCTCGTGCCCGTCTGGACGTCTTGATTATCCTGAACGAGATGGCGGAGCAAAGCTAGCTCGACAGCGGGGCGGTCAATGGGTTCATTTTCCATCTCTACCAAAGCAAATCCGGGCAACGTCCCGGCGCCTTCCGGAGCCATCGGCTCGACGATCGGAATGTCGTCATTAACGCCTTGACCTGATTCCGCCGCACTTCTCTCCGGCCAGGCCGCCGTTGCGGAAACTTCCGTACCGCCTCCGCTCTCCTAGCTTCCAAGCGGAGCGAATCCCGTCCTCGGTCTAGTCTGTTAAACTTTTCGGCCCCCAACGGCCACCGTCCCCTCAACGCTCAGGAGCACCGCCTTGCCGATTTTCGTTCCCGGCCAACGCTGGATCAGTGAAACCGAGCCCGAACTGGGCCTCGGGATGGTGCTTTCGGTCGAAAGCAACCGCGTGACCGTGCTGTTCATCGCCAGCAGCGAGCGGCGCACCTATGCGGCCGATAACGCACCGCTGACCCGGGTGCGGTTCGCCGAAGGCGATTGCGTGGAAAGCGCCCAAGGCTGGAAACTGACGGTGTCCGCGGTGCGCGAGGAGAACGGCATTCTGACCTACGAGGGACACGACACCGCCGGCCGCCCGAGGAGCCTCGACGAGATGGAGCTCAGCCACTCCCTGCAATTCAACAAGCCGGAGGATCGGCTGTTCACCGGGCAGTTGGATGATCCCGCGATGTTCCGCCTGCGCTACGAAACCTTGCACCTGATCGGCGGCCTGGAACAGTCGCCGGTGCGAGGATTGTGCGGAGCGCGCGTCTATCCCATTCCCCATCAGCTGTACATCGCCCGCGAGGTGGCCCATCGTGAGGCGCCGCGGGTCCTGCTCGCCGACGAGGTGGGCCTCGGCAAGACCATCGAGGCCGGCCTCATACTGCATCACCAGCTGCTCACGGGGCGCGCCGAGCGGGTCCTCGTCATCGTGCCGGAAGCCCTACTGCACCAGTGGCTGGTGGAAATGCGCCGGCGCTTCAATCTGCGTTTCAGCCTGTTCGACCCGGAGCGCTACCGGCAGATCCACGACGGCAATCCGTTTCAGAGCGAGCAACTGGTCTTGTGCAGCCTGGATTTCTTCATGGCCGCCGCCGAGCGGCGGGAGCTGGCCCTGGCCGCCGGCTGGGACCTTTGCGTCGTCGACGAGGCGCATCACCTGGCCTGGTCGGAGCAGGGGGCGAGCCCCGAGTACCGCTTCATCGAAACGCTGGGTCAGGCCGTGCCGGGCCTTCTGCTGCTGACGGCGACTCCGGAGCAATTGGGCAAGCGAAGCCATTTCGCCCGGCTCCGCCTGCTCGATCCGGACCGTTTCTACGACTTCGAACGGTTTCTGGCGGAGGAACGGGAATACCAAGCGCTGGCCGAGGTCATCCACCATTTGCTCGATGACCCGGAACTGGACCGGAACACCCTGAACAGGCTCAAGGCTCTCATTTCCCAGGATTTGGCCGACGACCTACTGGCCCGAATCGAGGATCCGGCCACCGCCGAGCCGGCGCGGAAAGCGCTGATCCAATTGCTGTTGGATCGCCACGGCACCGGGCGGGTCTTGTTCCGCAACACCCGCGCCACGGTCAAGGGCTTTCCGGAGCGGGAACTCTTGGCCGAGGCCCTGCCCTGGCCCGAGCCCTATCGGGCTCTCTTCGCCGATGAATCCGCCGGCCTCGACGAGCGGCTTCATCCGGAAACCCTTTACCGCCGGAAGAACTCCTCTAGTGTCGAATGGTGGCGGCTGGACCCGCGGGTCGAATGGCTGACGCGGACCCTGATTCGACTCCGGCCAGCCAAGATATTGGTGATCTGCGCTTTGGCGGAGACCGCCATCGACCTGGAAGAGGCCCTACGCAACGCCGGCATACGGGCGGCGGCTTTTCACGAGCGGCTAGGCATCGTCGCCCGCGACCGGGCCGCGGCTTGGTTCGCCGATTTCGAGGACGGCGCGCAGGTGCTGGTCTGCTCGGAGATCGGCAGCGAGGGCCGGAATTTTCAGTTCGCCCATCATCTGGCGCTGTTCGATCTTCCTCTCAATCCCGATCTTCTGGAGCAACGCATCGGCCGGCTGGACCGCATCGGGCAGACCGAGACCATCCGCATCCACGCCGCCTATTTCGAGCCTAGCGCCCAAAGCGTGCTGTTCCGTTGGTATCACGAGGCCCTGAACGCCTTCTGCGAGTTTAATCCGGCCGCGCCCGCCGTTTACGCTCGGCTCCAGGAAAAGCTCGTCGCGCTACTGCATCATTCCGAGGCCGATTCGGAAGCGGCGCTGATCGAGGCGGCCCGGCGGCTCTCGACCCAAATCCGGCAGCAATTGCACGAGGGCCGCGATCGGCTGTTGGAGCTCAACTCCTGCCGCAAGGAGGAGGCGGAAGGGCTGGTCGAAGAGGTGCGGAAAGCCGACCATAATGGGCTCCTCTGGCCCTACCTGGAACGGGTTTTCGATGCCTATGGGGTCAGCGTGGAAGAGCATTCCGAGTCCTGCTTCATCTTGCGGCCCGGCGAATACATGCGCACCCAGTTCCCGGAACTGCCGGACGAAGGCGTCACCGTCACCTTGAATCGGAACATCGGCCTGGCCCGCGAGGACATGCTGTTCCTGACCTTCGAGCACCCGATGGTGCGCGGGGCCATCGATCTTCTGCTCAACAGCGAGCACGGCAATGCCGCCCTGAGCGTGGCACGCCATCCCGAGCTGGAACCGGGCCAATTTTTGGTCGAGGCGTTCTTTCTAGTCGAATGCAGCGCGCCCAAACGTCTGCACGTCGGCCGGTTTCTTCCACCTACGTCGCTGCGCTACCTGTTCGATCAAGCCGGGGCCGATCTCGGCGCTCTCTCCTTCGAGAGCTTGGTGGAGCAGCCCCGGCAATTCGACCGGGAACACGCCCTGGAGCTCGTGCGCGGCCAGCGGAAGCTCATCGAGCGGCTGCTGAAGTTGGCTGCGCGAAAGGCCCAGGCGAAACTGCCCTTGATCATCGCCGACAGCGCCAAGCGCATGCTCGACGCGATGACCACCGAACTCAAGCGCCTGGCCGCGTTGCGGCGCGTCAATCCGAACGTGCGCAAGGAAGAACTGGACCAGATCAAGGAGAATGCCGTCGCCATGAACGCGGCCATCCAGGCCGCCCGCCTGCGCCTGGACGCGGTACGGATATTAGTGACGGTATAAGGTGTGTCCCGCGCTCAGCCCGGCATCCGCCACCTAGGGTCTTGGCGGGGCGCGGAGAAACGCCGGCAGCGTCGCGGCGTCCTCCCAGAACGAAAGCCCTTGCAGCGGCCCGATCTTGTGGGCTTCCAGCGCGCTAAGGCCAGGAATCCAGTCCGAGGGAATGGCATAGTAGCCGCCCGCGTGTCCGGCTGACAAAAAGGTTGCCAGCCCCACCAGCTTG
Organism: Methylococcaceae bacterium; assembly: GCA_902810705.1. GTDB lineage: Bacteria > Pseudomonadota > Gammaproteobacteria > Methylococcales > Methylococcaceae > CADDYU01. Next base: position 5,178 of record CADDYU010000028.1, read on the forward strand.
CCGTTGGCACTGAAGATCCCGCCGCCGCTCGCTCCCAGCGTGAAATTCGCCGAGGTCTCGATGATGCGGCTGCCCTCGAAGGGATGCAAGGCCCTAACTTTCCCTTCCGAAAAGCTGATGCCGATAGCGCGGGGGTATCCATAGAAATAGAGCGGCTGGCCGATCGCGAGTTGTTCGGTTTGGCCGAGGCTCGCGGATGGAAACGGAATTCCGGGCGTCGCCAGCAGGCAGAGGTCGTGCCGGGTATCGGCCTGCTGACTGACTGCGGGATAGCTCACCGAGCCCTTGGCGACCGTTACCCGAAGCGCGGCGCGGGTGACATGACAGTTAGTCGCCACCCGATCCGGCCCCACCACCACCCCGGACCCGAAGAACATTTTGCCGGGCCCCGCGTAGGCTTGAATCTGCACCACGCTGAGGGACAACGTATGATCCACGTCCGCGTCGGAGACATCGGGCCATAATCCGCCACCCCATAGTAAGCCGAACAGGACCAGCTGGCGCATTGTCGTTCTCCTCTGTTCGCGGGCTGCAACATCGCCTACCTAAAAGGCCAGAACCTAGCGAGCCGGAAAGGGCCGCTTAAGCCTTCTCCTTAGAACTGTAGGACAATTCTCTCGCATCCGGCTTTCCGGTCAATCCGAAAAGAGGCTAGGGCCGGTCTAGCGGACCTTTAATGGCCCTACACCGATGAGGATGATCGCTTCGAAGGGCGGCAAGGGACAACCGCATTATTCGAGGAGCCTATCGGCGGTCCTGTAATTTTCGCCGCGTGATCCTATTGATACCGGTTTATATATTTGAGTAAGGGCATCGGCCGATACCCTTATTATTCTCGGATAAATTCCCTAGATCACGAGGCCGCCTTTTCCAGGTCTTCATCGCCAGGATTGGCCGCATCCCTTGCAATAGCCTGGCTAAAGGGTATCCACTGGAAGAGAAAATCCAGCCATGCCCGCCTTTGGAGCGAGTTGCACCGGAATCTCACATTTCGAATAAAACCGATTCGGCCCGCTTTCTGGAAATGGCGCTAAGCCCATGATACTTGTTTCTGATAGGCCAGTGGCATTGTTCCTGCTTAAGCACTTCTCCGTTAATCCACTCCGCGCCAACGAGGGCGAAGGATAAGAGACGAAGGCGTCGATGATACCCACGTTCTATTGAAGGGTTTACACAGGCGCTTTTTTGCCTACGAGCCAAGGGAGTAACAATAACTCCGGTGTGGATTGGTTGAATATCACTGTTACCGAGTAGCAAACAGGTTGAATTCCGCTCCAGCCGGTTCGGCCTGCTACTGATTTACGTAATGTAGTATTCAGCGCCGAAGGTGGCGGTGGATACGAGAATAGGACAAAGGCGTCCTGCGATTTGCATGAATCGCATGGGCGCTTTTTTGTTTTCAAAACTCGGTGGCCATAGGTTTTTATCTGAATAATAAGGAAACCCATCCATGATCGAGAAAATTTTTCGGGGTCGAATATTTCTTTGGCATAAGCCCAGTTTTTTTAGTCCTAAGCGGCGGCTCCCGTGGGCCTTGACCGTCGTGTCGCTTTTGCTGATCGAACCCCCGCTATTCGCCGAGGACGAACCACCCTTGGGCCAGATCACGCCTAATCTCAGAATTCTCGGTGAGCTCCGGGCTCGCTACGAAGCCTTCGATTTCTTCAAACCGGCTCTGAATCCTGCGGCGGGTGTGACCGCCAACGATAATGACTATGATTTCGGGGCCCTCCGCGCCAGGCTGGGCATCGCTCTGGACACGCCTTACCTCGAAGGCCTCGTCCAAGGCCAGTACACCGGTTTATATGGATTACCCGATCGGGCGTTCGCGGGGCCTTCGGTCGGGCCGCTGGGTCCCTTCGGCGGAGCCTACTATAAGGACAGCGGCAGCATCAATCCTGGTCAGGTCTTTCTCAAGCAGGCTTATCTGAACCTCAAGCTCCAGTCGCTGGTCGGGTTGCCCAATTCGTTCTTCAAGGGTGGCCGCTTCGAAATTTCGGACGGGCTCGAATACCGCACCGGAGACACCAAATTCGACTTTCTGAAGCTCGCGCGGGTCTCTCAAAAATTGATCGGTCCCTTCGATTTCGCTCATATAAGTCGCAGTTTCGACGGCTTCTCGCTGGTTTACGATAATCCCCTGGTCAATCTCACCTTGTCCGCCACGCACCCCACGCAGGGTGGATTCAATATCCACGCCCAGGATCAAATCAGCCATATCGATCTGGCCTACGGCGCGCTGACCAGCAAGCGGGGGGCGCTCTTGCCCGACACGGAGGCTCGATTGTTTTATCTGTATTACGGCGATGACCGCGATGTTCAGCCGACCGATAACCGGCCGCTTCCCTTGCGTCCGAAACTGAGCCGCGAGAGCCTGGCGATCAGCACCATCGGCACGCATTGGCTGTTCGTCACGAAGTTCGGCCCCGGCGCGCTCGACGGCCTGCTGTGGGGCGCCTATCAGTTCGGCGACTGGACCAATCTGAACCACAGCGCCTATGCGGCCACCGCGGAACTCGGCTATCAATGGCCCGACGTATTTCTCAAGCCTTGGATCAGGGCCGGATATTTCCGGAGTTCCGGCGACACCAACTCCCGCGACGGCCGTCACGAAACCTTCTTTCAGGTGTTGCCGACGGTGCGCGTTCAAGCCAAGTTCCCGTTCTTCAATCTCATGAATCTCCAGGATGCCTTCGCCCAGGTGATCGTGGCGCCGACCCAAGCCACCAAGCTGGGAGTGGACTACCACTATCTCTCCCTAGCCGAGGGCAGCGATCTTTTCTATGGAGGGTCAGGAGCCACCTCGCGCTCGGGCAGCTTCGGCTACTTCGGCCGGGCCTCCGGCGGCCATGAACGGGTGGGGCAATTGGTGGATGTCAGCTTCACGTATACCCTGAACAAGTATGTTTTCTGGAGCGCGTATTACGGCCACGCCTTCGGCGATACCGTGACCCGCAACGCTTATCAGTTGAAAAACGATGCCGATTACGGCTTTGTCGAGGTCAATGTATCCTTTTAGGCCCGGCGCTCGATGAAAGGGTCGAGTATTGAGGAAGGGAATCAGGACCTCTTCAACGGAAAACGCCGGATAGAGGCTAAGCGGCTTTTGGGGAGAACTCCCAAGGCGCGAGGTCGAGAAATTAACCCGGCCGCTGAATCGCGCGATTTTGAAAGCGGCTTAAAGATGCGGCAGACTTCTCTGAAGTCGCGGTCCGGGCGCCTGAGGCGCAAGCCGGTTTCGCAGGAGCAACGTGTTAACGACCCATGCCTAAACTTCGCATTCGCGGCATCGAGCTCTATTATGAAAGCAAGGGGCAAGGCCCAGCCTTGCTTTTCATTCACGGCCTGGGCTCCAGCACCCGTGACTGGGAGGCCCAGGTCGCGTGCTTCTCCGAGCGCTTCAAAGTGGTCGCTTTTGATGTTCGCGGCCATGGCCAATCGGACAAGCCGCCCGGTCCTTACAGCATCGCCGATTTCGCCGCCGACACCGCGGAATTGATCCGGCTCCTCGGACTCGCGCCAAGCCATGTCGTCGGCCTTTCCATGGGAGGCATGATCGCCTTTCAGCTCGCCGTCAGCGCGCCGGAACTCGTGCGGAGCTTGGTGATCGTCAACAGCGGTCCGAAATTCATCCTTCCCCGAAGGCAGATCCTCCGGAGAAAGCTCATCATTCGACTCCGAGGCATGCGGAAGATGGGAGAGGCTCTAGGTAAGCCTCTGTTTCCGAAGCCGGAGCAAGCCGCCCTACGGCAGCAGTTCATTGACCGCTTGGCCGAGAATGATTCCCGCGCTTACCGTGACGCCTTACAGGCGCTGGTAGGCTGGAGCGTTGTTGATCACTTAGACGCTATTCACTGTCCGACGCTTGTGATCGCTTCCGATCAAGATTACACGCCGATAGCCTTCAAGGAAGCTTATGCGGCCCGGATGCCGCGGGCGGAAGTCTCGGTAATTCATGACGCACGGCATATGTTGCCGATGGAGCGGCCAGAGCGGTTCAACCCGGTGCTGATGGAGTTTTTGTTAAAGCACTCGGCCTAAATCGCGTTGCGCGTGTTGCGACACCGTATCAGGAAGTGATACGCCTTAGTGCGTGGTTGAGGGCCTTGGCGAATTCCGCTAGAAGATCGCCAAGGCCCCGCCGGAGGATCGAGCCTCAGAAACCTAGTCTCGGCGCCCTTGGCGCGGGCCGGGCGGCGATGACGTGTTCTGCTGAGCGTGCCTCAAGAAAAAGCGCACCATCGCTTCCGAAGCATCGGGCCCCTGGGAGTCGGTATACGAGCCCTTCGGGCTCCCCCCCGACCAGGCATGGCCCGCCCCGTGCACCTGCCAGCGCTCCAGGACGGTCTGACCGTCCAGCGCCTGATAACGGGCGCGGGTGTAGGCATGCCCTTGAGGTACCTGTCCCCGTTCCTCCGTCATTCGCAGCTTCAGTTTCGTTCCAGTATCCCACCCGTTGCTGGCGTATGCCTTCGTCCACTGCACCAAGACCTGATCGCCATTGCCGGGGTGAACGGTCGTATCCCGATCTCCATGGAACACAATGGCCGGAACGGGTTGAATCGCGCTTGCCGGATCCGAAAGCTTTCGGCTTGGCGCTAGGCCAGGATTGGCCTGGCCCTGCTGCATGGCGGCGAAGGCCGAGGGGAGATCGTGGGCGGCCGCGTAAGGTAATCCGGAATGGACCCCGATGGCCGCATAGACATCGGGGTAGGTCACGCCCATGACCATGGCCATGGCCCCGCCCGCCGAAAGACCCGCTACGTACACTCGCCTCTCATCGAGGCGATAGGTCCTCACGACCTGGCGCGTGAGATCGGCGATCAGGGCGGGCTCGCCCTCGCCTCGGCGTTGATCGGAGGCCTTGAACCAGTTCCAGCACCGCGACGGGTTGGCGGAGGTCGCCTGTTCCGGGTAGAGGACGAAAAATGGTTCCCGCTCGGCCAGGACGTTCATGCGGGTGCCCGCCGCGAAATCATCCGGCCCTTGCGTGCAGCCATGGAGCAGGACGACCAGCGGCAGAGCCTGCCCGCGGTATCCGCTTGGGATGTAAAGCTTGTAAGTACGGGTACCGGCCTGGTGGGTAAAGGAGTCCTCGATAAAGCGGCCACCGGCTTCGACCTCGGGGTTTGAGGGGTCCAGCTTGGGCTTGGAAATCGATTTTTTCAAACGATTCAGGAGAGATTGATCCAGCGCCTTTAGGGGCGCGGATCGGTGACGTGCGCTCGCTCCCTCGGGACGGAATGGTGTTTTTGGGGGCTGAGCGGCGGACTGATCCAGCCGCCGAGTCGGCTCAACGAGCTTGAATTTCACCTCGGCAGGCTCATTGACGGCAAGATCTGGGGCTTCGGGCGTGAACCGCCTTTGAAGCATCTGCTGAATGAGGGCGGCCGCTTCGTGCAGCCGACCCGCGCGGGTAAGGCGAGTGGCTTCCGCCATCGCTTTAAGCCTTCCATCGTTCATGTTCAAAGTCTCCTTATGAATTTCGATCACCGTTGGATTGGATCAGACTCGGCAATGGCGGGCTCTCAAGGGGCGTTGCCCTTAAACCGCCCGAACGCCGCAAGGGGACGCGGCCGGTTACCGGACTCGGTCCGCTAAGGCCGCCTTGACCTCGGCGGAGGCCCTCAAGGCGCCGAGAACGACGATCGACTCGATGGTCGCGCGAGCGAGTTCGGGCGGCACGTCATCGGCGATGATCACCAGCCCCAGCGCCTGAATCTCGAGCCTTTCTCCCTTGGCCTGCACCGCCTCCAGGTCCTCGCGGGTGTAGTGGTGTAGGCCGAGCGCCAAGGTCTTGCGGGCCACGGTCTGCTTGACCGTATCGGCGTGGGCGGCGAGCTGATTGCGGATCGCGGTGCGAATGAAGTCGGTGCGGTTGGAATAAAAGCCTTCCTGCACCAATAAATCGATCTGCCCAAGATCCACGAACCCGAGGTTAATCGTAATCTTCTCCGTCTCGCCGGCCATAGCTTCATTTTCCATCCAATTACCATCTAGCTGGATGGTATAATACTCCAGGAGAGAAGGTTGTCAAGAGCAAAGCTGTCTTAATCCGCCGTGGGCAGTCGCTCGCGCCCCTTTCTCGCAGGCAAAGGGCCAGTAGGCCAGTGCGGGAGTCCAAGCTTGCTGATACAGTACGCTCAACCCTTGAGAGCCATTCGAGAGGATCTGTGATGAACGCATTGGCCCAAAATACGGCGCTCGCCCCCGCCGAGGCGCGCGATCCCCGCCGGACCACCGCCTTGGCCTGCGACTTCATGCTGGACGGCGGCTTTGTCGACTCGGCCGACGGAGCCGGCGCACCCCGCCCAGACCCGCGTTTCGCCGTGGACGAATGTTCCCTGGGGGCCATCCTGGTCGCTTGGAGCGAACGCGGAATTTGCGCGATTTTCTTGGGCGATGATCCGGACGCCTTGACGCGTGATTTTCAAGACCGGTTTCCGGGCGCCCGCCGGATGGGTGGCGGGGCCGCGCGCGAGCCGCTCGTGGCCAGGGCCCTGGGTTTGATCGAGGCTCCGGCCTTGGAGCTCGAATTGCCGCTCGAGATTCAGGGCACCGCGTTCCAGCGGCGGGTCTGGCGGGCGTTGCGCGGTATCCCGCCCGGCGCGACGGCGAGCTATGGCGAAATCGCCCGCCGGATCGGCGCGCCGAGGGCAGTCCGGGCGGTGGCTCGGGCCTGCGCCGCCAATCCCTTGGCGGTGGCGATTCCTTGCCATCGGATCGTGCGGACGGATGGCGCGCTGGCGGGCTACCGCTGGGGCGTCGAGCGCAAGCGCGCCCTGCTCGAGCGGGAGATGAGCGCATGAACGCCCAGACCGTGACCGCCGCGGTCCCCCTTTCGGCGACGCGCATCGGAGAGCGGGTGGAGGCGTACGATTGGGGCCGCGTCGCCCGGGAACTCGACGCCCAAGGCAGCGCGGTGCTGGAGCGCCTGCTTGCTCCGGACGAATGCCGGGCACTGGCCGATCTTTATCCGGAGAAAGATCTGTTCCGAAGCCGCATCGTCATGGAGCGGCAGGGTTACGGGCAGGGCGAGTACCAGTATTTCAGGTATCCACTACCCGAGCTCGTCGCTCGCCTTCGGACGATGCTCTATTCCTGCCTCGCGCCGATCGCCAATCGCTGGAACGCCGCCATGGGCCTCGCCGTCCGCTATCCGGAACGGCACGAGGACTTTCTCGCCCGTTGCCACGGAGCCGGGCAGAACCGCCCGACCCCGCTGCTGCTTCGCTACGAGGCGGGCGATTTCAACTGCCTGCATCAGGATCTCTACGGGGAGCAGGTTTTTCCGCTCCAGGCCGCGATACTCTTGTCCGAACCCGGAAGGGACTTCGCCGGCGGCGAGTTCGTGCTCACCGAGCAGCGCCCGCGCCGGCAGGCGCGGCCCGAGGTCGTGCCCCTCGGGCAGGGTGATGCCGTCATTTTCGCCGTTCGTTGTCGCCCGTCGAAGGGATTGCGCGGCGTGCATCGGGTTCAGGTTCGGCATGGCGTCAGCCGCGTCCGCTCGGGATATCGCCATACGCTAGGAATTATTTTCCACGATGCCCGGTGAGGGCGATGGGGAAGGATGAGCCTATTCGGCCTCGCGGCTCCGATCTCCCGGTCATCACTATTCGCAAGGCCGCGAATTCGCGGAATGTGCTGCGGGTCAGGTCACTACACAGGTAAGCGCGCCCCGAGAGGCGCGCGCTCGGATTCTTAGGGTTTAATTCGGCTTATCGCCAGCCCGTGATTTCCAGGACCACGCCATGGCCGGTGACGTTGTGCTGAATGCTGACGAAGAAGCGCTTGCCGGTCGCGTCGAACACACCGCCCGTGGGCTCGGCCGTCAGGTCGTTCAGGGTGATGAGCTTCGCGCAGCTGTCGGAAAGCCCATCCCGGTCAGCGCCGTCATCTAGGCAAGACCAGATGTCGTTGTTGCGCGGCGGCGAATACTCCGGACCCTCGCCGTCCTCGTGGATCAGCCAGTTGCCCGTGCCCGGCTGATAAGCGACATTGTCCGGCATCCCGAAGTCGAAATAGGGGATGACCAGAGGCTGGTATTCGGGAATTGTCGTGCCGGGGCCGGCATTCAAGGTGTAAGTGGCGCCGTCCGTCGTCTGGGTTGTGGTGTTGATGGCTGCCGCCTCTGCGATCGTGCCGTCGGTAATGCAAAAGACCTCGCCGTAATTCCGGCTGCCATTGGGGCTGTCTTCGCCGGTGTTGGCGCCGCAGAACCGGACGTTGCCGGCCGCGCGCGCCTTGGGATCGATGTCGATGTCTTCGGGACGGTAGTAAGCCGTCAGCTTGAGTGCCGTGGCGGCGGCCGCGAGATCGATGCGATTGACGGTCGTGGAACCGATCACCTGGCCGTCGACCACCTCGACCCATACGCCGCGGCCGGTTTGATTGCCCGGACCGAAATCGGTGTTGTCGCTACGCTTGCCGAGGCGGAGGCCGAAGACGTGCCCGTTGGTCAGCGGGGAATGCGCAAGGTCAGTGATCGGCGGGCTGCCGGCCGCCCACGGGGTGGCCGGGATGAATTTGAAGAACGAGCCGCCGAGATTGCCGTTCGTGGGGCGTTTCTCGTCGCCGTAGTACACGACGCCGTTCGGATAGATCGCGACGCTCTCGTACGACAGCTGACCTAGGGCTGGACGATGGGCGACATGCGCCGGATCGCTGGTGGTGGTGCTGAGCCCTGAGCCGCTGACCGTCACTCCGGTCGTGTTCAGGGGATCGAGGATCTCGAACAGGCGGCCATTGGAGCCGGCTTCCTCGGCGACCACGACGGTGCCCCAGGGGGTGATTTCAGCCGGATCGCAGCTCGTGAGTCCGGACGAGATGATGTCCTCGACTAGCCCATCGGAAAGCCGGATCCTCTGCACACCCACCTTCGAAGCATTCTGCTCGTTACAGGCAATCAGGTGGGTCGGTGCGCTATCGTTCGGCCATAGCACCATCATGTCGGTGTTCGCGCCCAGGTTGGAGGCGGCGCTGACGACTTTCACCCGAAGTCCGGGGGCGACGGTGACGAGTGTTCTGGGGTCGGCCTCGGCGGTCGCCGCATCCACGCTGGCGCTGGAGGATTCGTTCAAGGTGCCGAGAGTGCCGAACAGCTTTCGCGATTGAGCCTTGGCGAGAGCTTCGATTCTTTGGCCGAAATCCGGTTTCTGGGCGAAAGCTGACGTGGCGATTATCGAGGAGACAGCAAATGCGAGGGCTTTCAGCTTCATGTTTCTAAACATCCTTTTGTGTATTGGGTAAGAAATCGGGCGGGCCTCAAGCCAAGGCTTGAAGTTCGGCGATCGTAGTGGCCCTTTATGAAGAAGGCGTGATGGTTGGGTTTAGAATTAGTGAAAGGCGCCGTCAGCGCGAGACGGATCGTCGGGTTGGCGGCAGCACTTGGGGTTTTAAAGGCGGGCGGGAATTTCGGCCGAGGCGCCGGAGATGAGCGTGGTCAGGAGCCGCATCCGCGCGGAGAGAAGTTCTCCCGAGCTCATCGATTCGTCAGGTGCCCGTAAGGGGGCAGGGTTTCCAGCCGGCTGTCGGTGAGGGGGCCGCCGACGGTGAAATGATAGAGGCTCTGAAACTCGGTGCCGTCAAGGCCCAGCGCCTCGTGCACGGGATCGTCGAAAAAACAGCCGATTCCGGTACCCCGAACGCCGGCGGCCTCGGCCTCCAGATACAGAACCTGGCCGATCAGGCCGGTCTCCCAAAAAAGATGGCGATACGCCCAGGGGCCATCCTCCTCCAGTGCCGCCTCGAACTCCGCCAGCATGCCCAGGCTGAAAGCCCCGTCGGAAGCGATTTCCTGATGGCAGGACAGCGCGCGGGCCGCCTGCCGGGTGTCGGCGCGGAGCAATCGGAACAGCCGCAGGTGCGCCGGACAATGTTCCACCGGCTCGAAGTCGTAATCCTCCGCCTTCGCCGAATGCAGCTTTTCCACCGCGGCCTCGCGTCGGCAGAACAGATAAAGCCCTGGCGGCAAGCCCGACACGCGGTGCACGAAAAGGGCGAGATGCACCTTCGGCGGCCAGGGCCAGGCATCGAAGGGCGGGATGCCGGAGCGGGGCAGGGTGGCGTCCAACATCCGGAACAGGGTGTCCGCGGTGATGGCCGTGATGCCGTCGAAAGCCTGGGCACTGCGCCGCTGCTTGATGATCTGAACGGCGGAAAGCCCGCAGGCGATGGGCCGAAGAGGCGCCGTTTCGAACGATGCAAAAACGTGGGGCGGGGTACGAGGTTTTTTTGCCGCCTCATGGACTTCCTCGATGACCGGCCAATCGTGCGAATGCCGCCGGCTCAGTCGATTGGCCGCGCCTCGCCAGGCGCCGGCTCTCGCCGCCGCCACCAACTCGTCGATCTTCACCGCCGATCCGGATTCCGGAACGCCGCAATGAATCCGGCACAGCACGTCCGGCGCTTCGGGCTCCGCGCCTTGTAAATCCTCTTCCCGGTCCAGGCCCAGCAATCCCGCGATATCCACGTCGCTCCATGCGTCCAGCACCGAGACCGACCAGCCGAGAACGCCCGCCGCGTAGCGCAGAGCGGCGAGGGCATGGCCCGCGTCATGCTGGCAATAGCGATAGGCCCGCTCGCCGTATTTCCAGGCCTCCCGCCAGTGGATGGAGGCCAGCCCCACCAAGAGCCCCTGGAACGGCAACTCGGCCCGACAGCGCTGCTCCAGGGCATGATCGTGACTGACGTAGTGATAGACGCCGGCTTCGAGTCCCGCGCCTTCCCCCGCCACCAGGTAGACCTCGGTGGGATGCAGATTGCCGCTTGAGGGATTGCAGCGCAGGGCCCAGCGCTCCCCGCCGTACGCCTTCCAGGCCGAAAGGCCAAAAGAGAGTTCCAGCAGCGCGGCGATCGCCTCCCGAGCAGAGGACTGGATGGCTGCCGCACCGGGCCGGAACAAATCGGCATAGGGAATCTTAAAGCGCTCGGCGGCCAAAGAGAGTTCCAGCACCGGCGCTCCCCTGTAACGGCGGAACGGATCGGGCTGGGTGGCCCAATCGAGTTGGCCCGGTCCTCGAGCGTAGGACCTGAAACCGTGCTTGGTACGCTGGTGATAGGCGCGGACCCGCGTGAGCGGATCGCCTTCGAGCAAGCGGGACATGGCCTTATCTCGTGCGGAGTTGGTCAATCCAAGCGCCACGAACTAACTAAAGGAATATGGACCATTCCTTACTTATTGCAGACCATTTCTATTTGGAAATGAATCATTGCGCCCTCTGCGGTCGGATTAATCGAAGCGCACCCGAATTCCCGCGAAACCCGTAACGGGCGCGCCGGGGCTTAGAAAGCGCTCCGGTTGTCCCGTGAAGAAATTGCTATTGAGGACGGCGAAATTGGCATACTCGGCATTGGAAACATTGTGGGCCATGGCGAATAGCTCCACGTTTTCGGTGACCGCATAGCGGGTATTCAGATTGAGCACCGTATATCCGCTGATCCGGCCGAATCGATTGTAATCATCGCCCCTGGCGTATTGGCTGGAGGCATGCTGGAGATCGCCGCCGACAAACCATCCGGCCAAGATTTCGTATTCCAAGCCCAGCTTGACCAGATTTTCGGGAAGGCTGGGAATGCGGTCGCCGGCATGCACCAATTCCGGCCCGAGAGCATTGTTCAACACGGCGGTGCTGCGATAAGTCGCATCAATGAAACTGTAATTGAAATACCAATTGAGTTTTTCCCAAGCGCCACTCAGGCCCAGCTCGACGCCTTGCCGCTGGGTCGTTCCGACGTTTTGGAAATAACCGCTGATGAGGCCGTTTCCCGCGTTGACGAACATGATGTCGTTGTTCGAGCGAGTCTTGTAAAACGCGAGGGACCATTGCAGGGCCGCGCTGACTTTGCCCCGCATGCCGGCCTCGAAGGTTTCCGAAACCACCGGCTTCAGGGGAGGATCGGCGATGAAGCTATTGGGCAGCGAGCAGGGGGCGTTCGGATCGGCGCAGGTGAGTTCCACCGGCGACGGGGCGCGGAACCCTTGATTGTAATTTCCGAAAAATGTCAGTTCCTGAAGGGGTGCATCCCAATCCAGGACCTTTAAGGGATTCAGGGTGAAACCCGCGGCGGGGTTGGCCCGCTCGAAATTGTGGCTGCCATTCAAAGCCGTTCCGATTCGGTCGTTCAAGATGATATTGGCCTTGATCCAGTTCAGCGAGGCGTTGATGTCCAGCCAGTCCAGCACCGAGAAGGTATCGGTGGCGAAGGTATTGAAATACTCGTTGATGCCTTTGAGATCGGTTTCTGTTTGGAACGGCGAACTTCCCACCGTGTTTTTTGCGGGCGCTAAAAAGGCGTCCTGATTGGCCTGGATATAGTGGGTATGGCCACCGTTGTAGCCGCCTCCGACCGTGAACTGATTCTGGCGGCCGAAAATGTCGTGGGTCGAAGTCAATTGCAGATTCGCGCCGCTTCCATCCTGCACGCTGCGGGTCGTCTCGTTGGCGAACGCCGGCGCCAGCCCTCCGTCCTCGGTCCTGCAGTGGGTGCCGTTCAGATAACGGGCGCAATCCTCGCCGGTATTGCTGTTCAAGCTTTGAATGGTACTACCCCGGTAATAGGCGTTTCCCGCGAGGCTCAATTTCTCCGTGAACTGGTGGCTGCCCTTGAGCTGGAAGAAATAGAGGGTGTTTTCCGTGGTATCGGGGGCCGTGTAAATGGCGTACCGGCTCTTGTTCAGCAAACTGGCCGGTGTCGGGCCGACGCCGTTCAAGGTATTGTCGGCGTAGGTGAAACTAAAATCCAGATCGGTGGTTTCGTTTTCAAAGCCCGCCTTGGCGAATACCTGGTGCACGGCGCTATGGCTGAACGGCCGCCAGCCGTCGTCCTCGGAGATGTTGGAGGTGACGAACCAATCCACTTGGTCCTTGTAGCCGCCGTGCTCGAACTCGAAAGCCTTGCGCCCGTACGAGCCGCCGTACAGCTCCGCTCGCGTGCCGGAATGGCTGAAGCCGCTCTTGGTCCGCACCGAGATCGCGCCGCCCAGAGTATTGAGTCCGAACAAGGGGTTAGAGCCCGGCACGAGCTCCATGTTGGCGATGGCCGAGCGGGGGATCAAATCCCAATTGACAGTATCGCCGAAGGGTTCGTTGACCCGCACCCCGTCCTGATAGACGGACAAGCCGATGGGAGTACCCAGGAGCGGCGAGGCGATGAAGCCGCGATAGGTCAGATCCGGCTGGTACGGATTGGCTTGGCTGTCGTTGATGTTCACGCTGCCGAGCTGACGGCGCATGAAATCCGTCAGGGTAAAGGCTTCATGGCGATAGATGTCCTCGTCCTCGACGGTTTGGACGTTGGCGGAAACCTTGTCCCGCGCGAGTCCCGAACTGGCCAGCGGAGTCAGACCGATGACGTTGACTTCCGGCATTTCCAATGCGTTTTCGGGTTTTTGTCCTGCGCTGGTGGCGGGTGCATTCTCGGCTTCTAGCGGGGAAGCGATGAGTGACAGGACGAGAGCTGTCTTGGGGAGAGTCATAATCGATAAGCTAGGGTTTTAGACGGCAAAAAGAAGCGCCTTGTATCATGAGCCGCTACTCCCTTGTATGGGAAAACTTCCCTTTTGTCATTTTCTCGGCCCCGCTCGCCCGCTTTGCCGCAGCAAGAGCGGCTCGGGTCAGCCCGCATGACTATGCCATTAACCTGCCGCGCGAATTAAATGGGCCGACTTCAAGCCTAATTGAACCGCTGATACTCTTTTTGAGCTAAAATCCCCGCCTTTTTACCCGATAACCCATACCCTCCGTGATCCAAGCTTCGTCTCCGACTACTTATCTGATACCCGAATGGGCCGAGCAATCGGCCGTGCTTTTGGCCTGGCCTTATGCGGAAGGCGATTTCAGCCGCTGGCTTCCGGCCGTGGAAGCAACGTATGATGCCATTGCCTTGGAAATCGCCCGGCGGGAAATACTGATAGTGGCTTGCCGGGACGAGGCGCATCGTGATCATATTGGCTCGCGATTGGCCGCGCTGAAGGTGGATGCGGGCCGAGTACGATACGCGATACTGCCTTACGATGACGTGTGGGTTCGCGATACCGCCCCGCTTGCCGTGGCGACTCCGGAAGGCGTCCGGCTGCTCGATTTTCGTTTCAACGGCTGGGGCGGGAAGTATGCCCATGCCGCCGACGCCCAACTGGCGCGAAATCTCCACGCGACGGGAGTATTGGGAACCACGCCGTTGAGCCCGGTGAATTTCGTGCTGGAAGGCGGCAGTATCGAGTCGGACGGCGCGGGTACCTTGTTGACGACCCGGCGCTGCCTGCTTAATCCCAATCGCAATTCCGGCATGGATCAGGTGCAAATCGAGGAACGGTTACGCGCCATACTCGGCGCCAAGAGAATCCTATGGCTGGACCATGGTTACGCCGAGGGTGACGATACCGATGCCCATATCGATACATTGGCTCGATTTTGTTCGCCGGATACTATCGCCTATACCGCTTGCGATCGGCCGGAAGATCCCCTTTATCGGGAATTTCAGGCCATGGCGGAACAGCTGAGAACCTTTGTCTCCCATTCCGGTCAATCTTACCGATTGGTTCCGTTGCCGATTCCCTTAGCGATTTATAGCGAAGCGGAAACTCGTTTGCCGGCGACTTATGCCAATTTCCTTATCATTAATGATGCGGTACTTGCGCCGGTTTATGGCGATCCCGCCGATAAGAAAGCTCTGGAGCGGCTGGCCCATTGTTTTCCTGACCACGAAATCATCGCCATAAATTGCCTTCCCTTAATCCGGCAATATGGCAGCCTACATTGCATGACGATGCAGTTTCCCAAAGCCCTTGGAATACCATGATATGAGTTCTTCGCTAAAAATCGGCTTCGTCCAGCAAGCTTGTGGTTTGTCGAATTCGCTAGCCAATTTGGAGGTTTCGATCGCGGGAATACGCGAAGCCGCCAATCGAGGCGCGGACTTGGTATTGCTTCCGGAACTCCATCTTGGCCCTTATTTTTGCCAAACCGAAGATTGTAGTCGCTTTGACCTGGCGGAGCCTATTCCCGGTCCGACCACCGAAACTCTAGGCGCCCTGGCTAGGGAACTCGGCCTCGTCATCGTTGCCTCACTTTTCGAGAGACGCGCGCCCGGGCTTTATCACAATACGGCCGTGGTTTTGGAAAAAAATGGAACCCTTGCCGGTAAATACCGGAAAATGCATATACCCGACGATCCGGGATATTACGAAAAGTTTTATTTCACCCCCGGCGATCTGGGTTTTGTGCCCATATCCACCTCGGTGGGGAAACTCGGAGTATTGGTATGTTGGGATCAATGGTATCCGGAAGCGGCGCGGCTGATGGCCTTGGCCGGAGCGGAGATTTTGCTTTATCCCACGGCTATCGGCTGGAACCCGGATGACGAGCCGGACGAACGAGAACGGCAGCTGGATGCTTGGATAACCGTCCAACGCGGCCATGCCGTGGCGAATGGACTGCCGGTGGTGGCCTGCAATCGAATCGGGCGGGAGCCTGATCCAAGCGGCCAGAGCAACGGAATAGTGTTTTGGGGAAACAGCTTTGCCGCGGGTCCGCAGGGCGAGATCCTATGCCGGGCGGATGATAAGGCAAATCAGGTTTTACTGGTGGAAATCAGCCCAAGACAGGCTGAGAATGTCCGGCGCATTTGGCCGTTCCTACGCGACCGCCGTATCGACGAATATGCCGGTTTGACTAGACGGTTTCTGGACTGATTGCCTGGATGTTTCTCCGGTTCAGCATTGGGCAGGGTTTAGTAAGAATCGAATGATGCCATAAAGGAGCAAGCCGAGTGCCTTATATAACTCAATCGATTGATAAAGCAGATAGGACAACTTAGGAATATCGAAGCGCGGCTCGACTTGATTCAATACATGCGGCGCCGCTGGCTGCAAGTACCAGCCGGCGCCGTTCGAGCATCAACCGTTGAGCTCGAATTCCTTGATATCGTGCCCTTGGTCGAGCAAGGTTTGTAGCCATTTCGGCTTTACGCCTCGGCCCGTCCACTTCTGGGATAGATTATGGGGATTTTGGTATTTGATGGGAACCTTGGTACCTTTTCTCCCGATCGGTTTGGTAGGCTCTGAAATCTCAGCCGTAACGCCGATCGAAGTGGCCAATTCCTTTATTTTCGCAAGCACTTCCTTACGTTTACCTTCCCGTTTTTCTTTAAGAGCCTTTTGGGCCTTCTCAATCATACTAGCTAATTCCGATTCGGAAAGATCGGTGTAGTTGTTTGCCATTGGCTGCCTCCGATGTTTGAACTTATTGATAGGCGCTTAATTAATCGCTTCGCCCAAGAGTATATTAAAATTTTTAGAATATGGAAACGATCAAAGACCTAAATATTCGACTATGAGTAGGGTGTCCGGAAGCTATTAGGAGCGAAGTTATTAGGAGGATAGAGGTTGCCGCCTCGAAAATTATAGCCGCTGTGTGTCTATATGTATCGGCAGCTTGGCGATTTGTTTCAATTAAAATCCGCTGCCTTTTGAATTGGAAACAAGACAATCTCACTTTCGAGCTAAGGGACGCTTTAGGCTTACGGAATATTCCCTTATTCCTTATGAACAATCCAGCCTTCTTGCGATAATGCTTTTCGATTGGCTATGCCGTCGTCAAATATAACTTTTCTGTACTTTGCCGAATGGCATGTCTTGAATTATTAACCCGCTCTAAATTTCGAATTATGGACGAGCCTTTCACAACAGCTCCAGCCATTTCTCCTTTCAGCCCGGTTCTGCCTTCGAGGACGATGACAGGTGCGGTTGCTTGGCAAAATCTAAGTGGTTGCGGAGATTCCCTGGCTTTGGCCCAAGCGGTTCAAAAAAACAAGGGGCTGTACTTGGTGGTTACGCAGGACACCCAGGCTGCGGCGCGCTTGGAGCACGAGATTGAATTCTTTGTCGGCCGAAAAATTCCGGTGCTGCATTTTCCGGATTGGGAAACCCTGCCGTACGACATTTTTTCCCCTTTGCCTGAAATCGTTTCAGAACGCCTCAAGACCTTGGCGCAACTCTCGCGCATCCGGCACGGTCTCCTGCTCACTCCGGTATCGACCTTAATGCAGCGGCTCGGTCCGCGTACCCACGTGCTGGGCAACACGCTGGTCGTGAAGCCCGGCAATTCCTTGAACCTGGAGGAAACTCGCCAGAGATTGGAAAGCGTGGGCTATCAGTGCGTC
Source organism: Methylococcaceae bacterium (assembly GCA_902810705.1). GTDB lineage: Bacteria > Pseudomonadota > Gammaproteobacteria > Methylococcales > Methylococcaceae > CADDYU01. Next base: position 22,338 of record CADDYU010000028.1, read on the forward strand.
TCGCAAGTCATGCAGCATGGCGAATTCGCGGTGCGCGGCTCGATTCTCGATTTGTTTCCCATGGGGAGCAGCATCCCTTATCGAATCGAATTGTTTGACGAGGAGGTCGATTCAATTCGCACTTTTGATGTGGAAACCCAGCGTTCCGTCGAAAAGATCAACGAGGTAAATCTGCTTCCGGCGCGGGAATTCCCTTTCGATGGCGAAGCCATCAAGCAGTTTCGAAAGTCCTTTAGAACCCAATTCCCCGATGTCTCCTTAAACAACACGCTCTACCAGGACGTGAGCAAAGGCATCGCGCCGGGCGGCATCGAATATTATTTGCCGCTCTTTGTCGATAAGACGGAAACCCTATTCGATTATTTGCCCCCACAGACCACGGTGGTGCTACACGGATCGGTGGAGAGGGCTGCCGAGGCGTTTTTTGCCGAAACCCGTAGCCGCTACGAGCAGCGCCTAGGCCAGATCGACAAACCCCCTCTCCCGCCAGAAACGTTGTTTCTGGACCCCCATGTCCTGGCTGAACGACTGCTCGCCTATCCAAGGATAGCAATCGATCTCGGCGAGGTGGAGCCGGCCTCCACCGCTTCGTCCTCCGCGCTTTATCCTGATTCTTTTTCCATGGCGCAGGCGTTGAATCGCTATGTCTACGTCTACGCCTGCCAGCCGCTGCCCCCGCTCGCTTTCGATGACAAGCAAAAGCGGCCCGCCGAGGCGCTCGGCACCTTCATGGCCGAATTGAACGGCCGGATGCTGTTGGTCGCGGAAACCGCAGGCCATCGGGAAGCCCTGCTTGAAACTCTGGGGCGGTATGACCTCCGGCCGAAGGTGGTCGACTCCTTCCAGGATTTCGTGGATAGGCCGGACCGCCTGTGCCTGGTGGTCGCGCCCATGGACCACGGAATCTGGATCACCGATCCCCCGCTCGCCATTGTCACCGAAACCCAGCTGTCGGGCGAAAAGGCTCAGCAGCGCCGCCGGCGCCGTGCGGCCGCCGGGCAAAAGCTCGATCAGATTCTGCGCAACCTGGAAGAGCTGGAAATCGGCTCGCCGGTCGTGCATCAGGATCATGGCGTCGGCCGTTACCTGGGCCTCGTCAAGCTTACCGTCGGCGGCCTCGAGACCGAATTCCTGATGCTGGAATACGCCAATCATGACAAGCTCTATGTGCCGGTCTCCTCTTTGCACCTGATCGGACGCTACAGCGGGGCCAATCCAGAGACCGCGCCGCTGCACAAGCTGGGCGGGGAGCAATGGCAGAAGGCCCGGCGCAAGGCCTTGGAGCAAGTGCGGGACGTGGCGGCGGAATTATTGGACATCTACGCCAAGCGGGCCGCACGGCAGGGCCTCAGCTACCGGATTCCCGTCGAGGAATACGCCACCTTCGCCGCCGGGTTTCCTTTCGAGGAAACTCCCGACCAGGAAACGGCGATTCTCGACTGCCTCAAGGACTTGGCGGCACCCCATCCCATGGATCGGCTGATTTGCGGCGACGTGGGTTTCGGCAAAACCGAGGTCTCGATGCGCGCGGCTTTCGTCGCCGTGCAGAATGGCAAGCAAGTGGCGGTGCTGGTCCCGACTACGCTATTGGCCCAGCAGCATTTCCAAAACTTCCGCGATCGCTACGCCGACTGGCCGATACGGGTCGAGACCGTTTCCCGGTTCGTCGGCAGGAAGCAAACGAGTCAATTCATGGAGGATCTGGCCGAGGGCAAGATCGACATTCTTATCGGCACTCACAAGATTTTGCAGAAGGACGTGAAGTTCAAGGAACTGGGGCTGGTCATCGTGGACGAGGAGCACCGCTTCGGGGTCGGGCAGAAAGACCATTTCAAAAAGCTTAGGAGCGAGGTGGATTTTCTCACCCTCACCGCCACGCCCATCCCGCGCACGCTCAACATGGCGATGTCAGGTCTCCGTGACATCTCCATCATCGCCACGCCGCCGCTCAACCGGCACGCCATCAAGACCTTTGTCAACGAGTGGGACGGCGGGCTGGTCCAGGAAGCTATCCTTCGTGAAATCAAGCGCGGTGGGCAGGTCTATTTCCTGCACAACAAGATCGAGACCATGGAGAAAATGGCCCGGGAACTGCAGGCGCTGATTCCCGCCGCCCGCATCCGCATCGCCCACGGCCAGATACCGGAGCGGGAACTCGAGCGAATCATGCTGGATTTCTATCATCAGCGCTTCAACGTGCTACTCTGCACCACCATCATCGAGAGCGGCATCGACATACCCAGCGCCAACACGATCATCATCAATCGAGCCGACCTGCTGGGATTGGCTCAATTGCACCAAATTCGCGGCCGAGTCGGGCGCTCGCACCATCGCGCTTACGCCTATCTGATCGTGCCGCCCAAGGGCATGATGACCGCCGACGCCATCAAACGGCTGGAGGCCATCGAGGCGACGGGCGATCTCGGCGCCGGCTTCATGCTGTCGTCCCATGATCTCGAAATTCGCGGGGCAGGGGAGTTGCTGGGGGACGAGCAGAGCGGGCAAATCCAGGAAATCGGCCTGACGCTCTACACCGAGCTCCTGGAGCGGGCGATCAAGGCCCTGCAATCCGGCCGCCAGCCCGAACTCGATCTTCTGCCTCACGAAGCCAGCCCCGAGATCGACCTGCAAATCCCGGCCCTCATTCCAGACACTTATCTGGGCGACGTCCACACCCGCCTGGTGCTGTACAAGCGCATCGCCAACGCCAGGGACAGCGAGGAACTGCGGGCCTTGCAAGTGGAAATGATCGATCGCTTCGGACTCCTGCCGCCGCCGGCCAAGACGCTGTTCGCCATCACCGAGCTCAAGTTGAAAGCGGAAAAACTCGGAATCCGCAAGATCGAAGCCGGTCCCACGGGCGGCCGCATTTTGTTCCATCCCGATCCGCCCATCGACCCGATGAAGGTCATCAAGCTCATCCAGACGCAGCCCAAGATCTATAAGCTGGACGGACAGGACAAATTGCGCTTCAGTATGGCGTTCGATACGGCGGAGGCGAAGATCGGCTTCGTGGAGAAGCTGGTGAGGGAATTGGATGGTTCCCATTAGGCAGGAAAAGGCAGTTTGACAATGCGCTACTTGGCGCGTGCTTGTCCGGTTCACCGTGGGCCGCGCTCATCCGGATCACCGATCATGATGACCATTAGACGTTCTTGTCTTCGTGCCTTGCTTACGCTTCTCGCGGTGGGCCTGTCCGGTTGCGTTTGGCTAAGGCTTCTTGAAATCAAATACCAGCTCGCGGATTTCGACGCGCATATGCGCGTCCAGGTCGCCAATCAACATTTCATCTTGAACCTGCTGCATCCGGTGCTGTTCAGCGAGGATTTCCGGTACTTGACCAAACTGCACCCGAGCCGGATCGAGGCGCTGCCGCAAGGCTATCGGTGGTTCCTGGATTTTCGCGTCGCTCCCGTTTCGTCGAAGCGAAAGACCGCCGGGGCCATCGCCTTCGCGCTGACCTTCACGCCGGACGATCAATTGGCCGCGTTCGATTTCTCTCCGCTGTTTCTCGAAATGGCGCCCCCGGCGTTCCTGGAGGCCTCGATCCGCGCGCTGGGATCGGGCAAGATAGATCAAGGCAAAAAGCAGTTGAAAGTCGATCCTGAAGATCTGCCCCACTTATCCGCCAAGCTGCCGAGCCGGAGCCGAATCGTTGAAGTCATGGGGCCACCTGCGGAAGAATTTAGGGACCGTGATTTGAACGTGCTGAGATACCGGTTGAAGGCGGAGGCGCTTCCCGTGGAGCCGGAATACGAAAACCGCCGGCTGGCCGAGGTCAAGCTGTCCTTTGATCCCTCCACGGATGAGCTGGTCCGGCTGGCCGGCCGCTTCGCAGGGCTCAAGCTCGCCATTGATTACCGCAAGTTTTTGCCGTCCAGGGCACGGGAAGAGAAAAAGACGGCGAGCGCCGACTGAGAAATCTTTTCTCGAGGAGGACGGCGGATGGCCGGGGATGCTGCCTTGAGCGGTCGATTTTCCCTGGGATGGCAATGGAATGGTTATTGCTATCCGATTGCTGCTTTGGATGAGATGAGGAAATAGCGTTGAGAATGAACTCGCTCGTGCTAAACCTAGTCAACGATTTCAGTGAAAGGCTCGGGCCGGATCACAGGCCGCGATTGCGGTTCGTGCTGCTGATGGGAATCGTGGGATTCCTGCACGCCTGTGCCTGGCAGCCATCGATCAGAGACATGCGCTTGGTGGTGCCCGAGGCTGCATCGGAGATCGAGCACAACCGATTTGTGTTGCACAAGAGCGACAATATCGTTGGCCAGCTCGCCACCGTCGAGGTTCAGCCCGGCGACACCCTGCCGGATATCGCCCGGTATTTCGGCCTGGGGCATGAAGAGATCGGCGCCGCCAATCCCGATCTCGACATGTGGACGCCGGAGGCCGGCCGCCGCGCGGTGCTTCCCTTGCGGTTCATCCTTCCGGAGGCGCCGCGCAAGGGCATCGTCGTGAACTTGGCGGCAATGCGTTTGTTTTTCTTTCCGCCCAAGCGCCAGGACGAAGTGATTACTTATCCGGTGGGAATCGGCAAGGAGGGCCGTTCCACCCCGCTAGGCGACATGTACGTGGATCGAAAGGCGGAGCATCCGACCTGGTATGTGCCGGAGTCCATCCGTCGCGATCACGAGAAGAAAGGCGATCCCCTGCCGCCCGCTGTGTCGCCCGGACCCGACAATCCTCTGGGCGAGTACGCCATGTATCTTAACCGGCCCAAGTATCTGGTGCACGGAACCAATAAGCCCTACGCCATCGGGCTTCGGGCCAGTAATGGGTGCCTCCGGCTCTATCCGGAAAATATCAAAACCCTGTTTCATGCCACGCCGCTGAAGACGCCGGTCCGGATTGTCAATCAACCTTATCTCATAGGTTGGCAGAACGGCCAGCTCTACCTGGAGGTCCATGCGCCCCATGAGGAATTGAACGAGAAGACCCTCAAGAAGAATCTGTACGCCAAGCTCAAGGACATCGAGAAGAAACAGGGACGGAAGCTAGATTGGGGCAAGATCGAGTCGGTGGTGGCCGAGGCGCGCGGCATTCCGGTACCAGTGCTCGACCACACGCCATCGCTGGCCCAGTTGATCCAGGACGCCATAGCCTTAGCGCCTCCGGAAGAGCTATACCGCCCAGAGGTCCCGTCGGCTTCGACGGAAAAAGGCGGCTGGTATATCCGGGCGGTGGAGACGGAAAATGAGCGGACGGCGCAGCGCGCGGCGGCGGTCTTGAATCACATGGGGCCGCAGATCCCCGCGCGGACGGTGGCATTGGACAATGGGCGCTACACCGTGCTCGCCGGTCCATTCAAGGATGCCGACACCACGCGGACCGTAGCGAAACGGATGCTGATCGATCTGGATATTCGAGGCAAGATCGTGCCTCCCAAGGCGCAATTGAGCCAACGCTGACAGCCCGGGAGCTTAAGGCGGCGCCGGCTAGACACATGAAGACCTTGTTGCACCGCAAGGTAAGGCTGTGCCGATACCGGGAATGGAGACGGAGACTTAAGTTACCTTCAAATCAAAACGATGATCGTGACCAACGCCAGAAATCCCACCAGAACGGCTGTCACCCAATTCTCGAAGTGGCCTGCGCCTTGATCGGCGTCAGGATCACTGAGCTGATTTAGCAAAAAGTCGAAAGCTTTCATGGGACGTACCTTCGGAACTCAGTGGATCAAGCTAGCCCTGTATTTGCAGGCTGTGTGCCAAGGAAATCAGCAATCCATTTTCAACGGCTTGGCTGATTCTTACCCACGAGAAGCGCCCGAGAGGGTTGATTAAAACCACATCGTGCCTCGCGGTGGTTCAAATCCTTATGACGAAAGGCCTGAGCGCGAGGCGTCAATCACCGGCCAGATAGAAGAGCCCTGCCATGCGAGATGATGCTCCTATTCCGGAAGACGGTTCCAGCGATCCACGAAAGCCGGCCTTGAGTCATCTCCAGCGCCGGGAAATCCAGGCGCCGATAGCCGCCTGTCTCATTCAGGGCTTCGCTGAGGCGATCGGCCGGGAAAAGGCTCTGGCAATCGCCGCCGAGGCTATCCGCGAGGAGGCTCGAGACATGGGCCGGCGAATGGCCGAGAAACTCGGCGGTAATGGCTTGGCCGAACTCCACCGCCTCGTCGAGGAACTGTGGGCCGAGGGCGAAGCCTTGACGGTTCGCTTCCTGGAAAAGAATGAAAAGCGTCTCGGCTTCGATGTCACTCGCTGCCGATACGCCGAAATGTACGAAGCGAATGGCATGAAGGATCTCGGATTCTGCCTGTCATGCAACCGGGACGCCGCCTTTGTCGAGGGTTTTAATCCTCGCATCAGGCTGGTTCGTACCCAGACGATCATGGAAGGGGCGGCTTGTTGCGATTTTCGATTCTTCCTGGAGCCTGAAAGAGCCGATGCAACCGCCTGCCCTCACACAGGTTCCGAGGAGAGCGCGTGATGCCTTTTAGCGCGCGGCCGTTCGCGATGGCCGCGCGTGACGTTCCCGCTCGCCCTCCACCTGCCGCTCGATCTCATCCCGAGCCAGGCCCAGCATGGTGAGCACCTCCGCCGCGATCAGCAGGCTGGATTCGAACATTTCCGGCACGACATGATCCGCGCCGGCCTTGACGAGCCCGATGCAGTCGTGATGATGCTGGGTTCTGACCAGGATAGGGAGCCGATAGCCCAACGCGCGGATATGTCCCACGACCCGTTGCGCCTCCTTCAAGGACCTGAACGTGAGGATTGCCAAACGGGCACGGTCGATATGGCAACGTTGTAGCAGTTCGACGCGTCCGCAGCTTCCGTAAATGACCGTGTCCCCCACCGCCCGGCCGCGCTTGACTCGCTCGGTATCGATATCCAAGGCGATGAAAGGAACGCCGTTGGCTCTAAGAAAGCCGGCGACCATCTCCCCCACTCGGCCGTAGCCTGCAAGAATGACGTGATCGCAGAGATGCTCGGGAATGCGGTCCATTTCCTTCTCGCGCGCCGAGCGCTTCCTGCCGAACAGTCGAATCACCGAATCGGTGATTTCGAAGTTGTAGCGGATCAAGAGCGGGCTCAGCGCCATGCTCCCCAGCGCCGCCAAAAGGATCTGGGAACTGGTCTCGGCGCTTAAGACGCCCATTCCCGTGGCGAGCGCGATCAAGGCGAAGCCGAATTCTCCGGCGGGGGCCAGGATCAGAGCGGCCTTGCCGGCCGATGCGAAGCTTTCGCCAATCAGCATGGCCGATATTGCCGCCACCGCCGACTTCAACAGAACGAGCAAGAGGGTTCCCGCGAGCAGAATCTGCCATTGCCATTCCAGAAGGCGCATGTCCAGCCTCATGCCGATGCCGACAAAGAACAATCCCATCAGCATGTGCCGGAACGGCCGGACATCCATCTCTACTTGATGACGGAACTCGCTCTCCCCCAGCATGACTCCGATGCTGAAGGCGCCAAACGCCATGGACAGCCCAAAAGCTCGGGTCAGCCAGCCGGAGGACAAGACGATGACTAGGATGGCGAGCACGAAGACCTCATCGGATTCGGCCGCCGCCACCTCGCGGAAAATCCAAGGCAGTACCCAGCGGGCCGCCGCGAGCAGAATAGCTCCAAGCAAGAAGCTCTTGCCCAGCGCCCAGCCGATTTGTTCGTAAAGCGGAGGTCCCTCCGTTCCCGCTAGGGCGGGAACCAGAATCAGCATCAACACTGCGGCGATATCCTGAAAGAGCAAGACTCCCAGCGCCAGCTGCGCGTGATGGCGGTGAGTCAGCTTGAGTCGGCGCAGTTCATGAGCCGCGATGGCGGTCGAGGACAAGGCCAACGCCCCTGCGGCCACCAGAGCCGAAACGAGAGGATGGCCGAACTCATTAAGAAGCCCTGCCAGCAGTGCCGTGGTCAGCACGACCTGCAAAACGCCCAATCCGAACACCGAGCGACCTAAGCTCTTGAGCTTGGAAAGAGAAAACTCCAGCCCCAATTCGAACAGCAGAAACGCCACGCCGAGATCGGAGAAAAACCGGATGCTTTCATCGTCCCTTACCAGTCCCAGCGCATGAGGGCCGATGATGGCGCCGGCTAGAAGATAGGCTACGATGTCGGGCAGGCGAAGCCGCCGGCCGATAATGACAGCGATTAGCGAGCCGGCCAGGATCACCAGCAATTCGATGAAGAAGGTGGGTTGTTGCCATTCGACCATCATTCTCTCCCGCCGGACCAATGCGGGCGGGTACGGAATCCTGGAGAACCGGGCGGACGCGCATCGGACCGCACCGAGGTTCGGATTTGCTCGTGATCGATCGATGGCCGAGGTACGGTGCAGCTATTCCGTAGGCTGAATAAACCCAAATTCCGCTATTTTGCTAAGAATAAACCGATTAAGGCGACGCCGATTTCTCCGAAACCGTATTCGACCATACCCGTTCCTGAATTGAATAAATTTCGCTGGAATCAAAATAAACCGGCTGATCGGGATGGTTTTCCCAAAGCCTGGGCTCCCTGCGATAGGGGTGATAGTACAACACTACGGTTTTGACCGAGGCCCGCTGCTCGGGGTTCAGACCTTGATAAAAGGCTGGCCCCGTCTTCCGGACCCCTGCGAGGTTTTTGGCATCGGCGGCAATACCCTTGCACCAGGCCCATACGGGTAGATTATTGCCGAGCGCGATGCCGAACGCTCCGCTCCAAGTGCCTCGCTCGACCACCCGGTAGCCACGGAACCGTTTGTCCAACATGTCCATGGCCCAGGCAAAGGAAGGTTCATGGGTGGACCACAGGCTATGGCTTCCCATGAGATTAATGGCGGACCCGGAAATTACCCAAGCCAGGATCAGCGCTTTCGACTCCCGCTCGATCCAGGCCCAAGAGGCGGAAATCAGGATAAATCCGTAGAGGACCACCCGCGCGCCATTTTCCCAGGACCCGATGAATTGTCCGCGTGGAACGAGCAGGCCGACAACTATGCACACGAGGCCCGCGATCAGCAGAAAACCTCGCCGGGAGCGGAGATCGGTGGAAACGAGTACCCGATATGTCAACAAGGCGGCGAAAACGAGGGGAATCGCGAATTCATACCATTGCCGGGTGAGATAAAAAGGTCTCAGCAGCTGAACGATCTGACTCGACAAATCCGTCCATCGGAAACGGCCGTCGCTCAAGTCGTTGCTCAGCATGAACAGGACGATGAGAAGCGAGGGAAGCCACAACAGCACCAGATAACCAAAGGCCTTCCGCCATGGCGGAACGGGCTGCTCGGAACTCAAGGGAAAGCCGCCGAACAGACGGACGATATCGAAAATACCTACGCAGAAGGCGGGCACGGGATGGCAGAGAAAGGTAAACAAACGAGCCAGCACTTCCTTGGGCTTGGGCATTGCGGACCGGCGCTCGCCCAGGGAAACCGCAGTTGCTACCACGGATGCGGCAAAACCCACGAGATAAGGCCAGAAACCCCAATGAAAGAAATAGCCCAAGGTGATGGGAAAGCCCACTAGCCGGGCCCAGCGGCTTGCCGGATTGACCTTGCTCACGAGATGACTGACCGTTAAGGGAAAAACCAAGCCGTAAAGCGAAAGGGCGATTTTCCAGGCCAGATCCACGCCGAACAGCAAGATCAAGGGCACCAGCATTAATTCCGGAAGCGCATAGGACGAGAGGGTTAAATAAGGTTGATAAGTGCTATCTATACCTCCGGTCCCCGCAAGATAATCGGCGTAAGCCTTGGCAAGGGCGATGTGCATGGGTATGTCGGACGCCAAGGGTTGATTGTAAAACCAAACGAAACTGGCAGTGGCGAGCAGCAGGCCCGCGTACAAAGCTATATACCACATTGAAACATCCTCGCTTAGGAAAGGCGCTTCCTTGCACCGATTCATAGGCCTTACGGGAGCAGGAATTATTGGGTAATCCGATAGAGTACGAAATTGCTTCCCGAATATACGGATTGGATATGGTTTAAAGAGGCCTCGTTGAAAATCCCGCCGTTAATCAATAGCAGGTAATCGTATTTCCTGAGTATTTCGTCCCTGAAAGGATTTTCCCAATCCTTGAGAGGCCGGCCGGCCGTCGATTGCTGATCGTTGTAATAGATAATAGGCCCCGGCGTAACCTTCGATAGAGCTAAATAAGGTTCCGTAAACCCGAGTGGTTGATGGCCGTAATCGGCGAACATGAAGGGGTCGAAGGCGGATTTTCCAATCACCGCGCGGCTGGCTATGAAATTCAACGGCGGGTGGTGGAAGGATGGATTCCGTGGCAGTGGAACCACCGAAAGCAGTTTGGTACCAGGCTCGATTTTCTCGAAAGCGGCTAGATATTCCTCGTAAACCGGGTTCGCCCGCCACCATTCCACAGCGACCACTCCGAGCCGCGCGGCCGCCAGGGCCAGCAGGGCCAGGAAAACAGGCTTGGCGAAGGAAAACCGTTCGGGATTCAGCTTGAGACCCGCAGCCAAGAGCATCCATAAGGCGATGGGCAGGCGAGAATCGGCAGTTTGCGAGCCGAACAGGGTCTCGGGCATCCCAAGTTGCAGCAGCCCCCCGATAATCAGCGGCCATAAAACGGGTTCGGCCAGCGTCAGCCATCTCTTCCATAATCCCAAGCCGATGGTCCCGACAAGCACGGCGAAGGTGGCATAATCCAGGGGGCGATAATAATTATTGACCACATGGAAAGCCGAGGTCAGTTTCTGCAGAAAGGAGCCGAACCGAATACTTCCCGATTTCTCGGCGGTAGGGCTTAGCGCGATGAATATCAGTACGGGAACAATGACGTGCAGGAGTATCAAAGACCAGTCATTGAGCTGTTGCCTTAATGATTTGACCCGCCAATTCTTAACGGTTTGGCCGAGTTGATAGCCGCCTATGAATAATAGGTATACCGCAAAGGCGAATAAGTGAGACAGCAAAAGGGTGATTGCAAATAGCGTGAAAACAACGAGACGCAATGTCCAGGATTTATGCTGTAGCAGGAGCCAGCAGGCGAAGCCGAGCAAGGCCAAGGCGATGCCGAAGGAGAAATTGAGATATCCCCACAAAATCAGGCGGTGGTAAAGAAAGAAAAACACCAAATAGGCGGGCCATTCGATCCGGCCGTGCAGGACGAAGGACAAAGCGAAGACGCCGCCGATCGTGAGCAGGAAAACGGCGGCCAGAAACAGTTTGCCAGCCAGGTCGATCGAGACAAACTTGGCCAGGGGAACGATCGCCGCATCCATGGCCAGGTTCGGCAAGAACGCCCATTGTGGCCGGTAAAATCTTGGAAAAATATTCGATTCATCAAAATGAGCGAGGACATAATCCCGCGCGATATGGTTGAGATAATCCACTAGCGGCGGAATATCGACCAGCCCTAAGGGGAGCAGGGCCAAGCCACTCAATAGCATCAATAGGGTAAAATGAGAGGGTAAGCCGGGCGAGGCTTTGGAGGACATGCATGGCTCCCGGAAATTAAGTTCAAATGACCTGGTCGATGATGAGCAGTTCCAGGGGCGGGCGCTCGGCGGCGTTGGGGGTATATTGGAGATTCCGGTAAATCTCGAGCTTGCGGTCCCGGTGGGGAATGTTGCCGATGACCGGAATTTCCCCCACCTTGACGAACTGGGGTGTGTGCAGCAGATTCTGTAAGGTCTGCATGGCTTCGAGATCGTTCCAGAAGTCGGGCTCGTTCACCACGTAGCTGACCCCGTAGCGGTTGAGCGCGGCGGCCAGCTGATCCTGAGTGATGCCGCGTTGTTCCACGCCCAGCTCGCGCTTGACCTTGACCTTGAGCAGCAGCTTGTCGGATCGCAGCACGCCGAAATCGCCCCGCTCGTCACGCGCCCGCAAATTGAAAATGAAGGACCCGTCGCGATAGCCCGAAAAGAGAATCAAGCTGTGGGCGGGCGCGGCGGCCGCGACGAAATCGGCGGCCTTGTCGTAACCGGTCATGGCCGGCGGGCGGTCCACCGTCACGGTCATCCCAAATTGAACCGCCGCCAGTACCAACATCGCCAGGGTGGCCACCTTTGGCGGAAGCCAGCGGACGGCCGCCGCGACGGCGAATAGAACTACCGGCAACAGGATAAGCAAGCTATGCCGGGATTCCTTGAGCGCGATCAGGGAAAAAAACAGGTATCCGCTCGCAAACCAAACGACGAGCAGCCTTTCGATGGTGGCTGGCCAGGGGCGATCCGAAGTTCGCCAGCGGGCCCATGGGTAGAGCAGGGCGAGGGCGAGAATGGGCCAACCCACCTGGCCGGGCAGTCGCTTAGGGTAATAGGCCCAGTTGGCCCAGCTAAGCCGGGACAACTCGCCGCCGGTCTCGCCTGCGCTGGCGTCGAGATTGGCCTGCCCGAACTTCAAGGTCATGGCGCCCAAGGGAATCAAGGCCAGGACAGCCAGGGCCGCCGCGATACGGAAATGCCGGTCGCGGAGAATTCCGCCACCGGTTTCCCAGACCAGCAGACCACCCAAGGCCGCCACCAGAAAAACCGCCGTCTGCTTGGTGTACAGGGCGCCCAGGGCGAGCAGCGCCAGACCGTACAAGAACTTCGGCCGGCGGGTGTCGAGATAGCGCAAGTACGCGAGCGTCATCCACGCGAGCCAGGCGGATACGGGAATTTCCAGCATGACTTGCCGCCCCCAGTACGCCACTTCGTGAGCGCCGATGAACAGGAGGGCGGCGGCGAAGGAGAGCGCGGGCGATAGGCCGCGACGGGCCAGAAAATACACTCCCGTGGCCAGGACCGCCGCGTGCAGGGCGACCGTGAGCTGCGCGCTGAAGTGGGACACCCCGAGCAATCCGTAGACCGGCGCCTCCGCCAGCGGAAACAGCGGAGGATAGAACAGGATGGAGAGGGCGGGATATTGGGCGTAATAGTGCTTGGCGAATCCGGCCGGATCATCCAGCGGCAAGGCTCGAAAGAAGTCGAGCAGGAATACCCCGTTCATGGCATGGCGCGGGGCGTCGCTCCACCAGAAATCGCCGCTCTGCGGCGCGGTGGCGAACAGCAAGGCGACCGCTGTCATCAGCAGCAGCCACCAGAAGGATTGTTCCAGACGAGCGATCAGGCGCACGGATTTGCTGTGCCGCCAATCGGCGCCGGGAGGCGCGGGCGGGTGGGTGTCGAAGGACGAATCTTCGACGGCTTGCCGAAGTTCGCGCCGTTTTGTAAG
>CADDYU010000029.1 GCA_902810705.1 Methylococcaceae bacterium
CGAATACCCCCAACCCCTCGTCCCCCAACGAGGGGTTTTTTATTGTTAGAATAATGCTTATCGCTGATTCTTTTTGTAGATGACGCCTTATGTTTATAGATTCACACTGCCATCTTGACCGCCTCGACCTTACTCCTTATGAAGAGGATTTTTCCAGGTGCATGTTGGATACCTTCGAGCGCGGGATAGAGCATGTGCTTTGCGTATCGTTAACTCTGGAAAAATACTTCCCGATGCGGGAGCTCGTTCAGGGATATGAAAATATTTCCTTATCGGTTGGCGTTCATCCCGACGAACGGGATTGCCTCGAGCCCACGTGCGACGAGCTGATTAACTTAGCGAAAGATTCTAAAGTCGTGGCGATTGGGGAGACAGGTCTGGACTATTACCGCTACAAGGACGGCTTAGTATGGCAGCAAGAACGATTCCGCCGCCATATTCAAGCCGGGAGAATAGTCCGAAAGCCACTTATAATCCACACTCGCCAGGCACGCGCAGATACTCTGGAAATCTTGGCTCAAGAGGGCGCTAGCGAAGTCGGCGGAGTATTGCATTGCTTTACGGAAGATTGGGAGATGGCGAGCCAGGCTTTGGATTTAAACTTTTATATCTCATTTTCGGGAATTTTAACTTTTAAGAAGGCTGAACCTATTCAGGAGGTGGCAAAGAAAGTTCCTGAAGATCGTCTGCTGATCGAGACCGATTCGCCTTATTTGGCGCCCGTTCCTCACCGGGGAAAGCCCAATTATCCGTTTCATGTTTATCATGTTGCAGATTTTCTAGCGAAGCTCCGTGGGGTATCGCTAGAGCATATTGCAGAGATCACTGCTCAGAATTTCTATGCCCTGTTTTCTCCCAATAAAACTAATTAATACCTGCTAATTATAAGGTACCTATTGTTGGGTATTGGCCATATAAAAATTCCATAAAATTCACGTCTATCTTCCTAAAATTAGAACTTACCTTGATCCAGGCTGCTCGCTCATTAACTCGACGACGCCGGAAAAATCTGCCAACATTTTGTCTTATCGGAGATAAGGTAATTGAATATGGGATGGCTTAGTGGCTTGTCCAATCCACCAGCTCGAATTTCCAGGTCGCGAGAACTATAATCCCGAACACGATCCGGTACCAAGCAAATACCGTAAAGTCATGGTTGGAAATATATCTAAGCAGCCAACGAACACATAGGAAGGCAGAAAGAAAAGCGAAGACAAAGCCAACTGTCCACAAGCCTACATCGTCCACATTGAGCAACGCACGCTCCTTATAAACTTCATAGAGCGTGGCTATCATTAGAGTCGGAATGGCCAAAAAGAAAGAGAATTCCGTAGCTGCCTTGCGTGATAGTCCAAATAGCAAACCACCGATAATGGTCGCTCCGGAGCGAGAGGTGCCCGGAACCAAGGCGAAAGCCTGAGCAATACCTAGCTTTAAGGCATCCATGGCTTTCATATCATCGACATTCTCGACTTTAATTTTGTGAGGGCGCTTTTCCGCCCAAAGGATAATAAAAGCACCAATGATGAACGCTAATGCGACGGGTATGGGCTGGAACAAATGAGCTTTAATAGCTTTTCCGAAGGCAAGTCCCAATATCGCTAAAGGTAGGAAGGCGATAGAAATGTTAAGAACAAAACGTCGCGCTGATGCCGTGCGGTGAAGGCCCCCAAGTACTTGGCCGAGTTTTGTCCGATACTCCCAGCATACCGCTAATATAGCACCGGACTGAATGACAATCTCGAAGAGCTTTCCTCGCTCGTTGTTAAATTGTAGGAGATCGCCTACGAGAATAAGGTGCCCGGTGCTGGATACCGGCAAAAACTCCGTCAAGCCTTCCACAACCCCGAGAATCAAGGCATGCAACAATAATATAATATCCATAGAATAGATCACGATTGATATGGATGATATAGGATAACTATATTGCTTTTATCAAAGGTTATAGCATGATCTGCCTAGCTACTTCTAGAGCCTGGTTTTGCAGGTGTTAGGAAGAATAAGCCAATCCACTCTAGAACAGATCAATGTCCATGAACACATCACTGTCACTCGGAAAAGCAGCGATGTCTAAATAGTGTACACCTTAATTTTAATATCATTGATTTAAGATTCCGTTAACGTGTGGTTTTCTATCCTCCATCGAAAACCGGCTAACCTTTGAAAAATGGGATCCGAGGCGGCGCGAATAGATCTAAGATCCTGTATAGATACCGCATTTTTGGTGCGAGGCCCACCAATTGGGGTATTCTTACCCCCACACGACGCCCTTAGATACGAGTACTATGCCTTTCCTGAAACAGGCCGTTGTTTCACTTTGTCGATCCAATCTCTCTCAATATGGAGATTCTGTCCAGGTCTACAGATGATTAAATCCCGACATGGCCTATTTATCGCATTGCTGCTAATCCAAGCCGCCTGTGTCAACAGGCCTCCAACACGGCAAAAACCGCTCTTCGAGTCCTTGCCGGAACACGAGGAACCTTCGACTAGACCGGAGTCGCGGCGATCGCCGGTGCAACCGCGCTCCGAAACTTCGCGATCGGGAAATAGAGCTGCGGTGGCGGCGCCTCCCGCCATCATCGCCTTGCAAAGTGAAGCCGAAGCTAGCCTGGAGAGCGGTGATCTGGACAATGCCGCGGCGGCCTTGGAACGCGCCATCCGCATTCAGCCGCGCAACCCCGAACTCTGGCACGATTTGGCGGAGGTGCGCCTGAAACAAGAGCAGCCCGGCCTGGCCGAAGACCTCGCGAAGAAATCCAATCTGCACGCCAAGGGCAATGTCGAGCTGATCCGGGCCAACTGGGCCATCATCGCGGAAGCCCGGCGCCTCAAAGGCGACCTGGAAGGGGCCGAGGATGCCGAAGACAAGGCTGGTCACTAAGTGCAGGACCTGACCGCCATCTTCGCACCGCAAGGTGTTTTAGCCGGACAGCTTCCCGGCTTCAAACCGCGCGGAGCGCAGCTGGAGATGGCCGTGGCGGTGGCCGAGACCATTCGGCAATCCGGCTGTCTGGTGGCGGAAGCGGGCACCGGCACCGGCAAGACGCTGGCTTATTTGGTTCCGGCGGTACTGTCCGGCAAGAAAACCATCGTGTCCACGGCGACCAAGACCTTGCAGGACCAACTGTTCCGCAAGGACCTGCCACTGGTCCGCCGAGCCTTGAAGGGGCCGTTCCGACCGGTGCTGCTGAAGGGGCGCGGCAATTACCTTTGTCTGTATCGGCTGGAGAATGCGCTGGGCTTCAGGGCAGGCTACGGCGCGGCCGAGGCTCACGCGCTCGAGGCCCTGCAGCGCTGGGCCAGAAACACGAGTAGCGGCGATATCGCGGAGGCGGTCGATGTACCCGAATCCTCATCGCTCTGGCCCTCGGTGACCTCCACCGCGGACAACTGCCTGGGCCAAGATTGCCCCAGATATGGGGATTGTTTCTTGGCCAAGGCGCGTCGTGCCGCCCAAGAGGCGGACGTCCTGGTGATCAATCACCATCTGCTGTGGGCGGATTGGACCCTCAAAAACGATGGGTTCGGAGAAATTCTTCCCGCCGCCGAGCTGATCGTGATCGACGAGGCCCATCAGTTTCTCGAATCGGCCGCGCAGTTTCTTGGCCTGACCGTCAGCTCCCGCCAGTTGTCCGATCTGGCTCACGACATCGTGGTCGAGCGCTTCAAGCATGCCACCGACGTGCCCGAACTTCTCGCCGAGGCCGAACGCCTGGATCGGCTGGCGGCCGATTTGCGCCTTGCCTTGGGCGAGGAGTCTCGGCGCGACGCCTGGCACAGGGTGGCGGACGACCCTATGGTGGCGGAAATCCTGATGGGCTTGCGGCGGCAACTCGGCGATCTGGCCGAGGCGCTGAAGAGTCTTGCGGTACGGAGCAAGGGCTTGGAGTCCTGCGCCAAGCGTTGCGCCGAGCTGAGTACGCGCTTGGCGAGCTTTCTCGTGGAAGAGGCGGGCGATACGGTGCGCTGGTTCGAAACCCGAAAGCGCGGCTTCGCCCTGAACCGCACGCCGCTTGCCATCGCCGAGGAATTCGCCAAGTTTCGTCAGGCGAGCAAGGCCGCCTGGATATTCGCCTCGGCCACCCTGACCGTTAGCGGCCGGTTCGATCATTTCATCGGCCAGCTCGGGCTCGCGGACGCCGAATGCCAAGCGTGGGATAGTCCCTTCGATTTCCGCCGCCAATCATTGCTGTTTTTACCGGAGGGTATGCCCGATCCCGGCTCGGAAAGCTACACCCGGGCCGTGCTCCGGGCCGCCTTGCCGGTGCTCCGGGCCAGCCGCGGCCGGGCATTTTTGCTGTTCACCTCTCACCAAGCCTTGTTGGAAGCCGCCGCGCTATTGCCACGGATACTCGATTATCCTCTGTTCATTCAGGGTACCCAACCCAAATCCACGCTGCTGGAGTTATTCAAGCGGGCCGGCAACGGCGTTTTGCTCGGGACGGGAAGCTTTTGGGAGGGCGTGGACGTGTCGGGTCCAGCCCTGTCCTGCGTCATCATCGACAAGCTTCCGTTCGCCTCGCCCAGCGATCCGGTGTTGAGCGCCCGGCTGGAAAGCCTGCGCAAAGCCGGGCAGAATCCTTTTCTCAACCATCAGCTCCCAGCCGCCATCATCGCTCTGAGGCAGGGGATCGGGCGGCTGATCCGCGATCCAACCGACCGGGGCGTTCTGATGGTATGCGATCCCCGTCTTCTCAGCCGCTCCTACGGCAAGCTGTTCTTGGACAGCTTGCCGGACATTCCGCGTAGTCGGTTATTGCAGGACGTGGAGCGTTTCTTCGCTCAGGAACCCGAGGCCATCGCCGTATGAATCTACTCGCCGTCGAAACCGCCACCGAAGCCTGTTCGGCCGCGCTCTTCAGCGGGGGCCGCATCATCGAGCGTTATCAGGTGGCCCCGCAGGAACACAACCGGTTGATTCTACCCATGATCGAGGCGGTGCTGGCCGAGGCCGGGCTTCAACTCGCCCAACTCGATGCGCTGGCCTTCGGCCGGGGCCCCGGCTCCTTCACGGGCGTCAGGATCGCGACCGGCGTCGTTCAGGGCATCGCGTTCGGCGCGGAGCTGCCGGTTGTTCCGGTCTCCACCCTGGCGGCCTTGGCTCAGGAGGCGTTGGACGAGATCGACGAGGAGTACGTCTATGCCTGCATCGACGCGCGGATGGGGGAGATTTATTGGGGCGTTTACCGAAGAGGCGAGACGGGCTTGGCCGAGTTGATAGGAGAGGAGGCCGTGCTTTCGGCAAGCGAGGTGCCGTTCCCCCAAGACAGCCACGGCGTGGGCACGGGCAGCGGCTGGGCTCGCTACGAAGCCCAACTGACGGAGCGCCTAGGTGAAAGGCTGGGAACGATTTTCACTGATCGATTTCCCCGCGCCGCGCTCACCGCGAGGCTGGGAGCGGAAGCCTTTCGTGAAGGTATTTCGGTCCCGCCGGAGCAGGCTCTACCGGTATATCTGCGCGATGATGTGGCCAAGAAGCCAGTGCCTCGCCGATAGCGAGAATTGTGTTTCGGAGGCACCGAGCTTGCTGCATCTTATCCGGAATTCGCCAGGCTTCCGCAACTCGAACCAAAAAGGCTGGTAGATCCTTAGCTTTATTCTTCGCCGCGGGTCGGCACGCCAAGATAATGACCGGGCGAGAGGGAGAGGATGGAGGCACGGTGACAGTGCGGAAGGGAAGTCGCAAAAGCCTCAAGCCCCGCCGACCGATGGGGAAATTATCCGCGCTCAGGGAATTAAGTCATCCACGATATGGGAGGCTTCCTCACAGGCTGGCACGGTGTCGGCCAATGTCATTTCGGTCTGCAACCCCACGCTTTTGCCTGAGAGCGATTCGGAAACGGTTTCATTGAGGGGCTGGCAAGTTTCAATCATCTTGGCTTCGGCCGCGGACAGTTTCCTCGCCCCGCTTGGATCCTGCTCGCGCCGTTCTTCCGCAGCCTCGATCAACTCGTTCATCACTTGATTGTGATAACGGAATACGCGCTCCGCGTATTTCGCGAACTCTTCCTGGGTCATGGTCAGCTTCTTGCCTCCGGCGGTGCGCGTCGTGATCATAGCGCAGTTCATGAGTGATAGGACCATAGCGCCGTTTATCGCGAGCCGCCCCCACCCTGACGCCCGTTTCCCAAGTGATTTCATTGCCATCTCAAAGTGTCCTGATGGGCCGATCAAACCGGCTCACACGATCTTAGCTGTTTTGTAATACGCCTTTTTCTATCACCTCCGAGTTCGTGCCGATTTGAGCGACGGAGGAGATCTCTCGGCTTCAGACGCGCCTGCGCTAGTGCGCATTGTCGCGGATTTTTCATTCCTTGTCGCCTTGTGAAACCGTGATGTGGGTGCCGACACGGCGGGCAAAATGACGTGGCCCGTCCTTGAAGCGTCATCACGACGTCAAATTACCTGACTACGCTGAATCTCAATATCGCCCAAAAGCGATGACACACACTCAATGGGTGGAAGGGGAGTGGGCTTAAACCAAGAATTTGATCCTTCAGGAGCTAAGGACCATGTACATTGAATCAATCATCAAGCTTATCGGACGCCGGCCGGTTTATCGAGTAGAGCGGATCACGGCGCCACCCCAAGACGGTCTCGAAGAGCACCTCGGACACTCCGAGCAGGGCGTGCCCGTGATGGACCAGGACGAGAGATATCGGCTGATGTCCGGCGCGGAAGACTGGGAGTCGGAGCATGG
The DNA here is from genome assembly GCA_902810705.1 of Methylococcaceae bacterium. Taxonomy (GTDB): domain Bacteria; phylum Pseudomonadota; class Gammaproteobacteria; order Methylococcales; family Methylococcaceae; genus CADDYU01. The sequence goes on from CADDYU010000029.1 coordinate 6,704, forward strand.
CGTCTATTAATCAGTTAAAGCGCCATCTTTACCATCTTTATTAATGGATATCGGCCCGCTAAACACCTTACCATCGAGTTGTCGAGGGCGAGTTGTCGCCTCGGCAGCCATCTCTCTAGCGGCGACGAGTGTATAAAGGCCTGTGGAGGGCGGTGCTCGAGCGGGGAAATACCTGCCATCCGAAGCGTCGCCGCCGTGGCCTAAAATCGAATCGAGTCCGTCCCTGAACATGGAATAGGGAAGGCCCTTTCCGAAGTTTAATCATCCTCTGGGTCCGACCAGTTTCGGCCAAGTCGGACCCCATCGCGCCCGCATGCAGCGGAGCGACGATGATGGTGAAAGGGATCGGATCGTCGAGGTGTGCGGGAAAACTACGCTCCCATCGGGAGTGTCGATCCCGCGGGTTTACGTCTTCATTGCCGTGCGGATCTGCGCCGTCAAGGTCGGATAATCCACCTTGCCGGTGGCGAGCAGGGGCATGTCCTTGCGAAACCAGATATCCTTGGGCAGGTAAAGCTCGCCATAGCCTCGTTGCTGCGCCTGTTTGGCCAGAGCGCTCCGCTGGGCTTCCCGAAACTGGGTCGCCAGCACGATCTTCTCGCCTTTTTTCTCGTCGGGCAGAGCAATCGCGGCATGGAGGTGCCCTGGCCAGAGCGCTTCGGCCAATTCCTCGACCACGGCCAGGGAAACCATCTCTCCGCCAATCTTGGCGAAACGCTTGGCGCGGCCCAGAATACTGGCGAAGCCCTCGTCGTCCACCTGCACGATGTCGCCGGTATCGTACCAACCCGGCCCGAAGCGGGAAGCGGGCGACTCCAACTGGCCAGGCCGTTCCGGCAGGAGATAGCCCAGCATGACGTTAGGGCCGGACACATGGAGCCGGCCGCCTTCGGTTACGCCGGGCACCTTCTCCAGCCGCCAGTCGATGCCGGGCATGAAGCGCCCGACCGTGCCTTCCCGATAGAACATGGGGGTATTGGCCGCCAGGATCGGCGCAGTTTCAGTAGCACCGTAGCCTTCGAGCACCCGCAGCCCGAATTTTTCCATCCAGAGTTTCCGGGTGGATTCCTGAAGCTTTTCGGCGCCGGCGAACACGTAACGCACACTGTAGAAGTCGTAAGGGTGGGCATGTTGACCATAACCCGCCAGAAAGGTATTGGTGCCAAACAGGATGGTGGCGTTGATCTCGTAGGCGATTTCCGGAATGATCCGGTAGTGCAACGGCGTAGGGTATAAAAAGGTGCGCATCCCATATAGCAGCGGCAGCAGCAGGCCGGCCGTGAGACCAAAGGCATGGAACAGGGGCAGCACGTTGAGCAGCGTATCCCTGGCGTTCAAATCGAGGCGCGCGGCCAATTGCTCCCGATTGGCGAGTAAATTGGCGTGGGATAACACCACGCCCTTGGGCTCTCCTTCGGAACCCGAGGTGAACAGGACGACGGCAGGATCGTCGGGGCGGCTTCCGTCCCGATACCAGAATCCGACCGTATAGGCGGCCAGCAAGGCCCGGAGCTTATCCGCCACGCGTATGCCGCCGGCCAAATCCTCCAGGTACAATACTCGTGCCCGCTCGGCCAGCGCGGCCACGGACCCTTCGAGCTCGGCTTTGGCGACGAAGCCCCGGGCGGTGATTACGGTCCTGACTTCGGCCGTCTTGCAGGCTGAAACGAGATTCCTAGCACCCGCGCTGAAATTCAGCATGGCCGGCACCCGCCCATGGATTTGCAGGCTCAGGAGAGCCGCCACCGTGCTGTTCATGTTGGGCAGCAGGAGTCCTACGGTTTCCCCCTTCGAGGTGTTCTCCGCCAATTTTCGCCCCAGGGCGAGGGTTTGAGCGATCAGCCGGTTATAGCTAAGCGGCTTGCGCTGCAAGTCTTCCAAGAGCACATGGCCGCCGCCGTGGACCTTGCGGGCGCCCAAAAGGGCGGAGAACAGAGTTTGTCGATAGTTGCCGGTCTCGAACAGCATATCGCTCATGAGATCGGTCAGCATCATTCCGGTCAGGCGCCGATTTTCGTTGAGGCTCGATGCCGAGGGATGGGCCAGTATCCGGGGTGGCAGGATGGTTATGGTAACCGGCGGAAACCAACGCTGACGCACCACGCCCCGGAGTCGGGACATCAGGGTGTATTGGGCGCCATCGATGCGGATCGGCAAAACCATGGCGCCGGATTTCTCGGCGATCACCCCGGCGCCGTCGTACACTTTCATGAGGGCTCCGGTCGAGGTGATGCGCCCTTCCGGAAAAATCGCCGCCTTCCGGTCCTGTTTTAGATAGTGGGTCAGTGCCTTGACTGACATCGGCTGCAAGGGGTCCATGGTAAACACCTTGGCGAACCGCAGCGCCGGCCGTACCCACCAGCGCTCGGCGACCTGGGTATTGATGGCGAAGGTCACATCCTCGGGAAGAAAGGCCCACAAGAGAATGGGATCCAGATACGAGACGTGATTGGCGACGATGAGCACCCGTTCGCCCGCCTTGTGATAGTTTTCGAGACCGACGAGCTTGACCCGGAACAGCCAGGCGAGGAGCCCGCGGACCAATTGTTTGATCATGATGTTCTTACCTCCGGGGCGGAGTGTAGAGTAAAAATAAAGCGGCGTTAAATAATCCCGGCATCAAAAAATACCGTTACCGGCCCCATCTCTGCCGGACATCGGGCACTCACGTTAGAATAAAATCCCCACTCGCCTTAACCGATTATTCATGTCAAAGCCTTGTTGCATTCTTATGCTCGTGTTGTGCGCTCTTTTCGCGGGCTGTGCGCCATCGCTCAAGTCATCCGCCGCAGACTTCGGCCAAGCCGTGCTTGGCCGGGCCCATTTCACCGCCTCCGACGGCGCGGTCCTGCCGGTGCGCGCCTGGCTGCCGAAAGAGGAACGACCCAGATCGGTTGTCGTAGCGCTCCATGGTTTCAATGATTACAGCCATGCCTTCGCCATGCCGGGACGGTGGCTCAGCGAACGCGGCGTCGCCGTATACGCCTATGACCAGCGTGGATTCGGCAATGCGCCGAAGCGCGGGTTATGGGCGGGCATGGAGAGGTATGCCAACGATCTCGGCGAATTCACCCGCTTGCTTCGGAAGCGCTACGGGGACCTGCCGATCTATCTCTTGGGAGAAAGCATGGGCGGGGCCATAGCCATTGTGGCCATGACCTCCGAGCGGCCGCCGGACGCCGATGGGGTGATTCTTTCGGCGCCTGCCGTGTGGGCCCGCGCTACCATGCCTTGGTACCAACGCGCACTGCTGTCGATTTGCGCGAGCCTTGCGCCGTCGCTGGAACTGACCGGCAAGGGCTTGAGAATCCAGGCCTCGGACAACATTGAAATGCTGCGCGGATTAAGCCGAGATCCCCTGGTCATCAAGGCGACGCGGGTGGACGCCATCGAAGGGCTCGCCGATCTCATGGACGCCGCCCAAGAGGGCGTGAGCCGGCTTAAGGGGCCGATGCTGGTGCTGTACGGCGAAAAGGACGAGGTGATCCCGAAGGCGCCGATTCATCTCATGCTGAAAAAATTGTCCAGGACCGCCGACATCCGGATCGGTTTTTACGAGAAAGGTTATCACCTGTTGCTGCGGGATTTGCATGCCGAACAACCCTGCCGCGATATCGCCGCCTGGATCGAGGACAGAGCCCGACCCTTGCCCTCTGGAGCCGAACAGCGTGGCATGCTGGCCCTTGCCGAAGACTGATCGGCCCGGCGCAGAGGCGCTTTGCCGCGTTACCCGCGCCAGCGCAGCGGCTCGCCAGTAAACGCTCTTTCCTTCAAGTAACCCCTATGATTACTTACGATCCGAAATCCTGGTGGGGTTTGATCTTCAGATTTCATCGAAGCGACACCTTCCGGCGGCTGCTGCCGGCTATGCTGACGATGGCCCTGTTCTCAGGGGTCGTCGCCTACGTGGATCGCGAGCTCTGGCCGGACCATCTCCGGTCCACGACCGCGGTGCACTCGCTGCTCGGTTTCGTCATCTCCATGCTGCTGGTGTTCCGCACCAACACTGCTTACGAGCGCTGGTGGGAAGGCCGCCGCCAATGGGGCGCCCTGGTCAATGCCTCGCGTAACCTGGCGCTGAAGCTCAATGCCTGTCTGCGGGAGGACCATCCCTCCCGGCCGCTCGTCTCTGCCGATATCGGTGCGTTTGCCGCCACGCTCAAGGACCATCTGCGGGATGCGGCCGAGCCATGCGCCGGCCCCATTCGCCATGCTCCCAGTGCCGTCGCCGCCCGCCTGTTCGGTGAAATCGACCGGCTGCACCGGAGTGGCGACCTCGCCCTAGCGCACGTCCTTAATCTGAACTCGGACCTCACCGCCTTCACCGACATCTGCGGGGCCTGCGAGCGCATTAAGAAAACCCCGATCCCCTATTCCTACAGTCTCTTCATCAAGAAATTCGTGTTCGCCTACATTGTCACCCTGCCCTTCGTGTTCGTGCACGATTTCGGCTACTGGACGGCCCTGTTCGCCACCTTCATGTTCTACGTCTTGGGAAGTCTCGAAATCATCGCCGAGGAAGTGGAAAATCCGTTCGGCACCGACGCCAACGATCTCCCCACGGACGAACTGGCGAAGACCATCGCTGGAAACGTGGCGGGCATTTTGGTGGGCGAGTCGGGTCCTGAATTTATCAGGGCGCGGGAGGCTCGACAGACTAGGTTTAGCGCGGATGAGAGCCGGGAGCCGCAGCTTGAGGAATTATCCCAAGAGCCTCGCGGTGGAGTGTATTAGGAAGGCGGCGAGTCTTGGGGCCGGCTGTGGCGGGTGGGATTTTCAGGCCCAAGCTGTTACTGGGCGATGCTTGAGCCTTGGAGGCCCGCATATTTCCCGTGCGGCGGCTGACTAAAGTGTAATGGAGAATAATCGAGCTTTATGAAAATCTCGCTGATCGTCGCCCTGAGCCAGAACCGCGCCATCGGCCTCGATAACCGCATGCCCTGGCATTTGTCGGCCGATCTCAAGCGGTTCAAGCAAATCACCTGGGGCAAACCCATCATCATGGGCCGCCGCACTCACGAATCCATAGGCCGGCCGCTGCCGGGGCGGAAGAACATCGTACTCACCTCCAACCGGAGCTATGTCGCGCCCGGTTGCGCGGTGGTGCACAGCCTGGGGGAAGCGCTGCGGGAGGCGGACGCGGAAGAAGCGATGGTAATTGGCGGAGCGGCCCTGTATCAGGCGCTCCTGCCGAAAGCGGACCGGCTGTATCTGACGCTGATCCAGCGGGAGTTTCCGGGAGATACTTTTTTTCCCGAGCTTGACCTTAATGATTGGCGGGAGGTGGAGCGGGAGGATGTGGATGCGGATCCGGATAGCGGTCTAAGCTACAGCTTTATCGTATTGGAGCGGAAGAATCCTTCCTGATAAGCGGTTCAGGTCTCCCGCCGCCAGGTCCCGGACTTACCCCCCGCCTTCTCCAGCAGCCGAATCGACTCCATCGCCATGCCCCGGTCCACCGCCTTGCACATATCGTAGATGGTGAGGAGAGCCACCTGGACCGCGGTCAGCGCTTCCATCTCCACCCCGGTCTGCCCGGCGGTTTTCACGGTCGCTATGCAGCGCACCCGATGGCGTTCCGGCTGCGGTTCAAGATCCAGGCTGACGTGGGTGAGCGCGACGGCATGGCAGAGTGGAATCAATTCAGCCGTTTTTTTGCTAGCCATAATGCCGGCGATGCGGGCGATACCCAGCACGTCGCCCTTTTTGTGGCTGCCATGCATGACCATGGCGAGGGTCTCGGGCCGCATTTCGATGTAACCCTCGGCCACCGCGGTCCTTGGGGTGGAAGGCTTGTCGCCCACGTCCACCATGTGGGCGGCGCCGGCTTCGTTGAAATGGGTAAGTTGGGTCATGGCCGAAAGAGCCTGAAGCGAAACCTAAACCATTATAACAATGCCCTAAAGCAAAACGCTCGGCACTTCCCGCTTCGACCGGCAGATCCTCGGCTGCGAGTAAAACGAGAAGGCATAGTCATGAATACCCGCACCCCTGAGCCGTGTCAGAGGGGTTAACGCTTGTCTTGTGATGCGAATATCGCTATCATGCCTGCTTTTTCATGCAACGCCATAGTAGTTTTGGAGCGGCAGTAATGAGAACCTTTAGCGCAAAACCGGCCGAAGTAAAACGCGACTGGTATGTCATCGACGCCGAAGGAAAGACGCTCGGACGTCTTTCCACTGAAATCGCGCGTCGTCTGCGCGGCAAGCACAAAGCCGAATACACGCCGCACGTCGACACCGGCGACTACATCATCGTCATCAATGCCGAGAAAGTCCGTGTGACCGGCAGCAAAGAACTGGACAAGGTTTATTACAAGCACACCGGCTACATCGGCAACATGAAATCCGTCACCCTCGGCAAGTTGCGCCAAACCCATCCGGAGCGCATCATCGAAACCGCCGTGCGAGGCATGCTGCCGAAGAACCCCTTGGGCCGGGCCATGTTTCGCAAGCTCAAAATTTATGCTGGAGGCTCGCACAGCCACCAAGCTCAGCAGCCAAAATTGTTGGAAATCTAAACGACTCACGCTGGATCAATCATGGCACAAACGCAGTATTACGGAACGGGTCGCCGCAAGAGCGCGGTCGCACGGGTCTACACGAAATCCGGAACCGGACGCATTATTATCAATAACAAGTCGTTAGAAGATTATTTCGGCCGGAAGACCGACCAGATGGTCGTGCGGCAACCCTTGGAGCGGGTTTCTCTGGTGGATAAGGTCGATGTGACCATTACGGTAGCCGGCGGCGGCCCCACCGGGCAGGCCGGAGCCATTCGCCACGGCTTGACCCGCGCATTAATCGATTTTGACGAGACCTTGCGCCAACCCTTACGCAAAGCCGGTTACGTTACCCGCGACGCCCGCGAGGTCGAACGCAAGAAAGTCGGCCTCCATAAAGCCAGACGCCGTCCGCAATACTCCAAGCGTTAATCGAACGCCGATTCGCCATTACAGGCTCATTGGGGGATCGTCTAGCGGCAGGACTACGGACTCTGACTCCGTCAACCTAGGTTCGAATCCTAGTCCCCCAGCCAAAATAAATCAAAGGCTTACAGGTGATAAACTTGTAAGCCTTTTCGCGATAGACCTATAATAAACAGGAGAGCGGAAAATTTAACCTATCGTCCGAGTAAAAAGAAACGCTGTCAAAGCAGGATCTTTTGGTAGCGCAGCGCGCTAAAGCATGTAGCACTCATCCCAAACTATCACAGCACCCGGCGCGAGTCCCGTTCGACCCGACTACGGCATCGTGATGTTCCACCCGTTGCTGTTCCGGTGAGTTCCCATCGCTCTCCGTTTTTGCAGAAGTCTGCGTTCCTTCAAAAACTCCATCAAAGCAAAATCTGTAAGCGGCCGCTCGAAATCGGGCTCTTGCGACATGTGTTCAGCACGCGTAAAAAGAGTCGCTCGCACTGGATATGAGGGTATACTTTAGACTTTCGGAAAATTTTTGCCGCCGCAGCGGACCGAGGTTGCCGGTTTGGTAGGCTGCCATCAGGCGTTGATATTTGGCGAGTTTCAGAATAACGATCCGCATGACCTTGTCACGCCCTCGAAGTCGAAATGGAAGCACCCCGCTCAGGTCCCGTACGATCACTTCAAGCCGCTCCCGTCCCGGTGTCGCTCGCGGAGCGAGCCATCCCGAACCGGATGAATCAGTTCAATCCCGTAACTGTCAATCACACCCACGATTGCGTTGCCATTTTGCGAAACCTTTCGGGGCTTCCCAGTCGCCCCAAGAAGCTACAAATAAGCAACGCCTATGGCCTCGTCCACTACGGTACAGTATTTTGCTTCGCGCTGCATCAAGGTCCACACGGACTCGACACCGGTTCGGTAGCCTTATAGTGGGTCTCCACCCGTGATACCGCCCGGACTCCGGCAAAACCTTCGGCCCGCCGGCTACGTGGCGGCCTCGACATCCTGTGCTTCTTCATAGTGGCCGTGTTTCCGGGCACATCGACATCGTTTGGCGCTTCGCCCTTGCAAGATGGGCTGCCCGAGGTAGGCGGCCGTTGAAGCATCGGGATAATGCGCCGATGCGCCAAAGGCCGCGATGGGCCGCGGTTATTGAGCTGAGCGGGGCCGCGCCACGCCACCGCCATCCTTCCGCCGGCCTGCGCCTGGAATGGTTCTAATAAATGCCTTCGAGGCGGATCTTACATTTACGGGTTGGCTCCGTCCCGTTAAAGATCTTTCACGACTCAGTGTAGGCTATCTATTCCCGCCGGGCACCGCTTCCTCAATGGCTTACCGCAAGCCTTTTGCCCTTGGCCTGCCCAATCTCTTCGAGCGTTCGGGTGAACCACGAGGTATCGATGTCGAACGGCTTTCCGCCCTTGATGCGCGGGAATTCAATCGCGCGCAGCACGTTGTGGTTGTCCTCGTCATGGCCAATGACACCGGATTCGCGGCGGAAGGCGCATTCGACCGCGAGGTCCGCGCAGGACTTGATGAGGCGGATGTCCTCGACGTTGGCGGCGGCGGCGCGGGCGAAGTAGCCGGACTTCTGCACCAAGGTTTTTTCCGCGCCGATCATCTTGGCGAACTGCTCGCCGAACCACTTGCCCGGATTCACGGCATCCAGCTTGATGTGGCCGAAGGCGTCGCGTGGGACTTCCTGCCCCTTGGCCTGCATTTCCGTGACGACGGCTTCCACGCCGGCGCCTTCCGAGATGAAGATGTTCACGGCGTCGACTTTGTCCATCACGGCGCGGAGGCGTTCGGCCTCGGCGGCGATATCGACTTCCATCTCCGGGATGAAAATGCCGTGAATTTCATAGACGGCACGGTCGAGGCCGATGCCGGGCAGCCACTCGGCGCGGTCGAGAAGCTTCCGGTATTCCAGAGCGGTGGCGGCGGTCAGCCAGCCGCAGTTGCGTCCCATCACCTCGTGGACGATGAGCATGCGCGGATTGGCGCCGGTTTCGGCCACCACGTTCCAGAAATAGCGCGCGCCCTGCTCGGCGGCGGTCCAGGCCCCCAAGGATTGCTTGATCGGGAACACGTCGTTGTCGACCGTTTTGGGGAGGCCGATGACGGTGAGGCCGTAGCCGTTCTTCGCCAGAAAAGCGGCCAAGTCGGCGGCCGCCGTATTGGTGTCGTCGCCGCCGATGGTGTGGAGGATATCCACGCCGTCCTTGACCAATTGGTCGGCGGCGACCTTTTGCGGGTCCTCGCCTTCCTTGACCAGGCCGCGCTTCACGCAGTCCTTGACGTTGGTCAGCTTGACCCGGCTGTTGCCGATGGGCGAGCCGCCGTAGCGATGGAGGAGGGCGGCTTTCTCGCGGATTTCCGGCGTGATCTTGTAGTAATCGCCGAGCAGGAGCCCCTTGTAGCCGCCGCGATAGGCGATGATCTCGATGCTCGGATCGATTTCGGTGTAGCGCTCGATCAGGCTGCCGATGGCGGAACTGAGACAGGGGGCCAAACCGCCCGCGGTGAGGAGTGCGACTTTCTTGGGTTTGCTCATGGGTAAAATCAGAGGTTAAAGTTTAAAGACGAAAGATGGACGCATATAGATACCGTTTCGGGCAGTCTCGCGCAAGCGCGGGGTAAAGGGAAAGGGCCGCCCAGGCCCCGGAGCCATTCATCGTCGCGCCTTTCGGTCAGCCAGGATTCTTGGGGGCTCAAGTGGCCTTTCCTTTCGCCAAGCTGTCCTGCATTCAGAACCGAAAAAGCAAATGCGCGGCGAGCCTTGATTCGTGTATAACGAAAAGTCGAACCCGGCTCTAGCGAACGAGGCTCGTATTCAATCGCTGTTACCGGCCTAACCGAAAGTAGAGCTAAGAAAAACTTTTGCCACTGAAATGAATAGACAGGGACTGTTGAACGTGAACTCGGACTCTCTGGAATTGGCCTGTCCAACGTGCCGCTCCTCACTCGACTTGGCGGCCTCGGCCGCTCGCTGCCGCCTGTGCGATGCGGATTATCCAATCGAAGAGGGCGTGCTGTGCACGGGCCGGTCGAGTGCTTTTTTGGGCGAGTTCGACACCGCCGGCATGCGGGGGTTCGTTCGGCGGGCGCGCGAAAGCGGCTGGCGGAAAGCCGCGGCGGACATGAGCCGAGAGCATCCGGCGATCCAGACCATCCTGCTTGGTCAGGAGCGGGCCGGATTCATGGATATCATGAACCCTCCCGAGAGGCGCAGCGCCTTGGATCTGGGGGCGGGCATGGGGGCGATCAGCCTGCAATTGTCGCGCTACTTCGACCGGGTCTTCGCGCTTGACCAGACCTTCGAGCGACTCGCTTTTCTCAAGGTGATATCCGATCAGGAAGGCGCGAGCGCCATCCGGCCGATTTGCCACTGGGATGTCTTCAATTTGCCCTTTGCCTCCAACTCATTGGATGCCGTGGTCATGGTCGGGGTCTTCGAGTACTTTCCTCTAAGCTATCCGGAGCTATCCATCGAAGAAGTCCAAGTCCGTGCGTTAACCGAAATCCATCGGGTGCTTGCGCCCGGCGGAGTGCTGTTCCTAGCCACCAAGAACCGCTTCGGCTGGCCGAACTGGGCGGGAGCCAAGGACAATAGCGGGCTTCGATTCGGTCCCTTGTTGCCCCGCTGGATGGCCAACCGGCTCAGCCAGATACTGCTCGGTACTCCTTTTCGGGTGGTGACGGACAGCCTTCATCAATATCACACGCTTCTTAATCAAGCCGGGTTTACCAAGCTTGATGTTTACTGGCCTGTAAACGGTTATCAGGCCTCTCGCTCATGGATTAATCTCGACAGCCAAACGGAAACACGCCTCGGCATCGCCCAGTATTCATCGAGCGCGTTGAAGCGCCAGGCGCTCTCCGTATTGGAAGCCATGGGCATTGCAAAATATTTGGTTCCCCATTTCGGCATTCTTGCGCGAGGGACGCCCAGCGAGGCGGAACTTTAATGGATTTTGGCGAGTTATCGGCCCGAGTGGCCAAACTGGCGTTTGGCGACAACTCCGCGGTAATTTCGACAATCAAGCCCTACCCCGGCAACTCGTCCTCGGTTTATCGCTTTGAATACAGCCGCGAGCATCAGCAACAAGCAGTGTACGTCAAGCTGCCGGCCCCCGGCGCAGAACGACCGGAAAGAATAGATCGCCTGAAAAGGGAGTTCAGGATTACTCAGAACATCAAGGCCGAGTTTCCCGAAACCTCGGAATTGCGCACCGTGAGTCCGGTGGGATTCATAGAGGATGCTCACGCCTTGGTAACCTGGGAGATTCCGGGCATCGCCCTGCAAAGCTTGCTAAATACCAGGCTCCAGTTCCGGATTGCCCATCACCGGCCACCTTTGGAAGAGTGCATGGAATTGGCGGGGCGCTGGTTAAGGCGGTTCCACGACCTGAATCCTGAGCGGGACGGGTTGGATATGAACCGCTATTTAAGCTATTGCCACAAGCGTCTCGATATTCTCAGCGACATCCATAACAGCGGACTGTCCAAAAGTCTCGCGGAGGCTCTCAAGGAGGTCATATCGGGCTGGCTATCCCAGTTAATGGCCGAATCCAAAGCCCATATCACCCTATGCCACAACGATTATTCCCCGCACAACATCATTGTGACGGACAAAGGTATTTGCGTGTTCGACTTTTCGTTTTCGGCGCCGGGCCTGTGCATGTTCGACGTGGCTTGCTTCTGGCATAAGCTGGAAGACTTGAAATACTCGCCGTTCTACCCCAACAGGACCGTCGAGGAGCTTCAAAAGCGGTTCCTCGGGGCGTATCAGACAGAATTCGACGTCAATCGGCCGGAAACGGCCTTGGCGCTCATGCGGCTGATCCTGAGCAAAATGCTGAGCTTGTGCGAGTTCTCCACGCGGCGCCCGGATCACTGGCTGGAAAATAGGAGACGGTATAAGGGGTATTTGGCGTTTCTGAAATCCCGAGTACAAGCGGGAGTCTAAAGCCGACTCAATAACTCCGCCTTCTTTTGCGCAAACTCCTCGTCCGAGAGGATTCCCTTCTGCCTGAGCTCGGCGAGTCGCTCGATGGCCTTGAACACATCGCCGGTCTCGGCGGACGGCGGGACGGCCGAAGCGGGCGCCGCGGCGCTTGGAGTGGATGCGGCATGCGGCTGACCCCCGGACACCACGGGCAAGTCTTCCACCCGTACCAGACCATGCTGGCTGGTGAAGGTCAAGGAGGCGCCCTGGCCCTGTTGCTGGGCTACCCCGCCGATTTGATGGTCCAGGGTATCGTAAACCGTCACTTGGCCACCGAGGTCGATCGCCAGACGCCGGGCCGCCGGAAACACCGCATAACGGATGTTGTTCTGGGCGCCGGTGGCGCTGGGCGCGCCGAATTCGGCCGGCCACCACTGGCTGGAACTGGCCGGCGAAACGAACAGGCTGGTGCCTCCGCCGCCTCCCTGATATTGGCTTTGACTCTGCGCGGGGGGCGCCCAGAGCGGCTGCTTGGCGAGCTGCTGGGACAAATCATGACACAGGCCGTCGACCCTGGCCTTGAGCGCGTTGTTGAACATATCGCCCACCATCGTCATGCCGCCTTGCATCCACTGGCAGCTGCCGCCGAATTCCGGATGGCTGAACTGCGCCATGGTGCCGTTGCCTTCCGCCACCGCCCCTAGCGCGGTAGCGACCGCATCCTGGCTGAAACCGTACCGTTGGGCCAAGTCAGCGACGATCTGTTGTCCTTGCGGGGTAAGGGTTCGCATGCTTTCGACTCCAAAAATCTTCGGCGGCAGGGCATACCAATCGCTCCACCGCCGCATTCCAACGCCCGGAAGTGTTCCGAGGTTAGACCCATTTGGCGCCTTTGGCGTCTGAATTGCAAATCTGTTTTGGGCGAATCGAGTGTTTACGGAGGATGAACGAGCGATGCGTGATTGTCAGTGGGTTTCCAAACGATAATCGCTATAAAACCGCCACGTGCGGATGATGTACAGCACGTCCGCCTCACGTTTCAGTTCCTCCGGAAACGGAGCGAACGGCGCGGCCAGCCGGACGATGCGCTCGGCGGCCTCGTCCAGGACTGGCTGGCCGGACGATTGGCGCACTTTCACGCTATAGACCGAGCCGTCGTGACGGATGCCGACAGCCAGCACCAAGCCTCCGGACAACTTTTGCCGACGGGCCTCATCGGGATAATTGAGGTTGCCGATGCGTTCGATCTTTTGCTGCCAAGCCTGCTCGTAAGCGGCCGCTTGGTATTTGTGGGCATTGACCGAGTTGATGTACATCGTTTTGGGACGATGGGCATCGGTCTCGGAACCCTGGCTCATTGCCATGCTCACCTCGGTGATTTGCTGGCTCAGCGTAGCGGCCGATAGCTGGGGAGCTTGGAGCTTCGGCGGTTCTTCCTCGCTCTTCTTCGCGAGAATTTTTTTCTCCGCTTTTTCCTGAATCAGTACCGTTTTGCGTTTGCTTTCCGGAGTGAGAGCGGCGGCCAGCCGGGGCGATTTCTCGGCCGGCCGGCCTGTGTCCTCAATGGGAACAGGCTGGGATGGGAGGGGCTTGACGGCGTTCTCGCTGGCGCCGCCGGACTGGCGCTTCTCAGCCAAAAAATCGGCCTTTTCAGGCGTCGGGCGGGACGGGTTCCGAACCAGGGTGATGGCTAGGGGTTTTTGGACTTTCTGAGGCTTGGGCATTTCGAGATCGAGCCCGAGAATCACCGCAGCATGGATCGAGCTCGCAAGTAAGAGCGCGATCAGAAAGCGGTCGGAAACACGTCTTTCGCCGGGCATGCCTGAGCCTTTACTCGAAGGAATTGAGGGCCGACTCGATATGATCCATCAGGCGGGCAGAGATGTTGAGTCCGAACAGCCGGTCAAGCTCCTGCACGCAGGTTGGACTGGTCACGTTGACCTCGGTCAGGTAATCGCCGATGACATCCAATCCCACGAACACTAGGCCCCGTTCCCGCAGGGCGGGACCGACCTGCGCCGCGATCCAGCGATCACGCGGGGTGAGCTCGCGGCCCTCGGCGCGCCCGCCCGCGGCCAGGTTGCCGCGGCTCTCGCCTTGCGCCGGAATGCGCGCCAAGGCGTAGGGCACGACCTCGCCGTCGACCATCAGAATCCGCTTGTCGCCATCCGAGATTTCCGGCAGATAGCGCTGCGCCATGACGAAGCGGGTGTTGTGCCGGGTCATGGTTTCCAGGATGACGCTCAGGTTCGGGTCCCGTTCGGCTACCCGGAAAATCGAGGCGCCGCCCATGCCGTCCAGGGGCTTCAGGACGATTTCGCCCTGCTCGGCCAGAAACTCGCGGAGCTTTCCAGCCTCCCGCGCCACCAGAGTCGGCGTGCAGCAGTGGGGGAACCAGGCCGTGAACAGCTTTTCGTTGGCGTCCCGCAGCGAGCGCGGCTTGTTGACGACGTACACGCCCCGGCTCTCGGCACACTCCAGGAGATAGGTCGCGTAGATGTATTCCTGGTCGAAGGGCGGGTCCTTCCGCATCAGCACCACGTCGAGATCATCCAGCGGCGCGTCCCGCGCATCGAGAAAGCGGAACCACGTAAGGTCGTTGCGCTCGACCTCCAGACCCCGCATGCGGGCGTAAGTCCGACCGTCTCTCAGATAGAGATCGTTGAGCTCCATGTAATGCAGCTCGTACCCGCGCGCCTGGGCTTCGAGAAGCATCGCGAAGCTGGTGTCTTTGTGGATTTTGATCTTGCCGATGGGATCCATCACGATCCCGAGTTTTAAACTCATACGAATGTCCCCGGCGCTCTAAATCTTAAGCTCAACTTGACGTTGAATCGGCAAATCATTTATAAAACCTGATTTTTCCCTTCCAGGCGAGCGAGGTTAACCATGTCCAGAATATGCCAGGTCACGGGCAAGCGCCGTATTGTAGGCCATAATGTCTCCCACGCTAACAACAAGACCAAGCGATTGTTCAACCCGAACCTGCATGAAAAGCGGTTTTGGGTGGAGAGCGAGAAGCGTTGGGTGCGGCTTCGTGTTTCGAGCCATGGCTTGCGTATTATCGATAAGCGTGGCATCGATGCCGTACTGGCTGATCTTCGCCAGCGCGGCGAAAAATATTGAACTACGAGGTTAGACGATCATGCGCGACAAAATCAAATTGATATCCAGCGCCGGTACCGGCCATTTCTACACGACGACCAAGAACAAGAAGAACATGCCGGAAAAGATGGAGATCAAGAAGTTCGATCCCGTCGTCCGAAAGCACGTGATCTACAAGGAAGGTAAAATCAAGTAAGCCAGGTCCGCTTTGGCTCTTCGCTTCTTCGAGGCAGGGCCAAGCTCTCCCTGCCCGGCGGCGGAACTCAACCGCCACTTTGCTTTCCCAGCAGCACCCGCCCAGCTTTCCAGCGCACCGGTAGTTTATCGAGCCTCTGCCCCCGGCAGGGGCCGGCGATGCACTCTCCATCCTCGATACGGAACAAGGCTCCATGCAGAGCGCAGCGGAGATAATCCCCCGTTTCGGTCAAGAATTGCTCCGGCCGCCAGTTGAGCGGTGCGCCGGTGTGGGGGCAGGTATTGCGATAGGCATGGACCTGCCCTTCGGAGCAAACCAGAAAACCCTCGTGAGTTTCTTCGCCAGCCTGAAACAAGAACTCCCGGCACAAACCGTCCTCAAGCTTATCCAGAGCACAAATGACCCCGTCCTCGGGCAAAGCAGGCATCCAGATCTTCAGCTCCGGCTCGGTTGCGTGGCCGGACGATCCGGCGGTATAGTGGACCAGATAGCGTCCTTAGGGCACAGGCAATACGCAATTTTCATGGCTTCTTCCCTTAGAAAATTCTGGCGGATCGTGCGGGCGGCCACGGGCGACGATGCCTATGAGCGCTATTTGGGCCACTGGCACCGCCGGCATGCCTCCGAGGGTGCCGAGCCCATGAGCCGCAAGGCGTTTTACGAAGCCGAAATCCGGCGCCGCTGGAACGGCGTCAAACGCTGCTGCTGAGTCTCAATCCACCCCGCCTACTAAGCCCAGGGTAAAGCCGAGCTTACAGGCGGCTTCTGATCCGATCGTAAGCGCTTTTGATTTCCTCGCCGAGCAGCTTCGCGGTGCTCCAAACGTCGTCGGAGGCCTCTTTCGCCTCTCCGGCGAGCGTTTCGAGCTTCGCCTTGAATTCTTCCAGCTTGGCCTCGGTCTTTTCCCATTCCTCGCGTGCTTCCAGCTTGGCTAGATTGAGCTGCACCAGCAGTTCGTCCCGCTGCTGCAGCAGACCGTCCCGAAATTTTTCGAATTCATTTTGAACATTCATCGTACCATCCTCGTTTGCCTTGTTTGTGCGCCTCTTCAGGCTGCGCGCCGCATCGGCGTTGTGCGGCCTGGATGAGTTCAGCGTCAGCATATCAAGACGCAGTGTTTCAAGTCCAAGGGGGCGGCAGCCAATCCGCGGTCCCGGCGGTATAATCGGCGGTCGCCGGACGCGCGGGCCTTAGCTCCCCCGAGCCGTAGGCTTTAGCCACTTTCCGTCCAACTCCATTCCCGGGAGCGAGAATCCTCTCGGGCCTTTGCATCAACTTTGACCTGCGAGCGCGATGGATTCCGATAAAAATACGCTGACCGACGGTTTGGTTGTTTATCGTCGGTTGCTGGGCTATGCCTTGCCGTACTGGAGAATGTTTCTGATCTCGGTTGTGGCGATGATCGTCTACGCGGCGCTCGGACCCGCTTTCGCCAAGCTGATTCAATCGCTCGTCGACGGCAGCTTCGTCCAGCACGGCCCGGAGGTGTTGCGGTGGGCCGCTTTGGCCTTGGTGGGTCTGTCCCTGGTCCGGGGGGTCGCCGGTTTCGCCAGCGATTATTGTTCCGGCTGGGTGGGGCGGCGGATCATCGCCGATCTTCGCCGCAACCTTTTCGACCAGTTGCTCAATCTGCCTTCCGCCTACTACGATGGCGCCTCGTCGGGCCAGCTGCTCGCCAAACTGCTCTATAACACCGAACAGGTGGCGATTTCCCTGAGCAGCGGCATCGTGGCGGTATTCAAAGACAGCCTGACTATTGTCGGCCTGTCCGCCCTGATGATCTACGAGAGCCTGCAATTGTCCCTGGTGTTCATGGTCGTTGGTCCCGTGCTCGGCATCGGCACCCGTCTGATCAGCAAGCGGTTTCGCAAGATCAGCATGCGCATTCAGGAATCCATGGGCAATGTCGGTCACGTGGCGCAGGAGGTCATCGACGCGCAGCGAATCGTCAAGGTCTTCAATGGCAAGGCCTACGAGACCCATAAGTTCGCCAAGGAAAACGAACGCAACCAGCGCCGCCACGTGAAGCTGATCGCCACCGACGCGATCAGCAGCGCGGTCATTCAATTGATTTACATCGGCGGCATCGCGGCCATTTTGTACGTGGCCTCGACCGATTCGGTGCGGAACACCGTCACGCCCGGCAGCCTGGTCGCCTTCGTGGCGGCGATGGCCATGATGCTGAGCCCCATCAAGCGCGTGACCCAGGTGGTCAGCATTCTCCAGAAAGGGATCGCGGCGGGCGACAGCCTGTTCGAGGTGCTGGATGTCGAGCGTGAGCGCGACGCGGGCACCGCCGAGCTTAAGCAGGTCGAGGGACGAATCGAATACCGGCAGGTCAGCCTCGCGTATCGGGATGGCGGCGAGACCGTGCTGAAAGGCATCGACCTGGCTATCGCGCCGGGCAAAACCGTCGCGCTGGTCGGCCATTCCGGCAGCGGCAAGACCTCCCTGATCCGCCTCCTGCCCAGGCTGTACGAGCCGAGCGGAGGCGAAATTCTCATCGATGGCCGCAATATCCGGGAATTTACCCTTGAGAGCCTGCGCCGCCATATTGCCTATGTCGGCCAGGAAGTCATCCTGTTCAACGACACGGTCGTGAACAACATCGCCTACGGCCACCCGTCGGCCACGCCCCGGCAGATCCGGCAGGCGGCCATCGCCGCGCATGCGCTGGATTTTATCGAGAGCCTGCCACATGGTTTCGAGACCGTGGTCGGCCAGCAAGGGGTCCTCTTGTCCGGCGGGCAACGGCAGCGCATCGCCATCGCGCGTGCCGTCCTGAAAAATGCGCCAATTCTGATCCTGGACGAAGCGACTTCGGCCTTAGACGCGGAATCCGAACGGCACGTGCAGGCGGCGCTCGAGGTGTTGATGAGAGACCGCACCACTCTGGTGATCGCCCATCGGCTGTCGACCATCCAGAATGCCGATCGGATTTATGTGATGCGAGACGGCCGCATCGTCGAGCAAGGAACCCATGACGAGTTGCTGCTCGGCCAGTCCCATTATGCGGAGCTTTACCGATTCCAGTTTGGCCACCGTCCGGTGGAAATCGTCTCTCCCCGACGTACGGCAAACTGACCGGCCGAATCCACTTCGAGGGCGCGGATATTGCGGTTTTGTCCGATTAGGCCTATGTTGTGCCCGTTCCGGGCTCATCCTGGGTGGGTGGCGCTCGCTTCGCCACTAAAGGTTCGCTCATCGAGCCGCCAACGATAAAAGTAAGGGAAGATGTCATGACAGAACTGCTATTCGGACTGACGGTGGTTTTCGTGGGCTACGTCGTTTTCGAGGTATTTAAGACCGTCTCCCAGACCCACAATGCGGCACCATCTTCCCCAAAGCCCGTTCCCGAACCGCCCTCCGACACCGCGAGGGCTCCGGCGGAAACCGCGCCCGCACCGGCCGAACCCGCCGCAACGCCGGCGCCCGAGCCGGTTGCGGCGGACGCGGAACGCGGCTTGCACTTGCGAAATCCCGCCACCGGCGAAATATCGGCCGTGCCCACCAATTACCGATTCGCCAAGAAATGGATCAAGGAAGCCTTGGTTGAGGAGGGTCTTCTTGAAAAGGTCTACAAGCCCAACGAACTGGACGATGCCGCGGCGCGAAAGGCGAAGGAAGCCCTGGAAAAATTCAGATGGCTGGAAAAATACCAGCCCTAAGCCACTTGGTAGGCTCTGCCCGCCACGCCACGGAGCGTGGCGATCTCATTAGCCCGTGAGATAGGGTTGTTCGAGAGGCGCGGGCCGTGTGTCCGGGGGTTGCCATAGCCTTTAATCCAACCCGAGTTTCTTCAGCTTATAGCGTAGGGCACGGAATGAAATGCCGAGGTCCCGCGCCGCCGCCGTCCGGTTCCAGCGTGTCTTTTCAAGGGCCTGAGTAATGGCTCGCTTCTCGATCTCACCCATGTAATTGTCGAGGGATAGCCCGGCTTCCGGCGACAGCCGGCACGCCATCGGATCCGACGCGATCGGCTTCGCCTCCGGCAGATTCAAGTCCTTCAGAGTGATCCGATAATCCTCGCACAGGGCGACCGCACGCTCGAGAATATTCTCCAGTTCGCGGATATTGCCCGGAAACTGATAGTTCATCAGGGCATCGGCCGCTTCCGATGCCAATTCCGTCCTCGGCTCTTCGTTTGCCGCCGCGAGCTTGGACAATATATGATCGACCAGAATGGGGATATCGCTGCGCCGCTCGCGAAGCGGGGGCACCCAGACCTCGATGACATTGATGCGGTAAAAAAGGTCCTGCCGAAATTCACCTTCCCGGACCAGCTCCGCCAAGTTCTTGTGGGTGGCGCTCAGAATGCGAACGTCGACGGGACTTTCCCTGGCTTCCCCGACCGGCCGGATCGATTTTTCCTGAACCGCGCGGAGGAGCTTGGCCTGCAAGGCCAGCGAGAGATCGGCAACCTCGTCCAGAAACAAGGTTCCGCCCTCGGCGGCCCGGAACAGGCCGGCCTTGTCGCTGAGCGCGCCGGTAAAGCTGCCCTTCCTGTGGCCGAAGAACTCGCTTTCCATGAGTTCCTGGGGAATAGCCCCGCAATTGACGGCCACGAAAGGCTTTTCCTTGCGGGGACTCATGGTATGAATGAGTCTTGCCACCAATTCCTTGCCGGTGCCGGATTCGCCACCGATGAAGATAGGCGCTTGGCTGCGACCCAGTTTGGTGATTTTTGAACGGATCTCCTGGATCGCCTTGGATTCGCCGAGCAGGACATAGCGGGACCGACGCTCCTGTTGCTCCACGCCTCGCAGCCTGAGCGCGGTATTGACGAGCTTGCGAAGGATTTGCAGATCGATGGGCTTGGACACAAAATCGAAAGCGCCGCTTTTCAGCGCCCGGATGGCCGCTTCCATGTTGCCGTGGGCCGTAATGACCGCAACCGGCAGGTGAGGAAAGCTGGCCTGGATATGCTCCACCAGATCAAGACCATCCCCGTCGGGCAGCCTCATGTCGGTGAGGCAAAGATCGAATCGGTGCCTGAGGAGCAAGTGCCGGGCCTGTTCCAAGGATTCGGCAGATTGTACGTCGACGTCCATCCGTTCGAGGGTGATGGCCAGAAGCTCCCGAATGGCGGGTTCATCGTCGATGACGAGCGCTTTCGGTCTTGTCATAATTCCACGAGCGTTTTTTTGGCATCCGTTAAATATAGCCTGAAACAATGGCCGTCGCCGAGATCCGAATATTCGAGCTTGGCCTGGTTGAGCTCCGCCAATTCACGGGCGATATAGAGGCCAAGCCCGGTGCCCGTGGACGAGGTGGTGAAGAAGGGCTCGAACAAGTTCTGGGCGGTCTTGGCGTCGATCGGGGGGCCGTGATCGAGAATTTCAAGGCAGGGCAAGCCGCGCCTCCGGCAAACCCTTAGGGTAACGGGCCCCAACTGGGGACTCCCGTATTTCAGCGCGTTCGAGCACAGGTTTTCGAAGATTTGCTTGAGGTGACTCGGGTCGACCGAGACCCTAGGGTCGTCCGGCCCGGATTCCAGCCTGAACAGGGAAGTGTCGATACCCTGCTGCAGCTCGAGGTCCCGCAGAAACTTCTCGAGTGTCGCGCCCAAGGGAATGATTTCCCGCTTGGCCGCGCCTCTTCGGGAAATCTGCAAGACGTTCTCGATGACGGCATTCAGCCGCGCGGCATGTTCGAGGATGATTTGTATGAGCCGGCGATCCTTGCCGCCCAGCCTTTCGCTCTCCGCCAGCAACTGGCTCGCATGGCTGATCGCGCTCAGGGGATTGCGTATCTCGTGAGCGATGCTCGCGGTGAGCCGCCCGAGCGAGGCGAGTTTGCTCTGCTGCACGCGCTCGCTGTACAAGGCGCTGTCCTCCAGAAAAATCATGTGGATGGGCGGCCGAGTGAGGCCGAAGCGGGCGAAGCGCACCTGGACGGGCGGCGCGTCGTCGGCTTTCAAGGTGGCGCTGGCGCGGAGCGGATCGGCGAGCCAATCCCTGAAGCACTGCGCCAGATCAGGACAGACGCTTTCCAGCGATCGATGCTCGAGCGCGAGAGGGAGCAGCCGGGCGGCGGACTCGTTGGACATGCGGATATGGCCATGCTCGTCGACCACCAGAATACCCGATTGCAGATTTTGGATGATGAACTCGTTGATCTGCTGGAGGTTCGCGATATCGGTGCCGCGCTGCTCGGCGATCGCTTGGCTGCGCTCCGCCTGCCGGGCCAGGGTCACGGCGAGCAAGGCGATACCGAAATAGGAGGCGCCCAACATGCCGGCGTAAGTGAAATGGGTTTGCTCGAAAAATCCTTCCAAATCGGCATAGACCTCTTCTCCCAGCACCGCCATGCTGGCGAGCGCCGCGAAGGCCAAGGCGCAGCGTCCGCCGATCAAGATGCCACCGGCCGCCACCGACAGCCCCAAAAGCACACCGACGCCGCTACCGACGCCTCCCGAGGCATGCATGATGAGAGGAATCAAGGCGATATCGATCAGAACCTGGGCTTGCGCCTGAAGCCCGAAAGACGGGCGGCGCAGAATCATCGGCAGCGCGGAGAGAAAGACCGAAACCAAATACACGGAGGCCGCGGTGGCATACAGCGTGGGAAAATACTTGCCCAACGACGCCGGCAATGCCCCGAGAAAGAAAAGGAACACCAAACTACTGCCCACCGCCAAACGATACAAAAAGAAGATGGTCAGCGATTGCCAGGCGTGGTCCTCGTCAATGAGATACCGTTTCGAGAGCGGGCAGGGAGCGATTTTTTTAGGGTGTTCCATGGACCACCGGATCAGGGGTGATGCAATCGGCGCATTTTAACCCGCCTGGCGCACGGCACCGGGAGACGATCCGTTCCGAAAAGGCGCAATGCGATTTCGGATACTGTCTATTAAAATAGCCGGAAGCGGCTCACTCTGCAGAATGCGCCGAAACACGACTTCATAGAGGTACCCGAATGAATCTACATGAATACCAGGCGAAGCAGTTGTTCGCGGACTACGGCATTCCCGTGCCCGCCGGCAGGCCCGCCTTTTCGGGCAAGGAAGCGGTCGAGGCCGCTGCGGTTGTGGGCGGCACAAGCTGGGTCGTGAAGGCGCAAGTCCATAGCGGCGGGCGGGGCAAAGCGGGTGGAATCGTGCGGGCCGACAGCCCCGCCTTGGTCGAGGCCGCCGCCGAGCGGTTGCTCGGCACCTGCCTGGTCACGGCCCAAAGCGGCGGACGCGGGCTGCCCATCGGCGCCGTGCTGGTCGAGGAAGTGCGGCCCTTGGCGCGGGAACTTTACCTCAGCGCGGTGGTGGATCGCGGCAGCGCCCGCGTGATGTTCGTGGGCTCGGCGGCCGGGGGGATGGATATCGAGGAGGTGGCGGCCGCCAGTCCGGAAAAGATATTCACCTGCAAAGCCGATCCGGCGGCGGGATTACAGCCTTACCAGTGTCGGGAAATGGGTTTCGCCTTGGGCCTTGACAGCGAGCGAATCAGCAATCTATCGCGGATCATGCTGGCCATGTACCGGTTGCTGCTGGATAAGGATCTCAGCCAGATCGAGATCAATCCCTTAGTGCTGACGGACGACGGCCGATTGGTAGCGCTCGATGCCAAGATCAACGTCGATGACAATGCCCTGTTCGCTCATCCTGACATGGCCGCGCTGCATGATCCCTCCCAGGAGGATGCCACCGAAACCGCCGCCGGGCAGCATGGCCTGAGCTACGTCACCCTGGACGGCAACATCGGCTGCATGGTGAATGGCGCCGGCCTCGCCATGGCCACCCTGGACGTCATCAAGCTCTACGGTGGCCAACCGGCCAATTTCCTGGACGTGGGCGGCGGCACCACGGCGGAAAGGGTCGCCGCGGCGTTCAAGCTGATCCTGTCCGATGCCAAGGTCAAGGCCGTGCTGGTCAATATCTTCGGCGGCATCGTGCGCTGCAATCTGATTGCGGAAGGCATCATCGCCGCCGTCAAGGAAGTGGGCGTGACGGTGCCGGTGGTGGTGCGGCTGGAGGGCACCAATGCGGACGAGGGCCGGCGCTTGCTGGAGGCTTCGGGCCTCGCCCTTTGGACCGCGACGGATTTGGACGAGGCAGCCAAGAAAGCGGTGGAGGCGGCACAATGAGCATTCTGGTCGACAGCAACACCAAGGTCCTTTGCCAAGGCTTCACCGGCAAGCAGGCCACCTTTCATTCGCAGCAGTGCCTGGATTACGGCACGCAACTCGTGGGCGGCGTGACGCCCGGACGGGGCGGCCAGACCCATCTGGGCTTGCCGGTGTTCAACACCGTCCGGGCCGCCGTCAGTGAAACGGGCGCCACGGCCAGCATGATCTACGTCCCGCCCCCCTTCGCCGCCGACGCGATCCTGGAAGCCGCCGACGCCGGCGTCCGCCTCATCGTCTGCATCACCGAGGGCATTCCGGTCCTCTCCATGCTTAAGGTGAAGGCGGCTCTCCGAAATTACGAGGCCACACTGATCGGGCCCAATTGCCCCGGCGTCATCACGCCCGGCGAGTGCAAGATCGGCATCATGCCGGGCTTCATCCACCGGCCGGGCTCGGTCGGCATCGTTTCCCGCTCGGGCACCTTGACCTACGAGGCCGTATATCAAACCACCCAGGCGGGGCTCGGCCAAAGCACCTGCGTCGGCATTGGCGGCGATCCGATCAAGGGGCTGGATTTCATCGAGGTGCTGACGGAGTTCCAGAACGACCCGCAGACCCGCGGCATCATCCTGGTGGGCGAGATCGGCGGCAGTGCCGAGGAAGAAGCCGCCGACTACATCCGCGCCCATGTCACCAAGCCCGTGGTCGGCTACATCGCGGGGCTCACCGCGCCGCCCGGCAAACGGATGGGACATGCCGGCGCCATCATCACCGGCGGCAAGGGCACGGGCGCCGGCAAGGTGGCGGCCTTGCGGGCCGCGGGGGTCGAGGTCGTGGATACCCCGACCGAAATGGGCCGTCGGATGAGTGCGCTGTTGGAGGCGCGGTAAGGTCGGGTGCGGTCTTGCCTCAGGCGAAACGAGGCGCGCCCCCTATCCGATCTCCTCGCCCCGCCTCTTCCAGGCATCCGGCCCGATATCTTCCATCCGGAACACGAACCCGCCGCCGTTCCTGAGATCCGTGAAGAATAATCGCAGCGAGCGGCGGACGGTGTCGAAGGAGAGTTCGTCCCAGGGAATTTCCGCCTCGCCGAACAACCGGGCCTCGAGGCTCTCCGCCCCGGCGGAAAAACGCTCCTCCAGCATCCTCGCCCGGAAGAAGGCGTACACCTGAGAAATATGGGGAAGGCTGAAGAGGGTGTAGAGCGGTCCCAGTTCCACCTCGACGTTCGCTTCCTCGCGGGCCTCTCGGCGAGCCGCCTCGGCGAGAGTCTCGCCCAGTTCCATGAACCCGGCCGGCAAGGTCCAGTAGCCGAGACGGGGTTCGATGGCCCGTCGGCACAACAACACGCGATCCTCCCATACGGGAATGCAACCCGCGATGACCTTGGGATTTAGATAATGAACGATCCCGCAAGCGTCGCAAATATGCCGCAGACGGTCATCGCCCTCCGGGATCGCGTGCCGGAGCGAGCCGCCGCAATGGGTGCAAAATTTCATCGGACGTATATCTTAGGCTTCACAACGTTCCGCGCTCATGACGGGACTAGAACCAGAACCCCGAACACGGCTACGAAACCATGGCCGCGATTAGTTGATCTTCGAGATCGTTCCGCAGCGCCAGAACTTCGCCGAGCTTGGACAGATCCTCGGCAAGATGGGCGCGCAATTCGTCCCCGCTCAGCTTTTCATGCTTATCGTTGAACTCCACCATCACGTCGGTCGCCTCGGCGAGCCGGGAATAAATCTGCTCGGCGACTTCCAAAGCCCGGACCCGACGTTCGATGCCGTCATTGATCCAATGATAGATTCCGAAGTGTCCCAGAGAAATATAATCGATTAAAAGCTGGCAGAACTCCCGAAGCTTCGCCTCCACAGCCTGCTTCTGAGTGAACGGCTTCATGCCTCCGAGCTGGCAATAAAGGGACCACACCTGCTGACGTTCCTGCAGCAGCTCGCGAACGATTTTGCCGGTGTTCTGACGACGCTCATTGGTGCTGTCGGCCATCGCGATTTCCTGTTCTACTTTCCTGTGCTGAGGGCATACTGTATGCCATCCGCTTAAGTGGAACAATCCAGGCTTGCTGAGATTTTCTCCTGGATTCGCCATAAACAAATCGCCGCGTTTCCTTCTTGAGCAAGCAGTCGCCCAGACTCTTCCCATTTACTCGTAGCCCATCACCCAGTAGACCGCCTCGTTGGCCCGGAAGAAATTCAGGGCTTGGACGACGTTCGGGTGCTTGAGCCGGATCAGGCTCTTGATCTTTCGAGAAACGACCGCCGGCTTCGCAAGGAGCTTCCCTTGGCGTGCTATCGTTCGGAACGATCTCGTTCCGCTCGTTGCGATGCGCCTGGCGGCGCGGCAGGTATTCCTTGATGGCGACTTGCGCCTGACCGGACAATTCGCGGACCCGATAGACCGAGCGCAATCCACCTTTGGCCAGAGGACGCTCCACGATGCGTGAGTCGAGAATCATGCCGGTCGCCGGAAACAGGGACATTTCGTTTCCGGATTGGCGTCGGGCCAGCCTGACTTAAGGGTTTTTCGGGGACGGATTTCGGCTTACCATTTAGCCTTTATCCGGAGCAGCACAGACAACAATGATCCGCAGCATGACGGCTTTTGCCGGCGCCGAAAGCGAAATTCTCGGTGGGCTATTTTCCTGGGAGGTGCGTTCGGTCAACCACCGCTATCTCGACGTTGCCCTGCGTCTGCCAGACGCCTTCCGGTTTCTCGAGCCGGAAGCGCGCCGCCGAATCGGCGCGGCCGTGAAGCGCGGGCGTGTTGACTGCATCCTGTCCTGGAAGAAGACGGAAGAGGGCGAGGCCGCCATTCGGGTTAACCGCGCCTTGGTGGCACAGCTTTTGGCCGCCGCGGCCGAGGTGGAGGCCCTGAGCGATAGGCCGCTCGCTAGATTCAATGCCTTTAAGGTCTTGCAATGGCCCGGTGCCCTGCAAGAAACGGACGTCGATCGCGAGGAGCTCACCACGCGGGTGCTCGAGCTGCTGGACGAAGCCCTGCAACGGATGGTGGCCAGCCGGGAAAAGGAGGGACAGCACCTGACAGCGTTGATTCGGGACCGCAGCTTAAAGCTCAAGGAACTCGCCGCGGCCGCGCGGGCCCGGCTGCCGGAGGTGCTGCAAGCGGTGCGGACCAAAATCGCGGCCAGGATCGTGGAGATTTCCGCCAACCTCGATACCGACCGCCTGGAGCAGGAGATGGTCTATCTGGCGCAGAAGCTCGATGTGGCCGAGGAGCTTGACCGTCTCGACGCCCACGCCGACGAGGTGCTCCAAACTCTCGCGCATCAGGAGCCTGTCGGTCGGCGCCTCGATTTCCTGCTCCAGGAGATGAACCGCGAAGCGAACACTCTGGCGTCGAAATCGGCGGATGCCGAAACCACCCGGGCCTCGGTGGACATGAAGGTCTTGATCGAGCAGATGCGCGAGCAGATACAGAATGTTGAGTGAGTCTGACTTTCTCCGAAGGACTTCGCCGGTAAGATGGCTCGGTGATTCAAAAGCGATAACGGAATAAGGCCCATTACAGCCCGGTTCGAGCAGCCGCGAGCCGCGCTCGAAGTCATCTTTCAAAGCGGCGAGGCTTTCGAACGCAGGCGGAACCGCTTGGGATATCTCCAACGCCAAGCCTCCGCAATCCGCTCGAATCAAGGTCCGGTTGCCAGTGCCCGGGAACTCTGGGATAAGCGCGGTGAGCTGCCTTGGAGGGTTTTTCAGGCGGCCTGAGTGGCGGATCCGCATTCAGCGGGCGCTAATTCGGCGCCAACTTACGCCGGGCTGCCGGTACATTCATCCTTCTGGAGAACGCCACCGACCGGACCCAAAGACATCACCCTTCCGGGCCGTCGTCTTGGTCAGATCGCCAACGGTTCTAGCCCTGTCCGCCTCTCGGCGGCTTTGGGCTTTCTCCATGCGGGGCACCCCGCGTCAAGCGGTGCCGTAGCCGACGACCTGCCTAGCCTAACGAAAGGCAGCCCCTTGCGCCCTCTTCAACTCGCCAACCTGCTCGACCGTCTCCAGTATCTCTGGCAGGCGCCACGTTGAAGTGCCGGCCATTCCGTTCCGGAGACCTTTCAGGATCGCATTTGCCGGTTATACTCGGAAGCGATGTATCGAACGGAGACAGCCGCCCAACTATGCCTGCCTTTCACCCCTTGTTGCGCGTGGCCCTGCTCTTGGGGGCTGCGCTAAGGCTCATCCCAGCCGCCGCGGCGGAAGAAATGCTCGGCGCGCCGTGCCGGGAAAATCCCGCGGCGGCGATCTGGACTTCGCCCCTGGAACCCGTGCCCGGCGAGCCCTTGAAAATCATGGCCGTACTCGCTGACGGCCCGGCGGAGAGCCTGGTCGCGTTCAGCCCGGACGGCGATGAAATTCCGCTGGACACCGTGTCGCGGGGCGGACCGCCGTGGAGCCTCGGTACGGAACTCGGTTCCGCCCGGAGCGGCGACTACCGGATCGAAATCCGCCGCGGCGGCGAGCCGGTCGCCTGCCGCACCATCACGGTCGGACGCGGCGCTGGCGATTCCGGCAAACCCTCGGTAAGCGACTGGGACACGGCCGCCGAAGCTTTTTACGCCGCCTGGATCGAACGGCTGTTCGACGCGCCGCCGGAAGAGAACCTGAGCTTTCCCTCGCTGGAGCCGGTGCTCCGGGACCCGGAACGCAATTTCCTGTACGACCATTTGGGGCGGCATGAGGACGACTGGCTGCCCGCGACGCCGGACTGCGCCGACCTTCCCTATTTCCTCCGCGCCTATTTCGCCTGGAAGATTGGCCTGCCGGTGGCGTTCCGCGCCTGCGACCGGGGCGGCGGCGCGCGCCCTCCCCGCTGCGGCGCGCCAATCGTGGACGAGCGGTTCGGTCGGGC
>CADDYU010000030.1 GCA_902810705.1 Methylococcaceae bacterium
GGACTGTGGGCCGATCCGAACCCGGCGCCGCCCTGGGAATTCCGCCATGAAGGCGCCTCGGAAAGTTTCGGTCCGGGTGGAGGCTCCGGCTCGCGATCCGGTTCGGGCGGCGCCGGCGCTCGCGCGGGGCGCTGCGGCGCCAAGAAGAGCTGCGGTGACATGACGAGCTGCGAGGAGGCCATGTATTACCTCCACCGCTGCCGGCTCACCAAGCTCGACCGGAACCGCGACGGAGTGCCCTGCGAATCCTTGTGCCGGTGAGCCCGGTTTTATCGAAAGCGGTCCAGAAGCGCCACCGGAAGGGCCGAAGCGCTCAGGCCGGAGGCTCGGCCTTGTCGAGCATGAGCTTGTATTCGATGGCATCCACCAGGGCCTGATAGCTCGCGTCGACCATGTTGGGAGAGACGCCGACCGTCCCCCACTTGCGGTGACCGTCGGTCGATTCGATCAGCACCCGGACCGTGGCGCGGGTGGCCTGGTTGGTCGTCAACACCCGCACCTTGAAGTCGGTCAGCCGCATGCCGGCCAAGGTTGGATAGAAGCCGATGAGCGCCTCGCGGAGGGCGTTGTCCATCGCGTTGACCGGCCCGTTGCCGCGCGCCATCGTGCGGGTGACGTTATCGCCGACGCGCAGCTGCACCGTCACCTCCGATTCGGGTTCGCCCTCGTGCTCCCGCTTCTCGTCGACGACCCGGAAGCTGTCCAGCTCGAAATACCGGTTGACGCGGCCCATGGCCTTCAACAGCAGCAGCTGGAAGGAAGCTTCCGCGCCCTCGTAGGCGAAGCCCCGGTGCTCCAGTTCCTTGACGCGGTGGATGGTGTCGCGGACCGCCGGAGAATCCGGATCGAGGTCGACGTCCAGGCCCATGTCGGCCAGCTTGAGGTGGACGGTGCTCTTGCCGGCCTGGTCGGAAACCAGGATTTGCCGCTCGTTGCCGACCAGGTCCGGATCGATGTGTTCGTACAGGCGCGAATCCTTGCGGATCGCCGACACGTGGATGCCGCCCTTGTGGGCGAAGGCGTTGAGGCCGACGAACGGTTGATGTTGCCAGGGCACGCGGTTGGCCATTTCGTTGACGAAGCGCGACAGGCCCCCGAGCTGGCGCAGGCGCTCCGGACTGACCCCGCAATCGATGCCCATCTTGAGTTGCAGCACCGGGATGATGGACACGAGATTGGCGTTGCCGCAGCGCTCGCCGATGCCGTTCATCGTGCCCTGCACCATCCTCGCGCCGAGCCGGACCGCTTCCACCGAATTGGCCACGGCCAGTTCGCAATCGTTGTGGGCGTGGATGCCGACGGTGTTTTCCGGAAAGCGTTTCAGAGTTTCCGCGACCGCCTGCCCGATCAGGTACGGAATGTTGCCGCCATTGGTGTCGCACAGCACCAGCGCGTCGGCGCCGGCCTCGTGCGCCGCCCGCAGCACTTCGAGGGCGTAGTGGGGATTGTCGCGGTAGCCGTCGAAGAAATGCTCGGCATCGAAGAACACGGTAGGCAGCCGCCGCTTGAGCCAGGCGATGGAATCGTGGACCAGGTCCAAGTTTTCGGCCAGGCCGGTGCCCAGCGCCTTGCTGACGTGGAGATCCCAACTCTTGCCGAACACGCAAGCCGCGTCCGCGCCGCTTTCGGCGATGCGCCGAAGCCCCGGGTCCTTGTCCGCGCTCCGGCCCGGCCGCGCCGTGCTGCCGAAGGCCACCAGCTTGCTGTGCCCCCAGTCGCGCTCGCGCATGAGTTCGAAGAAGCGATCGTCCTTGGGGCTGGCGCCGGGCCAGCCGCCCTCGATCCAATCGATCTGGAATTCCGCGAGTTGGTCGGCGATCCGGACCTTGTCCTCGGTCGAGAAATTGATGCCGGCCGTCTGGCCGCCATCGCGCAGCGTGGTGTCGAAAAGTTCGACGCGGTCGGGTAGGGGGCGCATGGTTGGTCTTTGTTTTTATGAGCCATCGGGCTCCTGAACGGCGTAGCCCGCCATACTACGCCTTATGATCTTCAAGATGAAGACCAAAAAGGCCCGGGAAAGGGGGACGGAAGAGCATTTTATCGAGTTTGGCCGTAAGTCATCGGAGATTCAGCGTTTGAAGCTCCAATGCAAACTTCGGGGCCTGTGAGACCATGGGCTCGTGAAGCCTTGTCGATCCCCTGCGGCCCGAATCTGCCGCTGAACGCGATCATCCAGGCGGCTTTGAGTGAACTCACAGTGTTGTTCCTGCCACGGAGAAAAGACGTCGCGCCCAGGCGGCGGATGACAAATCCGCCTTCACTCGCCATAATGCCGCGCTTTTGAGCCAAGCGAATCATGTGGTTTAAGAATCTGGCCGCACTGCGATTTACCGAGCCCTTCGGTCTTGATGTCAAGGAGCTTGAGGAACGTCTCGAACAGCGCCGCTTCCGCCACTGCGGCAGCCTGGAGCCGGTCAGCGCCGGATGGAGCGCTCCGCTCGGCAAGGACAGCTTTCCCCTGGTTCACGGAACCGGGGGATTTTTCATGATTTGTCTCCAAAAAGAGGAAAAAATCCTGCCGGCCTCGGTCGTGAACGAACTCGTGAACGAGCGGGTCGGGGAAATCGAGGAGACTCAAGGTCGACCGGTGCGCCGCAAGGAGCGGGACGGGATTCGCGACGA
Organism: Methylococcaceae bacterium; assembly: GCA_902810705.1. GTDB lineage: Bacteria > Pseudomonadota > Gammaproteobacteria > Methylococcales > Methylococcaceae > CADDYU01. Next base: position 2,623 of record CADDYU010000030.1, read on the forward strand.
GGTGATGCAGGATCTGTTGCCGCGGGCCTTCAGCCACAGCCGGCGCACTTACGGCTATATCGATCCCAGGGGAGGCTGGCTGGTGGTGGACAGCGCCAGCGCGAAGAAGACCGAGGAGTTCGCCTCGCTCCTGAGGCAGGCTCTGGGTTCGCTGCCGGTCGTTCCGCTGGCGACCCGCGAGCGCCCCGGCGCGGTGATGACCCAATGGCTGACGAACGGCGGACCGCCGCCCGATATCACCCTGGAGAGCGAATGCGAGCTCAGGTCGCCCGAGGAAGACGGCGGCATCGTGCGTTGTCGCCGTCACGACCTCGACGTTCCGGAAATTCAGAACCATCTCGAAGCCGGTAAGGAAGTCATCAAACTCGCCTTTACCTGGAACGACCGTCTAAGCTTGATGTTGGACGAGGCGCTAACGGTCAAGCGGCTCCGCTTCCTCGATTTGGTTCAGGAGGAAGCGGCGGAGGTCGAGACGGACGATCCGCTGCAACGCTTCGACGCCGACTTCGCCGTCATGAGCCTGGAACTCGCGGCTTTCCTGCCGCGGCTGGCGGAACTGTTCGGGGGCGAGAATCTCCCGGCACATTAATTGCCAATGCGGACAACGATGGTGCGGAACAGAATGACAATCACGCGAATCGCCTTGCCGGGTCTAGTCCGCTGGACCGTCGCCCTGCTGGCGTTGAGCGCCATGGCCGCTCATGGGGAGGTTTTTCCCTTGTCGCCGGAGGGCGGCGATCTGGTCGGGCAGGTGCAATATACCCGGACCCGTCAGGAAGACACCCTGATCGACGTGGCGCGGCGGTTCAGCATCGGCCAGATCGAGATGGTCATGGCCAATCCCAAGGTCGACAATTGGCTGCCCGGCGAGGGCACGCAGGTGGTGATCCCGAGCCGCTTCATCCTGCCGAACGCGCCGCGCGCCGGCATCGTGGTCAACGTCCCGGAAATGCGGATTTACTACTATCCGGTGAAATACACGGTCGTCGCCAAGAAGAAGCCGGCCCCGCCGAAATCGAAGGCCAAGCCTGGCGCGAAGGATAAAGCCGCGCCATCCAAGAAGGCGTCCGCGACTGTCCAGGAAGTGGGCGAGCCGGTCAGCAAGGCCACCGAGGTCATCACCTATCCGATCAGCATGGGCCGCATGGACTGGCACACCCCCCTGGGGAAAACGCGCGTCGTTCAGAAAGTCAAGGACCCGGTCTGGATTCCGCCCGAGTCGATCAAGAAGGAGCACGCGGCCAAGGGGGAAATTTTGCCCAACATCGTTCCGGCCGGTCCTGACAACCCCCTGGGCATGTTCGCCATGAAGCTCGGGGTGCCGGGGTATTTGATCCACGGCACGGAAATGAACGATAAGTCCAAGCCCTTCGGCATCGGCATGCGCGTCACCCACGGCTGCATGCGCATGTATAACGAGGACGTGGAAAGGCTGTTCTCGCGAGTCGAAGTCGGAACGCCGGTTTACCTGGTGAATCAACCCGTCAAGCTGGGTTGGCAGGGGGGCGCGCTCTACATGGAGGTGAGTCAGCCGCTCGACGAGGACGCCGGAATTCCCACCGAGTGGGACGACGACGTCATGGAAGACCAGGGATGGGACGAGGAAAAAATCAAGGCCGTGCGCCTGAAAAAGGACGCCATGCGCTCGGCGTACTTGCAGAAGATCGCCATGGATCTCATCCAGAAGGAAAATGCCAAGCGGCCGATCCTGATGGACCAGGAGGCCATTCGAGCCGCCCTGGAAAAACCCACCGGCCTTCCGGTGCCGATCGGCAAGGAGGCGGTGCCGCTGGAAGCCGCGCCGGGCCTGGACAATGCCGAGCCGCCTGTTTCGCTCCCGCCAGCCGAATCCCCAGGTACAGCACCGGCGGCTCCGCCGGTGGAACCCGCCGCCCCGGCCGGAGTCGGCGAGGTGGTCCCGGCCAGCCCGTACCCCCAATCTCCGTACGGGGTGGAGCCGCCCGCTCCCCCGCCGGCCCAGTACCCGCCGAGCGGGAATGGCGGGAACTGGCCTACGGAGGACCCTTGGACGCCTAATCCGCCGACCGGGGAACAGCCCGGACAAGAGCCCCATGCGCCGGCACCCTCCGCTCCGGCGTCGGATCTGCCCGACCCGTACGCGCCCGACGAAGAAACTCCGGGAGATCAGCCCGAAGGCGGGCGGTAGCCCTGCGGCACCGTATCGACGCCGCCGAACAGGAACTTTTCGCGCTCTTCCGCCAGGAAGTTGCGGGCTTCCGGTTCGAATGGCGTCAACCGATGCTCGTTGATCAGCATGGTTTGCAGCCTGAGCCACTCCTGCCAGGCTTGTTTCGAGACGTTGTCATAAATCCGCTGCCCCTCCGGTCCTGGAAAAGGCGGCTTGTCCAAGCCTTCGGCTTCCCTGCCCAGGCGCACGCATTGTACTGTATGTGTCATTGACCACCTCTCGGTCAGTTGGGAAAACGCTGGCGCCGCGTAGGCGGCGAAGCGGATCGAAGCAAGAATACTGCTATTCTACGGATCTCGGGGTACCGCTGAACGACCGTTTACCTTAATTAAAAAGTGAAACCCGGCGCCGCCCGCTCATAGATCGAGTGGGCCTTGGCGGCTTCGCCTGGCGGCATCGCCATCGATCTCGAACAGGAGCCGCTGTACGGGCGCCGGCAGTCCGCCCGCCTCGGCGGGACGGAACCAGCCGTGTCCGCCATCCTCCGCGACAGCCGGCAGGAGCCTGTCGGCGCGGGCCACCATCGGCACGAAGTCCAGATGATAATGGGAGAACGTATGCCGGCGTTGCGGCAGCCGCTCGAGCCGGGCGAGATCGATCAGCCTTCGGGCGCACCAGGCGCGAAGGTCATCCTCGCTCCCGAATTCGGGAAGGCTCCGTAAGCCTCCCCAAATTCCCGCCGGCGGGCGCCTTTCCAGGTAAATCTCGCCCTTTCCATTCCTTAGGACCAGCATGAAGCTGCGTTTGACCGGCAGGCCTTGCCGGGGCCTTGGCGCGGGAATGACATCGGTGAGCTTGAGTCGGCGGGCGGTGCAGCCGATTCGCACCGGGCAGACATCGCAGAGGGGGCGCCGTTTCAGACAGACGGTCGCGCCGAGATCCATCATGGCTTGATTGTAATCGGCAACCCGTTCGGCCGGCGTGTAGGTCTCGCTGAGCCGCCACAGTTCCCGCTCGATCCGCCCTTCGCCGGGCCAGCCTTCCAGTCCCGCGTAGCGGCTCAGCACCCGCCTGACATTGCCGTCGAGGATCGGCGCGCGGCGCCCAAGCCCCAGGCTCAAGATCGCGCCGGCGGTGGAACGGCCGACGCCGGGAAGCGCCCGGAGCGATTCCAGGGTTGCCGGGAACAGGCCGCCATGATGCGCCACGAGATGGCGCGCGGCCCGGTGCAGGTTGCGGGCCCGGGCATAGTAGCCTAGGCCCGCCCAGAGCGCGATCACCTCCTCCGGGGAGGCATCCGCCAGCGCGTGGACATCGGGAAAGCGCGCCATGAAGCGCTCGAAATAGGGGACGACCGTCGCGACTTGGGTCTGCTGGAGCATGGTCTCGGACACCCAGACCCGATACGGCGTGCGTCCGATCTGCCAGGGAAGGTTCTTGCGGCCGAAACGCTCGAACCAGTCCAGAACCGCGTTCCGGAAGTCGTGAATTTGCATGGATGGAGCGAGTTCTAAAGGCGGACCGGCGCTTCCCCGAAGGATATAGGCTCTCTCAACCGGTCGCCGTGGGTTGAACGAAGGTCAGGAAGCGGAACCCGCCGCTGCCGCAAATGACATAGCGCACCTTGAGGCGTTGCCCGACGGCGAGAAGCTTGGCTAGGCGTTGTTTCTCGGCCTCGCGCACGCCGCTGAGATCGAGGTAGTACTTACGGACCACGCGCTCCTGATCCTGAAGGTAGACCGGCTGCTCGGAGGCCTCCGGCGAGGCACGCTCCCCGACGGCCGTAACCGTGACTTCGAACATGGGTTCCTCGGCCTCGCAGCCTTCGCCTCCTTGTCCCGCGACGACGATGGGCGAGGTGTCTTCGACGCCGGTTCTGGGCGCGGGGGCCGGCTCGGGCGATTGAGCAGGCGGACGATCCGCCTCGGACGGCGGCTGGGTGGGCGCGGGACCCTCTCGCTCGCGCCACGCGAACGCCAGCACCGCCACCACGAGCGCGATGATGCCCAAAACGACCCAGTGAGGCTTACGCGCCGGATTGCCCCACCGATCAGGCGGTTTCATGGATCTCCTTCGCCGAATTCATGATGGCGATGCTTAACACGGTCAGAAATTCCCTCACGATCTCTACTCTTTTTTACGGCGCAGCGCCATAGAGGAGTTCACGGATTGACGCCGGCGCGGTGTCTACGCGCAGCGCCCGCGGAAGCTCCGCCCGCTCGCGCGCCCCTCTGGGAGAGGCGTACTGTAGCATTTTTGCCGGTTCGAGGCGGGCGCTCGTCAGCGGGATTGAGGTAAACTCGGACTTTCGTTTCTCTTAGGATCGATTCTCGAACTCCTAAAGCCATGGATTCCGCCCCCGTTCATCCTTCTCAAGCGATCGGCCACGTCGCCGAGATCTACGGCCCGGTGGTGGACATCGCCTGCGATCCCCTGCCGCCCTTGCATCGCGCGCTCACCGCAGCCGTCGATCACGAGCGCTATGTCTTCGAGGTGCACCAGCACCTCGATCGGACCCGCGTACGGGCCATCACGCTGCATCGCACTTCCGGGCTGAAGCGCGGCACGCCGGTGTACGACACTGGCGAGGCGGTGCGGGTGCCGGTGGCGCCGGAAGTCCTCGGCCGCTTGCTCAACGTGTTCGGCGAGCCCCTGGACGGCGGCGAGCCCTTGCCGCAAGGGGAGTTCCGCGCCGTGCTGTCGAGACCGCCGGCCCTGCACGAGGCGGTGCCGGCCAGCGGCATCCTGGAGACCGGGATCAAGGTCATCGATCTCCTGTGTCCCTTCGTACGGGGCGGCAAGACCGGCCTGTTCGGCGGAGCCGGGGTGGGCAAGACCGTGCTCATCATGGAGTTCATGCATGCCATTGTCGCGCTGCACCAAGGCGTATCGGTGTTCGGGGGAGTGGGCGAGCGCATCCGCGAGGGCCACGAGCTTTGGCACGAAATGCGGGACACCGGCGTCCTGGCGAACGCGGTCTTGGTGTTCGGCCAGATGGACGAATCGCCGGGGGTGCGGTTCCGGGTGGGGCTGACCGCGCTGACTTACGCGGAATACCTGCGGGACGCCTTGGGCAAGGAGGTTCTGTTCCTGATGGACAATGCCTTCCGCTTCGTGCAGGCGGGCAGCGAGGTGTCGGGTCTCCTGGGGCGCATGCCGGCGACGGTGGGTTATCAGCCGACCCTCCTGAGCGAAGTGGCCGAGCTTCAGGACCGGATCGTCTCCACCCAGCGCGGAGCGATTACCTCGGTGCAGGCCATCTACGTGCCCGCCGACGACATGACCGATCCCGCCGTCGGCGCCCTTCTGAGCCACCTCGACACCAGCGTGATCCTGTCCCGCTCCCAGGCGGGCAAGGGCATCTACCCGGCGGTCGACCCGCTCCTCTCCAGCAGCAAGATGATGGACCGGCATTTCCTCGGCGACCATCATTACGCCGTGGCTGAAGGCGTGCGCGAGCACCTGGCCCGCTACCAGGAACTGGAGGACATCATCACCATGCTCGGCATCGAGGAACTTTCCGAGAAGGACCGGCTGACGGTGCAGCGGGCGCGACGCTTGCAGCGCTATCTCAGTCAGCCGTTCCATACCGTTTCGGAACATACCGGGATTCCCGGCGTATCCGTGCCCTTGCACCAGACCCTGGCGGATTGCGAGGGATTCCTGCGGGGCGATTACGATGCCGTGCCGGAGGATCGATGCTACATGCGGGGAGCGATGACGGCGGAACGATGAGCACCTTCACCCTGCATCTCCATAGCGCCCGCCAATCCGAGCAGATCGAGGCTGTGGAGAGCTTCGTCGGGGAGGACGCCTCGGGCAGCTTCGGCCTCAAGGCCCATCACGAGCGCTTCATGACCGTGCTGGTGTTCGGCTTGGCGCGCTACCGCTGCCAAGGGCAGGCGTGGCAATATCTGGCTCTGCCGGGCGCCCTGCTTTATTTCGTCGAGAATCGGCTATATCTCAACACCCGCCGCTACATCCGAGAAGCGGACTACAATCGAATCAGCGTGGCGCTCACCGAGCAGCTGATGAAGGAGGAGGAAGCGCTGGCGGGATTGAGACAGAACCTTAGGCGCCTGGAGGAGTCGCTGCTGAGGCAGCTGCTGGAGATGGAACGGGGACGATGAGCCATGGACGAGTGGGAAAAGCTTCGGAAATCCATTGAACGGCAGGCCAAGCGCATGGAGCAGGCCGAGCGGGAGCGCCCCACCCTCATGTCGCAGACCGCGTTTCTGGGCGTCTTGGCCTTGCTGCTGGTGCTGCCGGTGGTTGGCGGCGCGTACCTCGGGCGCTGGCTGGACAGCCGGGTTCCGGGCTACTCGATCCATTGGACCATCGGCCTGATCTTGCTTGGATTGCTGGCCGGTATCTTCAATGTGTACTTTTTTCTCCGCGAGCACTGAATGATGGAAGCCATGGATTTCGCCTCCTGGTTCTCTTTCAACCTGGGCCCCCTCCATATCGGCCCGACCGTGCTCACCACGTGGCTGCTGACGGCGCTGTTGGGCGGCTTCGCCTGGGCGGCGACGCGCCACTTGAAGGTCGATGCGCCATCGCCGCTGCAAGCCGTGCTGGAGGGCATGGTCGGCGCGATGGAGGAGGCCATCGGGGCGGTGGCGCCGGGTCAGGCCCGGCAATTGCTGCCGTTTATCGGGACTCTGTGGATTTACATCGTGACCGCCAATCTCGTCGGCCTGGTGCCGGGCTTGGGTTCGCCCACGGCCGATCTTTCGGAAACCGCGGCCTTGGCTCTACTGGTGTTTCTCTCGGTGCACTGGTTCGGCATCCGGAATCAAGGCTGGAATTACCTGCGCCACTATCTGTCGCCCAGCCCGATCCTGCTGCCGTTCCATCTCATGAGCGAGATTTCGAGGACCATCGCCCTCGCCATGCGTCTGTTCGGCAACATCATGAGCCTCGAACTCGCGGTGCTTCTGGTGCTGCTGGTGGCGGGCTTCCTCGCGCCGGTGCCGCTTTTGCTGCTGCACATCGTGGAGGCGCTGGTGCAGGCCTATATTTTCGGCATGCTCGCGCTGATCTACATCGCCGGCGCGCTGCAATCGCACCACATCCGTCCTCGTCCCCCTTCTCTTCCGGAATGAAACTAACCTTAAGGAGTCCTGAATGAGCGGTATGCATTGGTTCGCAATCTTCTCCACCGTCGGCGCGGCGCTCGCCATCGCCATCGGGGTGCTGGCGCCGGGGCTCGCCATGGGCAAGGCCATCGCCCAGGCCCTGGATGCCCTGGCCCGCCAGCCCGAGGCGGAGAAAGCCATCACCCGCACCCTCTTCATAGGACTTGCCATGATCGAGTCCCTCGCGATCTACGTGCTGGTGGTGGTGCTGATCATCCTGTTTAGAAATCCCTTGGTGGAGTATTTATTGAAATAACGCGCGCGTGAAATATCTCCCCGATTCACCGCTTGTTTCTTGGCGGTTCATTATGACTCTCTTTCCATGAATTTCGACTGGAACACCTTTTTCCTCGAACTCCTCAACTTCTTCATCCTGCTTTGGATACTTCGACGCTTCCTGTACCGGCCCGTATTGGAAGTCATCGAGGCGCGGCGGAAGAAGATCGACGATCAGTTGCGAGGCGCCGAGGCGGCGCGGCGCGAGGCGCAAGCCGCCAAAGAAAGATACGAGCGGCAATTGAAGGAGTGGGAAATGGAAAAAGCCGGGGCTCGCGCAGTCCTGGAGAAGGAGATCGCCGCCGAACGCGAACGGCTTTTGGCGGACGTGACCCAGGAAGTGGCGGAAGAGCGTGCCAAGCGGCGGGCGCGAGACGAGCGGGAACGGCAGGAATGGGCACGGATGACGGAGCAGCGGGCGCTGGAACTCGGCGGTCGGTTCGTGGCGAGATTGCTGGAACGACTTGCCTCGCCGGAATTGGAAAGACGGCTCGTCTCGGTGGCGTTGGCTGATTTTCCGAACCTGCCGGAATCGGAGGCGGACAAGCTGCGCGCGGTGCTTGCCGACGATCCGCTGGAAGTCTCCAGCGCTTTTGCGCTCGACGAAGAGCAGCGGGCTGCTCTCGCCGAAGCCATGGCGAAACTCGCCAGACAGTCGGTGAGTCCCATTTTCAAGGAGGATTCGGCCTTGCTGGCGGGACTTCGCATTCATGCCGGCCCTTGGGTGCTCGGCGCCAATTTGTTTGACGAATTGAAATTCTTCCGCGACATCGATGCTCAAGGAATCTCCTGATTCGATCGAGGACGAGGCTTTTTTCGATCCTCTGGCTTCCGTTTCCCGAAGGGCAAAGGAAGGAGAAGCGAGGGATTCTTTGCTGCGCCGCCTTGCCGAGGAGGTCGAGCGCTATCGCTTCGGCCTCCGTCTCTCCGAATACGGGCGGGTGCTGTCGGTGGGCGACGGCATTACCTGGATCAGCGGGCTGCCTTCCGCCGGGATGGACGAATTGCTGCTGTTCGAGGACGGCAGTCGCGGCCTGGTATTTCACTTGGGAAGCCAGCGCTTGGGAGCGATTCTGTTGGAGGAGACTCCGCGCCTGAGGGCGGGATTGTCGGTCCAGCTCACCAGGCAAAGGTTGTCCTTGGGCGTGGGCGACGCGCTGCTCGGGCGGATCATCGATCCCCTGGGCAACCCCCTGGATGGCCGTCCGGCTCCGGAAACCTCGCTGCGCCGGGAGCTGGACGTGCCCTCGCCGCCCATCGTCGCGCGGGACTTCGTCGACCGCCCGCTCTACACCGGCATCAAGATCATCGACGCCATGATTCCGCTGGGCCGCGGCCAGCGCCAGCTGGTCATCGGCGACAACGGCGTCGGCAAGAGCTCGCTGGCGCTCGACATCGTGCTCAATCAAAAGGACCAGGACGTCATGTGCGTTTACGTCCTGATCGGCCAGAAACGCTCGGACACGGTCGGCGCCATCGATCTCCTGCGCCGCCAGGGCGCGCTCGACTACACCACCATCGTGGCGGCCGAGGCCAGCGCTTCGCCGGGCCTCAAGTATCTCGCGCCGTTCGCCGGCTGCGCGGTGGCCGAGCATTGGCTGTGGCAGGGCCGGGACACCCTGATCGTCTACGACGATCTCTCCATCCACGCCCGGGCCTATCGGGAACTGTCCCTGCTGCTGCGACGGCCGCCGGGGCGGGAAGCCTATCCCGGCGACATCTTTTACCTGCATTCGCGGCTCCTGGAACGCTCCACCTGCCTCGCGCCCTCTCAAGGAGGCGGCAGCCTGACCGCGCTGCCCCTGGTCGAAACCGAGCAGGGCGAGATCGCCGCCTACATCCCCACCAACCTGATTTCCATCACCGACGGCCAGATTTACCTGGACCGCCGTCTGTTCGGCAGCGGCTTCCTGCCGGCCATCGACATCACCCGTTCGGTATCCCGCATCGGCGGCCGGGCCCAGCACCCGCGCATCAAAGAGGCCGCCGGGCGGATGAAGCTCGATTATCTGCAGTTCCTGGAGCTGGAAGCTTTCACCCGGTTCGGCTCCAAGCTGGAGGCCACCATGGAGGAAAAGATCCGCCGCGGCCGGATCTTGCGGGAAATCCTCAAGCAAGAGCGGCTGGCCCCGGTCTCGGCGGAATTCCAATTGGCCTGGATGATGGCTTACAACACGGGCCGCTTCGACGCTCCGGACCCCGCCGCGGTTCACCGCAAGCTGGCCGTGTTGCAGGAAGCCTTGCGGCGCTCGCCCATCGCCCTCTCGGCCGGCGAGGAGGACTGGCGCCGCTGGCTGGACGAGCATCTGACCGAGACCGGGAACGAATCCCCGCCGTGAGCCGCCGGGCCGAGCTCGAACAGCGCATCCGGCGGCTCTCGGAAATCTCCGACGTGATGTCCGCCATGAAGACCATCGCGCTGATCGAAACCCGCAAGCTCGGCCGGTTCATGGACCATCAGCAGCGGCTGGTGGCGAACATCGAAGCGGCGGCAGCCGATTTCCTCGCCTTCCACCCCGAGTTCCGCGCGGCGGCCGCCGGCGAATCCCTGCTGGTACTCATCGGTTCCGAGCGGGGTTTTTGCGGCGACTTCAACGAGGCCGTCGCCGCGGAACTGGCCGCGCTCGCCGAGCCCGAGCCGCCGTGCCTGGTCGTGCTGGGCCGGCGGCTGGCCAGCAAGCTGGAAGGCCATCCCCGGCTCTTGGCGCAGTTGGAAGGTCCCAACATGGCCGAAGAGGTCCGGCCGGCCCTGGACCAATTGATGGACACGCTTCACCGGCTGCGCGGGGAATCCGCGCCCTGGACCCGGCTCGCCGTGCTGGCCCACGACCCGGACGGCGGCGTCGCGGTCCATGCGGTTTTGCCCCTGGCTCCGCCGGAACCGCCACGCCATGCCTATCCGCCCAGGCTCAACCTGGCCCCGGCCGAATTCTTCGCCGGCTTGACCGAGCACTATCTCATCGCCAAGCTGCCCGATCTCTTCTACGGCTCCCTGCTGGCGGAAAACCGCCGCCGCCTGGAGCACATGGAGCGGGCGCTGAACCGAATGGAAAACAAGATCGGGGACTTGGGCCGACGCCGCAACGCCCTGCGGCAGGAGGAGATCACCGAGGAGATCGAGGTGATTTTGCTGAGCGCGGAGTCGATGCTGGGCGGGGGGGCCTGACCGGAGGCGCCGTGTTGCACGCTGGGCTTTTCATTCCCACGTGGAATGTCCCCGTTGAGCGATGTGTTGCCCCATCAGGCATACAACAGCCGGCGGCCTTTGGGCTCAGGAATGGAATCGCCAAATTCACGCGCCGTGTCCAGCCACAACGCTATGGCCTGGTCAACATTTTCCAGTGCTGCCACCTGGGTATTGCCGTGCGCCATGCAACCGGGGAGCTCGGGCACTTCCGCTATGAACGCCTGATCCTCGAAGCTGGCCTTTCGTATTTATGCATTGTCGTCGACTCCCAGCCGATATTTCAGAATAACGGCACTACTTGACGGACCTGATAGGGCTTGGCTTTGGCTCCATCGCGTTGGAGATTTAACCGCTCCTCGATATCTGCGCGGCGACAAATCTGGTGGCTATCGCAGGTACGCTCCGCAAAACCGAGGCTTTTCAGTAATGATCGTAGCTCTTCAAAACCGATGCTCGCATCCGCCCTGCTTTGCAGGATTTTTTGAATCAACTTATAGCTCTTCGCCATGGTCGAATTCTATTCGAGAACGATCAATAGGCGCTGATAAAGAGGGTATAGAAAACTCCATTTTCAGCCAATATGGGATCTATAGCTAATCGATTCGTTATTGGACCCATAGGGTGCGATTCGTGCCTCACCATACCTATGACATTTCCGAATTACCGCACCTTACCGCGTTTGTATAAAGATTTAAAAATATATGCTTTATCAAGCGCCTTCAATATACTTCATCGTGAGTGCCCAAAGTTTGTAGCAAAATAGCCTCAGAGCCTTCGGAGGCTACAAATTCGAAGACAATCCTCAAATCATAGCCACTGCTGCATGCCCACGACCCCTCCAGATTGCCTTTGAGTTTATGAGTTTTCAATTTAGGATGAAATGCATCTTCCGAGAGTAGCATCAATGTTGTGCGGATGCTTTTTAAGGAAGTGCTTGGCTGCTCGGACAAAGGCGCTGGACCGAACGAGGGCTCGCTTCATGATAGAATCTCTTCCATGAGAGATTCCACCGATATGGATTGGCAATGGCCTTGCTTGAATTCTGTCCTTGCTTCTTCAATATCAGTGGCGAGTTGTTGGCGGGTACGTTCCGCTAAATGACGTTCCACAATATCAACAAGGGTTTCTTGTTCATCCAAAGACAATGCTCCAATGGCTTCTAGAACTTCACCGAAGGATATTACATTCTTCATGCTTATCTCCATTCGTGATTTATGTTTTCTTAAATGCCTACTTTATCGTGGTGCCGTTTCTGTTGCTATTCGCTGACATTTGCTACAGATGAATAATCCTTTGATATGGAAATCTACGTTTTTCCTTTCCAATCACGTCGAATTATTTCCACATTATGGAATATTACCTTTCCGCACTGCGGGCAATGTCGATGAACACTTGCTTCACTTGTTCGTGAAGTTCCAGACATGTGGCCTTTAAATTTTCAAGGAAGCCATGACGCGCAAGGATTGAACAAACTTGGCTCCCGGAGAGGGCATGGAGCTTACCCAACGGCGACCTCCAATCGGGTTACATATACCTCCTCATGCAGGCGCATCTGAATCTCCTCGGGCGAGGCTGTTTCGAAAAATAGCTCTAGCACTTCTCGAAGATTCTCGTGAGCTTTCGCGATGGTGTCGTCCTGACTGGCGATATTGAGTTCCGGAAAAAGGGATACGTACCCGTCCCCTTCGCGCTCGATAAATGCGGTAAGTTGCTTCTTCATATACTATATATATACTCCAATCTTCCGAATCACCATTCCTCGATTCCGCAAACCAAGGCTTGTGCTTACGTGCACAAGGCAGCCATCTCTTGTAAGCCTACAGTCTTTGGTCAACCCCATACGAACCGTACCGATCGCGAACTGTGCTCACCGATTCCGGAATGAGCCATAAACCCCAACGGCCGATATCCAGCCTGGATTGATGGGTTTCGCTTCGCTCTACTCATCCTACGAGATTCCATGATGTGCCTCGTGACACCCAACGTTTGAATAAGCCGGAACGCCATTGATGAGCAACTTAAGAGCCCCAAGCCACGAAGGCCGAACTCGCCAAAACAACTGAACAGCATTTTCGCTTTAAATGACCTGTTAGGCTCAGCCGCTTTGCCGGCAACTCGGCCGGCTCAATTAAGCTGTTATTAACAATGCCATAGTAAAAATAAAATATACTATAGTGATTATCGTTAAACTTCTCGTACCTGGCTCTTTGAATAAATAACTTGGGAATTTATAACATACGGAATATGCCTTAATTTTTTGGTCAAATTTTGCGCGGAACTCGAACAATCCTCCTTCCGCCAATATTTTCTTAGCACCTTCAGTTAATTCCAATTTTTCATTGATAGAAAACTCTCTAATCAGTTCTTCTAATTTACCCGCCTTGCTTGAACAATATTTCATGAGATATACAAAATAATTGCTTAGCAAAATGGAAATAAATAGCAATGACGTTGGAAGGAATACTGCCACATAATAATGTTTATTGGCAAGAAGGAGTCCGCCGGCTGTAAGAGACGCGGTCAATAAAATAGTACTAACTGTCGTTCGAATTGTGCTGTAATGCAAGTCATAGGCTCTGACTTGCTCGTACATACGCCAACAGGAATTCAAAAGCTCACTATAAGTCCTCATAGTATACCTCTAGCTCTACAATTTTATTGGGATTGGTTAGCTGGCCTTTAACCGCCTTTTGGATCGCGTTGATAGTGTGCTGACACGAAGCCGAACGGTTCAGAGTTGAGCGACGCGGCGCGTCAGTGAATCTCGTAATACCATGAAATACCTCGCGCCGGGTTCGCTCCAACGTCGTGTTCGACGTGATTTACCCCTCCAAGGATGTTGGCTGGCGAAGCAAAAATGGAGGCCCGTAGTGCCTTTAGTGGCGATACCCTCGCGCGGGTGTATCAACTCCGTTATACACCCGCGCGAGGGTATCGCCATCCAAGCAAGAAATCAACGGAGCATCCATTTTCTTGGATCGGCTAATGTATCCAATAATGGGCTTAAATCTCGGCGAACTACAAATAGACACCCCAAAAAGCGCAAAGCTTTGCAGCTCCAGAGTGGACAATTCTTGATCATGTTAGTCGAGTCAAAGTGTTGCAACAAGATTTTTTCAATAAGCACTCCACCGCGCCAATGTATAGCACCGAATGCACCAATAACGATACAGTTCCCTTCGATCACCGCACCCCGCGAGTTCGTCACACGGGAAGCTAAGGCGGCCTTGAGCCGGGCGGGCACGCGCCGCGTACCTACCACTCAAAAGAGGCCTGCCCGGAAGTCCGTTCCCGTCCCCGGTGGCGCGGGCGGCCGTCCGAAGGCCATGCGGGTGTGAGAAAATCCCCGTCCGTTTTTCCATCCTTCTTGAATTAACACATGAACCCCGCCAAGACCATTCTCATCACCGGCTGTTCGTCCGGTATCGGCCTGTGCTGCGCCAGGGGGCTTCGGGAGCGCGGTTATCGGGTGTTCGCCACGGCGCGGAGGCCGAAGGACGTGGAAAGCCTCCGGGCCGAGGGCTTCGAGTCGTTCCGGCTGGACCTCGCCGATTCCGCCTCCATCCACCAGGCGGCGGATGGGGTGCTGGAGGCCACCGGCGGGCAGCTCTACGCCCTCTTCAACAACGGCGCCTACGGCCAGGCGGGAGCGCTCGAGGATTTGAGCCGGGAGGCCTTGCGGGAGCAGTTCGAGACCAATCTGTTCGGCACCCACGAGCTGACCAACCGGGTGATTCCGGCCATGCGCCGGCAGGGCTACGGGCGCATCGTCCAGAACAGCTCGCTCTTGGGTTTCGTGGCGCTCGCCTACCGGGGCGCCTACAACGCCAGCAAGTATGCCCTGGAAGGCTTGTCCGACACGCTGCGGCTGGAGCTGGCCGGCAGCGGCGTTTACGTGTCGCTGATCGAACCCGGTCCCATCCTCAGCCGCTTTCGCGACAATTCCTTGGCGACGTACCGGAAGCACGTCGATTCCGAACGTAGCGTGCACCGGGACAAATACCTCGCCACCGAGGAGCGATTGCAAAAACCGGGCGCGGCGGTGCCGTTCACCCTGGGGCCGGAAGCCGTGTTGAAGAAGCTGATTCTCGCGCTCGAGGCGAAACGGCCGAAGGCCCGGTATTACGTGACCTTTCCCACTTATTTGTTCCGCGGCTTGAAGAGAATCCTGCCCGATCCGGCCCTGGATTGGGTGCTGAGAAGAATCTGAGGGCGGCCCCGTCGGCGCGCATCGTTTGAAGAAGCGGCAGTTATCGATACAACCGGACGGCTTCCCGCTCTTCCTCCCAGGCGTGCTCGTCCGGCGCCGCCAGCGCCTCGAGGTCGGCGGGGGCGGATTCGGGATCGTCCACCCACCGCCGCAGTAGCTCGCTGCCGTTGATGAGGTCGATGGCGAGGCGGTCGTATTCGTATTCGTAAGCGAAATCCCGCCACAGGGGATAATCCGGCCGAAGCCGGCGGAGGGCCTTGAAGGCCAGGGCTTGGAGGCGCCAGGGCCGGAACGTGGCGTGGTCGTAAGCGCCGTCCTCGACGTGGATGTGTAGGCCGCCGCACAAGGTCCCGGCGTGCTTGTGGAAGGTCGGCTCGAACCAGCAGGTCCGCAATCGGCAACCCTCGAGCCAAGCCGGCGCCAGCGCCCGCATTTCGCCGACGAGCCGGCCGGGCTCGAGGTCGGGCGCGCCGAACAGCTCCAGCGGCCGGGTGGTGCCGCGGCCCTCGGACAGGGTCGTGCCTTCCAGCAGCACCGTGCCGGCATAGCAGCGGGCCATCCAGAGATTGGGCGCGTTGGGGCTGGGATTGACCCAGACCCGCTCGCCCAGCGGCCAGCCGTAACCGGGCGGCTGAGCCGGGCTCCAGCCGTCCATCGCCACGACTTGGACATCCACATCCAGCCGCAGCGTTTTCACGAACCATAGGGCCAGCTCGCCCAGGGTGAGCCCGTGCCGCATGGGGAGCGGCGCCGCGCCGACGAAGCTTTCCCAGCCGGGGCGCAGGGAGAGCCCCTCGACCGGGCGGCCGGCCGGATTCGGCCGGTCGAGTATCCAGACCGCCTTGCCGTGGTTCGCCGCTTCCTCCAGCACGTAACGCAAGGTGGTGATGAAGGTGTAGATGCGGCAGCCGAGATCCTGCAAATCCACCAGCAGGACATCAATGCCGTCCAGCATGACGGCGGTGGGGCGGCGCACCTCGCCGTACAGGCTGAAGACCGGAATGCCGTGTACCGGGTCGGTGAAATCCGGCGATTCGATCATGTTGTCCTGCTTGTCGCCGCGCAGCCCGTGCTGGGGACCGAACGCGGCCGCGAGCTCGAGATCGGGGAGGGCGGCGAGGGCGTCCAGGGCGTGCACCAGATCGCCGGTAACCGAGGCCGGATGGGCGAGCAGGGCCACCCGGCGGCCGGCGAGCGGCCGGCGCAACTCGGGATTTTCGAGCAATCGGTCAAGGCCGAACTTCATCAGGCGTCCTCGATGGCTGGAATTCAGGAGAGAGGCGGTTCGAGATCTAACGCGAAACCCTGGGCGTGGTGAAAATCCGGCTCGCCGGGCGAATGCCTCAAGGCCCAGTAGGCGAGGGCGCCGCCCTCGGTTTCGAGGACGACGGACAGGGCCAGGCGAAGCAGCGAGCTTTCGCGGGACGGCATAAGCTCGGCGAGATTCAAGCACGCGTCCAGTTCCAGCCGGTCCGGATAGCGCCTCAAGGCGATGCGGGGATCGGCGCCGGTCTCGACCTCCGATCTTCCGCGGCGGTAATCTTCGAAGCGGTACGCGGCCCATTCCCCCGATGGCGCAAAGTTGAACTCATGGTAGCCGCTACGGCCGGGTTCCGCGAGGAAGGCTTCGAAGCAGGTGCGCCGCCAGAGGTCATCGGAGCGGCGGGGCGGGCGAGGGCCCGGAACAGCCAGCCGGGAAATGTCACCCTCGAGAACATAGCTCAGAGTCAGTATGTCCCCTTCCGCCCTGCGCACCCGCGCTTCGAGTCGGCGGACGGGTTCGCAGGGCGTGTAAGGATGAGGGATCAGGTCGAGGCGCGGCATCGGCCCATTGTAACCCGTGCCGGCCGTAGGACGACAGCTAAAGGATGATCGGCGCGGCCGAGAATCGCTGATGTAAAGCCGGGATTCTCCGGAAATGCCAAAGAAAGGATGGAAGTTCGCCGCTTAATCGTCCTCATCGTCGATTCCTTCCTGGCCCCTTTTAATCAGTTTTCCGATCGCTATTCCGACTAGGAAGCTGAAAACTAGATAGGCCAATGAATACAGGATAATTTCAAGCAGCATTTATATTCTTGTTACGGGAGCCTTGGCTGAATATCTAGTGCCGCCATTGAATATTTATTAAGTCTTTAGTCCAGGGGTATTGGTTTATCAGCGAGAATCCCTTGCGAGCGGAAAATAATATCCATGCCACTCGCTTTCAAAGGGGAAATGGTAGGTCGGCTTCCGAATCCACCTCGCGGAAAGGTCCGGAGATGCTTTTAGGACGCCGCATGCTCCGGCCGATCATATCTTGCCATGGCGCAAGACTGGCTGAAATTAAAAAATAATTGAGTTTATACGGGAAGATGTTTCTTTCGAGGCTGCCGGATAACTCTCGATAAAACCCGAAAGCTCCAGAATCCGAGAGCTCCAATTGCGGCGCCTATTCCATTGGCGTAGGCGTCAAACCAGGAAAACTCCCGGACGAGGGTCAGCCACGACTGCAAGAATTCGACCGTCACTCCGACTGCTGCCGAAATCAATACCGCCGAAGCAGTCAAGCCAAATTTCGGAGCCGGCTTGCGGAAGGTGAGTATGATTATGATGGCCAATACTCCATAGGCCAAGCCATGATCGATCTTGTCCCAGGTAATCGAGCCTATGGCCAGCTCCGAACTCGGACGCAGCCAAGGGTTTAGGCTTAAAAAAGCCAAGCCCAAAAGATAAACGACAAGCAGCGATTTGATCAAAATACAACCCTCACCTTTTCTTCTTGATCAGCAATCCATTTCGGCCGTATCTGCCCCATTTTTCGAGTATATCAGACTCTCCGCCCGAACCTTCAACGCCGAGACGCGCCGGCTTCTTCCGCGCCCAGCCCGCCAAGCCGAATTCATGGGCATCCGGTAGACGAGAGGGCGAAAACCCAGCCCCGACACGCCGCCGGTTATTGGGATGCGGCGAGCGAGGCGTTCGGTCACGCGCGATGGGCGCCGTACCGGATCGATGATTTCGACGCGGGAATCCACCAAGCTCCTTCGGCGGGAAGGAAAACAGGCTAATCCAACATGCCTTGCCGAACGATGAATTCGGCAACCGCCGAGAGTCCCTGGCCGGTCTTGAGGTTGGAGAAGACGAACGGCCGCTCGCCCCGCATTTTGCGGGCGTCCCGATCCATGACCTCCAGGGAGGCCCCGACATAGGGCGCGAGGTCGATCTTGTTGATGACCAGAAGGTCGGATCGGGTGATGCCGGGTCCGCCCTTCCTCGGTATCTTGTCGCCTGCCGCCACGTCGATCACGTAAATGGTGAGATCGGCCAGTTCCGGGCTGAAGGTGGCGCTCAGGTTATCGCCGCCGCTCTCCACCAGCACGAAGTCCAGATCGCCGAGCCGTTGGCACAATTCATCGACCGCCGCCAGATTCATGGAAGCGTCCTCCCGAATCGCCGTGTGCGGACAGCCGCCGGTTTCCACCCCTAGAATACGCTCCTCGGGCAGGGCCTGGCTCCGGATCAGGAACTGCTGGTCCTCTCGCGTGTAGATGTCGTTGGTCACCACGCCGATCCGGTAACGCTCGCGCATCCGCTTGCACAGGGCGTCCACCAGGGCGGTCTTGCCGGAGCCCACCGGGCCGCCGATGCCTACTCTCAGTACCTGTTTGTCGGTCATGGTTCTTGCTCGGAAAGAAAAACGCGCGGATTTGACCTCATCCTAACCTGCCCCGACGAAGAGCCGGGCTAGGAACGAAACAGCCTCGAATACTGCACCTCGTGCCGGCTGCTGGCGAGGGCCAGACCGAAGGCGCTGCCGCCTACCTCATCGTCCGAAAGCGCCAGCGCCTTTCCCAGCAGCTCAGGAATGCCGGCCGCCAAATCCCGCAATAGCCGCTGCCCTGCGGCCTGACCCAAGGGCACCAGCTTCACGGCGCACAGCACCTGGTTTTCCAGCCAGCTCCAAAGATAACCCAAGGCCGCCCGCTCCTTTGGGATGTCCCATTCCACGGCCGCCAGGGCGAAGCCCGTGGCGAGGGTGGCCGAAGGATGGCGAATCCAGCGGCCGGCCCGTTCGATCCCGAGGGAGTCCAGCAGCCGCGCCAAGGCTTGGCCGATCCGACGGTCTTCGGCCCGGAGTTCGGCGGTCTCCCGGTAGGCGAGCAGAGCGCGGCTCCAATGTTCGAGCGCGCCGGTATCCCCGAGGCGCCAGGCGTCGTGCAGCCGCGCCAGCAGCGGCACGTCGACCCGCGCCTGACAGCGATCCAGCAGGCCGCCGATCCACTCGCCGGCCCCGGCTTCATCCGCGATCCAGCCATCCTCCACCGCCCGCTCCATGCCCTGCGAATAGCTGTACATGCCGATGGGCAGGGCCGGGCTCACGAGTTGCAGCAGCCGGACCAGGGCGAGATCAGTGTCCATGGCCGTGATAGGCGCCGGATTCGGGTTCGAACGGCGCGGACTCACGGCTGACTTCCAGCCCAAGCCCGCGGACCATGTCATCCAGCACATGATCGGCGAGGTAGCGGAGTTCCCCCGGCGCGATCTGCAGGGCCACGTGCCGGTTGCCCAAGTGATAGCAGGCTCGGGCGAAGAGGAGCGCGTCATCGGTGCGCGCCACGGACACCGGCTCCGGCGCGGCTCGGATCAGCACCACGCCGCTCTCGGGGCCGGTGAGGAGATCGCCGCCGCGGAGCACGGTTCCGCGGGGCAGGAACAGCCCCACCTTGGCGCCGCTGTCCGTCTTCGCCAGCAGGCGGCTTTTCTGGCGGGCCTCGTAGGGCAGGGTGAGGGTGTCTCGATGGGATGCTCCAAGGGGAGCGAATTGGGTTAGCTTGAGCATGTCTAGAACAGGAAATACCTCTGCGCCAAAGGCAGAACCTCGGCCGGCGCGCAGGTCAGCAGCACGCCGTCCGCCCGCACCGCGTAAGTCTGGGCATCCACTTCGATATGCGGCTGGTAGTCGTTGTGGATCAGGTCCTTCTTGCCGAGCGCGCGGGTGTTCGAGACGACGCCGACCCGCTTGCCCAGCCCGAGGCTCGCCGGCACCCCGGCCTCGACCGCCGCTTTCGATAGAAAGGTCATCGAGGTCGCCCGGCACGCATCGCCGAAGGCCCCGAACATCGGCCGGTAGTGCACCGGCTGGGGCGTCGGGATGGAAGCGTTGGGATCGCCCATGGGCGCGGCGGCGATGAAGCCGCCCTTGAGGACGAGGCTGGGCTTCACGCCGAAGAACGCCGGCTGCCACAACACCAGGTCCGCCAGCTTGCCGACTTCCACGGAGCCGACCTCGTGGGCGATGCCGTGGCTGATGGCCGGATTGATGGTGTACTTGGCGATATAGCGCTTGATGCGGAAATTGTCGGAACCCTCTCCCCCATCCCCTCTCCCGCTCGCGGGAGAGGGGGGAGAAAGATGGCCCCGTTGCGCCTTCATCTTGTGGGCGGTCTGCCAGGTGCGGGTAATGACTTCTCCCACCCGGCCCATGGCCTGGGAATCGGACGAGATCATGGAGAAGGCGCCGAGATCGTGAAGGATGTCCTCCGCCGCGATGGTCTCCCGGCGGATGCGGGACTCGGCGAAGGCGACATCCTCGGGAATGCCGGGGTCCAGGTGATGGCAGACCATCAGCATGTCGAGATGCTCGTCCACGGTGTTGACGGTGTAGGGCCGTGTCGGATTGGTGGAGGAGGGCAGGACGTTGGCCTCGCCGCAGGCCTTGATGATGTCCGGGGCGTGGCCGCCGCCCGCGCCTTCCGTGTGGTAGGTGTGGATGGTGCGGCCCTTGAAGGCGGCGAGGGTGTCCTCGACGAAGCCCGATTCGTTCAGCGTATCGGTGTGGATGGCGACCTGCACGTCGTATTCGTCGGCCACGGACAGGCAGCAGTCGATGGCGGCGGGCGTCGTGCCCCAGTCCTCGTGCAGCTTCAATCCCATGGCGCCGGCGCGGATTTGCTCTTCCAGGGCGCCGGGCAGGCTGGCGTTGCCCTTGCCCAGGAGGCCGAAGTTCATGGGCAGCCTGTCGACCGCCTGGAGCATGCGCTGCAGGTTCCACGGTCCCGGCGTGCAGGTGGTGGCGTTGGTGCCGGTGGCGGGGCCGGTGCCGCCGCCGATCATCGTGGTGATGCCCGACATCAGGGCTTCCTCCACCTGCTGGGGGCAAATGAAATGAATGTGAGCGTCGATGCCGCCGGCGGTGAGAATTTGGCCTTCGCCGGCGATCACCTCGGTGCCGGGGCCGATCACGATATCGACCCCGGCCTGGGTGTCTGGATTGCCGGCCTTGCCGATCCCGGCGATCCGGCCTCCCTTTAGCCCCACGTCGGCCTTGACGATGCCCCAATGGTCCACGATCAGGGCGTTCGTGACGACCGTATCGACGGCCAGCCCGGCTCCCCTTTGGCTTTGTCCCATGCCGTCGCGGATCACCTTGCCGCCGCCGAATTTCACCTCGTCGCCGTAGACGGTGAAATCCCGCTCCACCTCCAGGAACAACTCCGTATCGGCCAGGCGTACCCGGTCGCCGGTAGTGGGGCCGAACATGTCGGCGTAGGCCTGTCGGCTGATCCGGCTCATGGCTTAGTCTCCAAAGGGCCCATGACTGCCTGGTGGAATCCGTAGACCTCCCGATCTCCCGCGAAGGGAACCAGGATCACCTCCCGCTCCTGCCCCGGCTCGAAGCGCACCGCCGTGCCCGCCGGAATGTCCAGCCTGAATCCCTGGGTTTTCTCCCTGTCGAAGCGCAAGGCCGGATTGGTTTCGAAGAAATGGTAATGGGAGCCGACCTGGATGGGCCGGTCGCCGCTGTTCGCCACGGTGACGGTAATGGACGGGCGGCCGACGTTGAGTTCGATGTCGCCGCTTAGAGTGAGGATTTCGCCGGGAATCATAGAACGTAGTGATTAGTGGCTAGTGAGAGTAATTGGGAGTGAGGGTCCGAGGCTAGCGCGGAAGCATTCTTTCTTGCTAGCCACCCGCCACTCATCACTAATCCCTATTCTATGGGATTGTGCACGGTCACGAGCTTGGTGCCGTCGGGAAAGGTCGCCTCCACCTGCACGTCCGGAATCAGTTCCGGGACGCCGTCCATGACCTCGTCGCGGGTCAGGAGCAGGCGGCCGTAGTCCATGAGTTCCGCCACGGTCCGCCCCTCCCGCGCGCCTTCTAGGATGGCGGCGGAAATGTAGGCCACGGCCTCCGGATAATTGAGCTTGAGCCCCTTGGCCTTGCGCCGTTCCGCCAGAAGGGCGGCGGTGAAAATCAGCAGCTTGTCTTTTTCACGGGGAGTGAGTTGCATGGCTCTTTCTCTCGTTGATTCCAGGTTCCAGTGCTCATGATCATGCGCGGCCGACGCGGCCAGCGTCCTCCTTCATTCCTGCGCGGCAGGTTTTTTCGCGGCACGATTCTCAGGTTGCCCAAATCCGCGGCGGACAGGCGGCCCGGCCGACGATTTCCGGACGGATCGCTTCCCAAACCCTCTGGAAGCAGCGCCGAATCAGATCGGCCCGCGGATCCAGCGCTCGGCACACCAAAAGACCGTCGATGAGAGTCGCGCCCCTGGCGGGTTCTTCGCCGATCAATTCGCGCACGGCGTTGAGGCTCTGTTCCGACGCCGGACAGGCGAACAAGGTCCCAGAGGCGGCGTGACCGCGCGACCCCCACGAGGCCCGGTGCGCCTTGGGGTCCAGCCGCAGTTTTTCCAGGAACAGCGGATTGCCGTTCCGGAGGATTTGCCAGTCGAGCGTCACCGCTCCGCGGGCGAAACCCTCTCCGGCGGCCGGCCGGCCCAGGGACAGGATTTCCCAGCCGATGAACCGCGCCCCGGCCGCGAGCTCGACCCGCGTATCGCAAGCGGCGCGGGCGCCCTCGTAGAGTATGGTTTCCTGCGGCAGCCATTCCAGGGCCGCGCCTGCCTCGATGTCCAAAGCCAGCGATTGCCGGGCGGCACGTCCGTCGCTCCGGTAGAACTTGCCCGCCGCCGGCGTCGTGACCAGCGCCTCGGCGGCGTCGGCGGCGGCGATGCGAATGGCCAGCCGGTCGCCCGCCACCACGCCGCCGGGCGGGTGCAGCAGATAGACGTGGCAGACCTCGCCTTCCGGATAGAAGGGCCGCTGCACGGCCAACGGCCCCTGGTGCCGACGCCGCGCCAAAATCGTTCTCGACCGGGCCCGGCTGAATCCAAGCTCGAGCTCGGCCCGCCAGCCTTCGCCGGCGGACGATTCCGGCTCACCAAACTCCTCTCCCTTTGGAGAGAGGGTCGCGAGAAAGGACTTCACTCCTAAAGCGGCTTACATTCCTGCCAGAAGATAGGCCCCGACGCCGGCGCAAACCAGTCCAACGCCCCTCCTCGCCAGATCGAGACCCCGACTCGTCCGTCCCAGCGCGATACCCAAGAGATGCAGCGAGGCGGTGGCGAGCAGGAAGCCGGCGGAATACACCGCCGCATCGATGCCGGCGCCGATTTCGGCGGCATGTACGTAGCCGTGAAACAAGGCGAAGCCGCCCGCCATCGCTCCGGCGTAACCGGACGGCGCACGCCAATCGCGCCAAAGGACCAGACCCAGAGCCAGCACCGAGGCGGCTACCAGCCACTCGGCATGGGGTAGGGTGTAGCCGCCGAAATGGAGCGCGGCGCCAAGACCCATCAGGCCGATAAAGGATAGGGGCAGCCGCCACAAGGCCCGTCCGCCCAGCGCGGCGGCCCAAATGCCAACGGCCAGCATCGTGAGGAGATGGTCCGCGCCCTGCCAAGGGTGCAGAAAGCCGGCGGCAAAGTCGTGCGGCGAGCCGGCGCCCGTGTGAGCCAGGGCGGGAGCGGAAAGCAAGGCCAAGAGCGGGCTGGCGGCGATTTTGTTGCAGGTGCGTGTAATCATGGCGTCCTCTTTGAAAAGCGGTCGGCGGCGAGTCCATCAAACCGCATTTTTTCACCGGCGGCTAGCCACTCACTCGCCACCGCTTTCTCCTTAGTAATCTATACCGTCAAATATTGCTTCACCATCGCTTCGCCCAACTGGTCCATGGCTCCGGCGGCGACGAGCCGGCCCCGGTCCATGATGCAGAATCGATCGGCCACCTTACGGGCGAAAGGCAGTTTCTGCTCGACCAGGAGGACCGTGACGTCCATCTCCCGATGGACCTTGACGATGGCTTCGCGGATTTCGTCCACCACGTCCGGCTCGGGCTTTTCGAACTTCACGGGAAGGCCTCGCGCCCGGTTGAGCCGGATGATGACATCGCCGATCTCGCTGACGATGTTGGGCTGGATGCCCTCGGTGGGTTCGTCCAGGATCAGGAGCTTGGGGTCAAGCACCAGCGCCCGGCCGATGGCGAGCTGCTGCTGCTGGCCGCCGGAGAGATCGCCGCCCCGGCGCCGCAGCATTTTTTTCAGGACCGGGAAGATTTCGAACACGAGCTCGGGAATGTCCCCGACGCCCTTGCGGCGCGCGGCGCGAAGGCCGGTCCGGAGGTTCTCCTCCACGGTCAGGAGGGGAAAGATTTCCCGGCCCTGGGGCACGTAGCCGATCCCGAGTTCCGCGCGGCGTTCCGCCTTGAGGGCGGCGAGATCGACGCCGTCGAAGCCGATCGTCCCGGAGCGCGCCGGAATGAGTCCCATGATGCACTTGAGCAGGGTGGTCTTGCCCACGCCGTTGCGGCCCATGAGGCACAGGCAGGAGCCCCGAGGCACCTCGAGATTCAGGTCCCACAGGGTATGGCTCTCGCCGTAATACTGGTTGAGCGCGGCAATGCTGAGCATCAGTCCCCCAAGTAAACCTGGATGACCCGCGGGTCGTTCTGGACTTCGTCCATGCTGCCTTCCGTCAACACCGAGCCTTCGTGCAGCACCGTGACCTTGCGGGCGATGGAGCGCACGAACTCCATGTCGTGCTCGACCACCACGACCGAATGCTTGCCTTCCAGAGCGAGCAAGAGTTCGGCGGTGCGCTCCAGCTCCTGATGGGTCATGCCGGCCACCGGTTCGTCCACCAGCAGCACCTTGGGGTCCTGCATCAGCAGCATGCCGATTTCCAGCCACTGCTTCTGGCCGTGGGACAAGGCGCCGGCGCGAAAGCCGCTCTGTTCGGCGAGGCCGATGGTCGCGAGCACCTCGTCGATCCGGTCCCGCTGCGCGCCGGTGAGCCGGGCGAACAGGGTCGGCCAGACGCGCTTGTCGGTGCGCATGGCGAGTTCCAGGTTCTCGAACACGCTGAGCTTCTCGAACACGCTGGGTTTCTGAAACTTGCGGCAGATGCCGGCCTCCGCGATGGCCGGCTCGTCCAGCTTCAGAAGATCGATGGTCGGGCCGAAGAACACCGTGCCCGTGTCGGGGCGGGTCTTGCCGGTGATGACGTCCATCATGGTGGTCTTGCCGGCCCCGTTGGGGCCGATGATGCAGCGGAGCTCGCCATCGTCGATGTACAGCGAGAGTCGGTTCAGCGCCCGAAAGCCGTCGAAACTCACGCTCACGTCCTCCACGTACAGAATGGGGCCGTGGAGGCTGTCCCGAGGGGGCGGAGTTATGGGCCATAGCCCTGAAGTCTCCGCGTCGAAAGGGTATTTCAGTTCGGCGCCGGGATTCATGCGGCTTGCTCCTCCCAGCGGCGCCATAATCCGGTGAGCCCATCCGGCAGAAGCAGCGTGACCAAGACGAAAATGGCGCCGAGGACAAACAGCCAAATTTCCGGAAGCGCCGCGGTGAATACCGTCTTGGCGTAATTGACCAGGATCGCCCCGATGACCGCTCCATACAGGGTTCCGCGCCCGCCCACCGCCACCCAGACCACGATTTCCAGGGAATTGAGGGGCGAGAATTCGCTGGGATTGATGATGCCCACCTGGGGCACGTACAGGGCGCCGGCCAGTCCCGCCAGCACCGCGGAAAAGACGAACACCCACAGCTTGAACATTTCCACCCGGTAACCCAGGAACCGCACCCGCGCCTCCTGGTCGCGGATCGCCGTCACCACCCGGCCCAGCTTGGAATTCACGATGTAGCGGGAGGCCAGATAGGCGAGGATCAGGCTGAGCCCCGAGGCCGCGAACAGCGCGGCGCGGGTGCCGTCCGCCTGTAGGTTGAAGCCGAGGATGTCCTTGAAGTCGGTGAGACCATTGTTGCCGCCGAAGCCCATTTCGTTGCGGAAAAAAGCCAGCATGAAGGCGTAGGTCAGCGCCTGGGTGATGATGGACAGATAGACGCCGGTGACCCGCGAGCGGAACGCCAGCCCGCCGAACACGAAAGCCAGGAGGCCCGGCGCCAAAACCATCATGAGCGCCGCGAACCAGAACTGATCGAAACCCTGCCAGTACCAGGGCAGTTCCTTCCAGTTGAGGAACACCATGAAGTCGGGAAGAAGGGGATTGCCGTAGACGCCGCGCTCGCCGATCTGCCGCATCAGGTGCATGCCCATGGCGTAGCCGCCCAGCGCGAAGAAGGCGCCGTGGCCGAGGCTCAGGATGCCGCAGTAGCCCCACACGAGATCCATCGCCAAAGCGAGCAAGGCATAGGTCAGATACTTGCCCAGCAGCGACACCGTGTAGGTGGAGAAGTGCAGGGGCGAGCCATCCGGCAAGGCCAGATTGAACAGGGGCACGAGCACCGTGAGAATGGCGAGCACGGCCAGGACCGCCTGGCCGATCCCGTCGTTTTGGAGTAGGGGGAATTTCATGGGCACTTACCTCGTTCCCGCGCAGAGCATGGGAATGATGAGGGCGATAGAGTGCCTTGCATTCATGCTCATGCCTCCGCCGCCCGGCCCTTCTGCGGGAACAATCCGCGCGGGCGTTTCTGGATGAAGATGATGATGAACACCAGCACCAGGATTTTAGCCAGCACCGCGCCGGAATAGGGCTCCAGGAACTTGTTGGCGATCCCCAAGGAAAAGCCGGCAACCAGGGTGCCCCAGAGATTTCCCACTCCGCCGAACACCACCACCATGAAGGAATCCACGATATAGGCCTGGCCGAGGTTCGGTCCCACGTTGGTGAGCTGGCTCAGCGCCACGCCCGCCACCCCGGCGATGCCGGAGCCGAGGCCAAAGGTGAGGGCGTCGACCCGCTCGGCGGGGATGCCCATGGCCTTCGCCATGGCGCGGTTCTGCGCCACGGCCCGGACTTCCAGCCCCAGGCGCGTGCGCTTGAGGATTTGCAGCAGCAGCGCGAACACCAGAAGGCAAAACAGCAGGATATAGAAGCGGTTCAGGGTGAGGGACAAGGCGCCGTTGAGCTGCAGCGAGCCGCTCATCCAGGCCGGCGTCGCGACGCTGCGGTTGAGCGGCGAAAAGATCGAGCGCACGGTTTGTTGCAGGAAGAGGCTCACCCCGAAGGTGGCCAGCAGCGATTCCAGGGGGCGCCCGTAAAGAAACCGGATGATGCCCCGCTCGATGGCGATGCCCACCAGGGCGGAGATCAGGAAGGCCGCGGGAATGGCGGCGAACAGCGAAATATTCAGCTGATCGGGCATGAGCTGCTGGACCACGTAAGTGGTGTAGGCGCCCAGCATCATCAATTCGCCATGGGCCATGTTGATGACGCCCATGACCCCGAAGGTGATGGCGAGGCCGATGGCCGAGAGCACCAGCACGGCGCCGAGGCTGAGGCCGAAGAACAAGGTTTCGACGGCGCCGTAGAACTGGAGCCGGGACTGGATTCGGTGCAGCGCCGCCTCGGCCATGTGGCGGACGTCCGAATCCGGTTCCAGGTATTCGCCCTCGTCGTTCTTCTCGAGCAAGGCGTTGAGCCGGTTGACCACCTCGGCGCCCGTTTGATCTTGCAGGGCCCCGATGGCGCGGAGCCGAACGTTTTTGTCCTCGCTAGCCAGGTCCGCCAAGGCCAGCGCCAGGCGGAGGGCGTCCAGGACCTTGGGGTCCCGTTCGGTCTCGAGCCGGGCGCGCAGCAGGGCCAGGTTCTTCTCGTCCGGCGCCTGGCTCATGGCTTGCACGGCCCTAAGCCGCACCGCCGGATCTTGAGCGTTGAGCTCCAGCCGGCCGATGGTCTCCCGCAAGGTCGTGCGCAGGGCGTTGTTGAGGCTGATCTTCTTCACCTCGAAGCGCTCGGCGGTCCCGAGCTGCTCGCCGCTCGCGGCGTCGGTGATGGCGTAGCCGGCCTCGGCGGGCTCGCCGATCACCACCTTGCCGTCGGCCTTGCGGTAGAACAGCCGGCCGTCCAGCAAGGCTTGCAGGACCTTCGACGTTCGCTCGTCCTGAACGGAAGCGAACTGCTCGATGGCCGCGCCCAGCTCTTCCAAGGGGGCGCCCTTGAGGCGGGCCAGGGATGCCGAGAATGGATCGCTCGTCCGAGCCCCCGAGGCTTCGCCCAAGGCCAGTCCCAAGAGGGCGAGTAGGGCAAGAGTCCGAAGGCGCGGCGTGCACAGCATGGCTTTCATGTCGCGGTGGATTTTTTCAGTAAATCAGGCGCTTGCCGGAGGCATCCTGCCGTCGGAAAAGGATGGAAAATGGGGCGCGTCGCGCCCCGCAAGAGGGTTCTTCCATAACGCGCCGGCCTCAAAGGAGCCATCAATATTTCTGTCCCGAGCATTTCTTGGTCTTGGTGTTGTAATTTCCGCAATTGATGGGCGGGGTCCAATCGGCGGTGATCGGCTTGCTTTCGGGCAGGTAATCGGACCAGGCATCGCCATCCACCAGTCCCTTGGTTTTCCAGACTACCTGGAACTGCCCGTCGTCCTGGATTTCGCCGATGAACACCGGCTTGCTGATGTGGTGGTTCGGCAGGGCCTTGGCCAGGCCGCCGGTGAGGTTGGGGGTTTCCAGGCCGACGATGGCCTTGACCACGGCATCGGTGTCGGTGGTTTTCGCCTTCTCGACCGCCTTCACCCAGAGGTTGAAGCCGATGTAATGGGCTTCCATGGGATCGTTGGTGACCCGCCTCGGATTCTTGATGAACTGGTGCCATTGCTTGATGAAGGCCGCGTTTTCCGGGGTGTCGATGCTCATGAAATAGTTCCAGGCGGCGAGATGGCCCACCAGCGGCTTGGTGTCGATGCCGGAGAGCTCCTCCTCGCCCACCGAGAAGGCCACCACCGGAATTTGCTCCGCCGAGATGCCCTGGTTGCCCAGCTCCTTGTAGAACGGCACGTTGGCGTCGCCGTTGATGGTCGAGACCACCGCCGTCTTCTTGCCCGTCGATCCGAACTTCTTGATGTCCGCCACGATGCTCTGCCAATCCGAATGGCCGAACGGCGTGTAGTTGATCATGATGTCCTTGTCCTTCACGCCCTTCGATTTCAGATAAGCCTCCAAAATCTTGTTGGTCGTTCTGGGATATACATAATCCGTGCCCGCCAGCACCCAGCGCTTCACCTTCAAGTCCTTCATGAGGTAGTCCACGGCCGGGATGGCCTGCTGGTTGGGCGCTGCACCGGTATAGATCACGTTCTTGGACGATTCCTCGCCCTCGTACTGCACGGGATAGAACAGGAGACCGTTCAATTCCTCCACCACCGGCAACACCGACTTGCGGGACACTGACGTCCAGCAGCCGAAGATGGCGGCGACCTTGTTCTTGCTGATGAGTTCGCGGGCCTTCTCGGCGAACAGCGGCCAATTGGACGCCGGATCGACGACGACGGCCTCCAGTTTCTTGCCCAGCAAGCCGCCCTTCTTGTTCTGCTCGTCGATCAGCATGAGCATGGTGTCCTTCAGCGTGGTCTCGCTGATCGCCATGGTGCCGGACAGGGAATGCAGGACGCCCACCTTGATCGTCTCCTCGGCGCGGGCGGCCGAGGAGATCAAGGCCAGGCCCGCGACGGCGGCGGAGAGGAGTAATTCGCGTACGTTTCGTCGGTTTTGATCGGCCATGTATGAATCCCCGATAGGTTTGATGAAGTCAAGAATCCGGTCAGATTTGCAGCTGCACGCCGAGCAGCACGGAACTCGTGTGGCTGCCCGTGGCGGCGGACGAATAGTTGAGGCCCTTGCTGAACATGTCGCTATAGTTGTACAACAAGGAAATCCGGGCGTTATGGCCATCGATGACGTAGTTGACCCCGGCCTCCCAATTGTTGCGGTCCGTGCTGTCGATGGGCATCACCTGCACGTAGCGGACATAGGGCTGGAATTGGCCGATCCACACTTTCTCCGGAATCAGGTACATCGCGCTCACGTCGAAGGCGTTGCCCTCGAACATCGCGAAACCGCCGCCGGCCAGCCGCGAGGCCATGCCGTAGCCGCTGATGCCGTAGTTCTTGTACTCGCCGTTCACGGTGATGACACCGGCATCGCCCTCCGCGAGGTTCTGCTCGTACAGAACATCCACCGCGGTGCCCCGGAAGTTGCCCGGATCGGCTCGGGTGCCGGCTCCGTCTTCCTGGTACTGGTTGGAAACGGCGACAGTGAGGATGTCGCCGCCCACGCCATAATAGGTGCCCGAGGTGTAGTAGCCGGGATTCTTCTCCACGTTCAGGAAGTTGTAGGCAAAACGCTGGGCGTAAAGGATGTTGTCATCCTGATTGGCGCCGTTCCTAAGGCCTCGGAAGAAGCCGAGCGCGTACTGAAAGCGATTCTCGAAGAACCCGCCCCAAAGGGTGGCGCCATCGTCGCGGCCGAAGGAGCCGGCGGAGGTGCCGTTGGAGCGGATGGTCAGGCTGAAATCCGCGGGCTCGAAGGGCGTGCCTGTCCGGAATATATCGTACACCGCGCTGAAGAAGGGGCCGTTCATCTCGCGGCGCTCGGCGGGTACCAGCATGCGGCCTATCCACAGATTGATCATCGGGTCGTATTCGATCTTGCCGATGGCGTCCAGCACCCGAACCTCGCCGCCGTCGTTGCAGGTCTGACAGTCGGTGTTGAACTCCAGCTTGAGATACTTGTGGATTTGGGCGTTGATGTAGAGACGGATATTGTCCAGGTTGAAGTCGTTGGACCATTTGCCGGGATTCGGCGCCCCCCCCTCGGTGGCGTTGAAGCTGGTGCGAAGTCCCGCGCCGATGCTGATCCACTTGGTGTCGTCGATCTTGAAGGTTGCCCCGGCCTTCGAGGCGGGCGTGTAAGTGATGGCCACGGCCGCCAGGAAAATGGGCAGAAAAGCGGCTTGTAAGCCGATTTTTCGGGGCCGACGGACCCTTGTGCTTGAACTGTTCATAAAAACTCCTGGTCGTGAAGGATCGACTCGAAGGCTAGGCTTGCGCTGCGCCGAGGAAAGGCCCGAGCGTTGGTGACTACGCGGGCTTCGGACACGACCGGTCCCTAAGTGTCGGGTGAACGTCCTTATTCGGAGCCGCCTCTAGGCGCGTCCGAGGCCGGGCGCTACGCCCCGAATCCCGGATGAATACGGCGCCCATTAGATTTTCGTGGCGGAACTGTCACAATCAGTCAGGTGACGTATGCCATGGCCCGCCGTGGGCGGCTTACAGTGTTTCGCCGGGTTCGGCGCGATTGAAGAAAGCGGATCGTGAAGAGCCTTTCGGCTTCAAACCTGTAGCTCGATGGAGACCCGTGATTCGTCCACGCCGCGGTTCGATTCCGCCAGCCATCCCACCGGAGGCCCGTTAACATGAAGATGCGATTGTTCGGCCTGGCCTGCGCCGTGTCCGCCGCGCTGGGATGCTCGCTGGGCGCGAAGCCTCAAGGCACGCCGTTCAAGCCCGGATCCATCACTAAAATCCTGCTGCGCATTCCGCCCGCCAACCTCGCCGCTGGCGCGGTGGCCCGGCCGGAGGAACTGGCGGCTCGCATCGGCAAGAATCTCGGCGGATGGGGCTATCCGGTCGCGACCGACGCGGCGGGCGCCTACAGCCACGTCATGGAGGCGGCCGTAAGCGGCGTCGAAAAGAAAAGTACCCCGCCCGGCTTCTCGTTCAGCGCCGGCAATTCCGATCCCAGGGCTATGGATTTTCAGCGCGCGGACGTGGTGACGGTGACCTGCACCCTGCGGCCGAAGGGCGGCGGCGATCAGGCGTATCTGAAGGAAGAGTTCGTCGCCGAGAGACTATTCAAAAGCGAGAAAAGCCCGAAAAACGACTCTGCGTTATTCGAGGCATACGTCGATCATATCGGCACGGCCTGTTTCAATCTGTTGAGCGA
>CADDYU010000031.1 GCA_902810705.1 Methylococcaceae bacterium
TTCCGGAAGGCGGATTCCGGATCGATCCTTTCCCCGGCACGGATCTGGAGCGAGTGGGCGGAGATGAACTCCTCTTCGTCGATGGCCGTTCCCGCGATCAGCCGTTCCTGTGCCTGGTCACGGCGCCTGCGACGGAGATCGGTTTCCGCATGACTGGCTACCTGATTGCCGCCGCCAAAAAGACGGAAGAGGCGTCTGACCCGGATCGGTATTGGACCGGGATGGTCGCCGGCACGCGCATAGTCCCGCCCGCCGGCAGCCGTCTGACCGGGAGCGCGGCGCGGCTTGCCGAGATTCTGCCCTGGTTCGCCCATAACGCGCTGGTCCATTACCTCAGTCCTCGCGGCCTGGAGCAGTATTCCGGCGGCGGCTGGGGCACCCGCGACGTGTGCCAGGGGCCGGTGGAGATGCTCTTGGCGCTGGGCCGCTGCGAACCGCTGCGTGACCTTTTGATCCGGGTGTTCAAGAATCAGAATCCCGACGGCGACTGGCCGCAGTGGTTCATGTTCTTCGACCGGGAGCGGAACATCCGGCCGGGCGATTCCCACGGTGACATTGCGTTCTGGCCCATCCTGGCCCTGGCCCAGTACCTTTGCGGCACCGAGGACGCCTCGTTGCTGGAGGAACCGGTGCCCTTCTTCCATCCCGAGAGCGAGGCTCGGGCCGAACGGCAGACGGTATGGCAGCACGTGGAGCGGGCCTTTGCAGTGATCTCGGCGCGGACGATTCCGGGCACCCGGCTCGCCGCGTACGGCCACGGCGATTGGAACGACGCCCTGCAGCCGGTGGACCCCGCGCTACGCGAACGGTTGTGCAGCGCCTGGACCGTCACCCTGCACTATCAGACCCTGACCACCCTCGCGCAAGCCTTGCGCCGTCTGGGTCTGAATGAGCGCGCCGCCGGCTTCGAGGCGCTGGCCGAGGAGGTTCGCGAGGATTTCCAGCGTCTCTTGCTGGTGGACGGCCTCCTCGCCGGTTTCGCTTATTTCGGGGACGGCGGGAACATCGACTATCTGCTGCACCCGCGGGACCGAACCACGGGTCTCGCCTATAGCCTGCTGCCGATGATCCACGCCGTGACCCACGGCATGCTGACTCCGACCCAGGCGGAGACCCACCTCGCCTGTATTCGAAATCATCTCCTGGCGCCCGATGGCGCCCGCCTGTTCGATAGGCCCATGGAATACCGCGGCGGCCTGCAAAGAATCTTCCAGCGCGCCGAAAGCAGCAGTTTCTTCGGCCGCGAAATCGGCCTCATGTACACCCACGCCCATCTCCGCTACGCCGAAGCGCTGGCCCGCCACGGCAATGCCGACAGATTTTTCGAAGCCCTGTGCCAGGCCAATCCCATCGGCCTCCGTTCCCTAGTTCCCGCTGCTACCCTGCGCCAGTCCAACTGTTATTACTCCAGTTCGGATGCCGCGTTTAACGACCGTTACCAGGCCCAGGCCGAATACAGCCGGGTGCTGTGGGGCGAGACTCCCCTAGAGGGCGGCTGGCGGGTCTATTCCAGCGGCGCCGGCATTGGCCTGGGTCTGATTCTGCGGTGCTTCCTGGGGCTGCGCCGGGAAAAGAATCTGTTGGTGGTCGATCCCGTGATGCCGAAGCGCCTGGATGGGTTGCAGGCCGAGACGCGACTCCTGGGCCGGCCGGTCGAGTTGACCTATCGCATCGACGGTTCCGGGGCCGGCCCAACCGTGGTGAATCTCAACGGCGCCGAGCTTCCCTTTACCCGCGGCGCCAATCCTTATCGACTGGGTGCCGCCGAGGTGCCCATGCCGGCGGTTTTGGAAAGATTGGTCGACGGGAGCAACCGGTTGGTGGTGCGGGTCGGTTGAATTTCGTAGGGTGGGTTAGACGAGCATGGCCTGAGCGATCCGGTTACGGAAGCTGCCCGCGCGTCGTAACCCACCGCCGGAATCGCGGCGTTAATAAGCGCTATGGTGGGTCACGGCGCTCGGAAGGAGGGTGGCCGACGGAAAGGTTTTCATGTGCGCGCCTAACCCACCCTATGCCTGAGGCCTAAGACGGGCCTAGTCGCCGCTCTCGCGCAACTCCGCGGTGTAAGCGCCCACCAGCCGGCCGATGAGCACCGCCAGGTACAATTGCCCGATGATGGCCTCCACGATGGCCAGGGCGCGCGCGGGCTTGGTGGCGGCGACGATGTCGCCGTAGCCGAGAGTGGTGAGCGTGACGAAGCTGTAGTAGACGAAGTCCCACAGATCGTAGCCTAAGGGCTCGGACGCCTTGAACGACCCCGGACGCAGGTTTTCCAGGGAATAGCAGGACTCGGCGAAGATCATCCCGAGCAAGAGATAAGCGCAACTCGCCGCGAAAATCACGTCCATCGTCACTTTTCGCTCCGCCCGGATATAGGCCCCGATGTTGAGCACGATATGGACGAAGAACAGGGCGGTCAATCCGCCGGACAGCGCATCGAGGGCAGGCGACTCGACGAAGTGCTGGGCAATTCTGGCGGTGAATGCCAGGGCGGTGAGTCCCAGGGCGATGCGATATGGATATTGCCCGCCCCGCGCCGCGTACAGCCCGGAGATGAAGATGCCGACGAAGAATAGTTCGCTCAGCAGGCGGACTCCGGCCAAGCCTTCCAGAAACGGCCGGATCAGGATCATCAACTGGATCGCCAGCATCAGAAATCCGAAACGGTAGGGGAATCGTGAAAGAGCCATCCGTTTTCTCATGGGTTGCCGATCGACCGGGTAAAAGAACCGTTTTTTGGATCCAGGGGCTATCGGTGAGTTATTTCACCACAACTTATTGAAAACCGGCCCGGTGCGTCGCCGGTTGTCGGGCAAAGCACCGTCGGGACCCGCTTCGGAGAAGGATGAATGACGATATGAAAAGGAACGATTCACGGGGGATTTCCGCTCGGCGCGGCACCGGATCGACACGATATGCCATCAAGGTCGTGGGGCTTGCCGCCGCGTTGCTGGCCGGCGGTTGCGATAGATCCGAGCAGAATCAGGCGGCCCCTCCGCCGTCCATCGTGGAAGTCACGGCGGTGGTTCAAAAAGACGTGCCGATCCGCCAGGAATGGGTGGGCACCCTCGACGGCATGGTGAACGCGCAGATCCTCGCCCAGGTGACGGGCTATCTCATCAAACAAAACTACCAGGAAGGCCAGCCGGTCAGGAAAGGCCAGTTGCTGTACGAGATCGATCCCCGACCCTTTCAGGCCGCCCTGGACCAGGCCAGGGCCCACCTGGCGCGCCAGCAAGCCGTGCTGAAAACCGCCCAGCTGGACCTGGACCGCATATAAAGGCTGCTGCCCCAGAACGCCGTCAGCGTCCGTGACCGCGACAATGCCGTCGGCCGCGAAGCTTCCGCGGAGGCCGAGGTGCTCGCGGCCAGGGCCGCCGTGGAAAAGGCCCAGCTCGACCTCGGCTTCACCCGGATCACCTCGCCCATCGATGGCATCGCGGGGCTTTCTAAGGCGCAATTGGGCAACCTGGTCGGTCCCGGCAGTGCCAACGCAGAGCTGACCACGGTGTCGCAGGTCGACCCGATCAAGGCTTATATCCCTCTAAGCGAGCAAGAGTACCTTAAGTTAGCACGAGCTAGGCAAAATGGCGCTGAACGCCAGGAAGGGCCACCTCTGGAACTGATCCTGGCTGACGGCTCGTCCTATCCCCATCCGGGCCGGCTTTTCTTCGCCGACCGGCAGGTGGATGTCAAGACCGACACCATCCAGGTCGCCGTCCTCTTCCCTAATCCTGGCGATCTCCTGCGCCCCGGTCAATACGCCAGGGTCCGGGCCGTGGTCCGGCACAAGGAGAAGGCGCTGCTAGTGCCGCAGCGGGCGGTCGGCGAAATGCAGGGTAAACAGCAGGTGGCGGTCGTGAACCCCGACGACACCGTCACCATCCGCACGGTGAAACCCGGCGAGACCCTGGATT
Organism: Methylococcaceae bacterium; assembly: GCA_902810705.1. Taxonomy (GTDB): domain Bacteria; phylum Pseudomonadota; class Gammaproteobacteria; order Methylococcales; family Methylococcaceae; genus CADDYU01. Next base: position 3,918 of record CADDYU010000031.1, read on the forward strand.
CGCTCTGGGTGATCGACGAGGGGCTGAATCCCGGCGAGCGGGTCATCGTCGGAGGGCTCCAGAAGGTGCGCGAAGGCGTGAAGGTCACGCCCAAGCCCTACGAGGAATCCCCGCGGGCCGCGCCCGCCGCAGCGAGGTAGCCGGCATGGCCAAGTTCTTCATCAACCGGCCTATCGTAGCCATCGTGATCGCCATCCTCATGGTCATGATCGGCCTGGTGTCCATGGCGGGCCTGCCCACCGCCCAGTTTCCGGACATCGCCCCGCCGGAAATCCAGGTCCAGACCACCTACACCGGCGCGGACGCCATCACGGTGGAGCAGTCGGTCGCCACGCCCATCGAGCAGCAGATGTCGGGCGTCGACAACCTGAACTACATGTATTCCATCAACGCCAACAACGGGCAGATGACGCTCAGAACCAACTTCGACCTGAAAACCGATCCCAACACCGACCAGATTCTTGCCCAGATGCGCGAATCCCAGGCGGAATCGCAACTGCCCTCCGATGTGCGCGACTACGGGGTCACCGTGAAGAAATCCACGGCCTCGCCCTTGATCATGTTCGCTCTCTATTCGCCCAAGGGCAGCTACGACAACGTCTTCCTCGCCAACTATGCCTACATCAACATCAACGACCAGATGACCCGGGTGCCGGGGATTGCCAGCGTCTCGGTGTTCGGCGCCGGCCAGTACGTCATGCGCATCTGGGTCAAGCCGGACCAGTTGGCCAAGCTCAACATCACCATCCCCGAGATCGTCAACGCCATCAAGACCCAGAACACCGTGAACCCCGCCGGCAAGATCGGCGGCGAACCGGTGCCGCCGGGGCAGGAGTTCACCTACGCCGTCCGCGCCCAGGGCCGCCTGCAAACCGAGGAGGAGTTCGGCAATATCGTGCTGCGCGCCGATCCCAGCGGGTCCATGGTGAGGATCAGGGATGTGGGCCGCATCGAGCTGGGTGCCCAGAACTACGACATGATCGGCCGCCTCAACGGCAAGCCCGCCGCCCTGGTCGCCCTCTACCAGCTGCCCGGCTCCAACGCCATCGAGGCGGCCGACGGCGCCAAGAAAATGATGGAGGAGCTCAAGACCCGCTTCCCCGAGGATCTCGATTACGTGATCGCCCTCGACACCACCCTGGCCGTCACCGAAGGCATCAAGGAAATCGTCCACACCCTGTTCGAGGCCATGGTGCTGGTCATCCTGGTGGTGTTCCTGTTCCTCCAGGGCTGGCGGCCCACCCTGATTCCGCTGCTGGCGGTGCCGGTATCGCTGATCGGGACCTTCATGCTGTTCCCGATGCTCGGGTTCTCGATCAACACCCTGTCCCTGTTCGGCCTGGTGCTGGCCATAGGCCTCGTGGTGGACGACCCCATCGTCGTCGTCGAGGCGGTGGAGCATCACATCGAGAAGAGCCTTTCGCCCAAGGAAGCCACGCTGAAAACAATGCAGGAAGTCACGGGGCCCATCATCGGCACCTCGCTCGCGCTGATCGCGGTGTTCATGCCGACGGTGTTCATTCCCGGCATCACCGGCAGGCTGTATCAGCAATTCGCGGTCACGATCGGCGTGTCGGTGATGATCTCCACCTTCAATTCGCTGTCCTTAAGCCCCGCCCTGTCGGCCCTGCTACTGAAACCCAGGAAGCGCGGCCGGGGTCCGGTGCAGAAATTCTACGACGGCTTCAACCGCCTATTCGGTCGGGCCAACGAAGGTTATGTGGGGTTTTGCGATGTCCTGATCCGCAAGAGCCTCATCAGCCTGATCTTTCTCGTGGGGCTTACCGTAGTGGCGGGCGGGCTCGGCAAAAGCCTGCCCATGGGGTTCCTGCCCGACGAGGACCAGGGCTATTTCTATGCCGGCATCCAGCTTCCCAACGCGGCTTCGCTGCAACGCACCGACGAAATCACTGGGAAAGTCGAGGACATTCTCAAGAACACGCCGGGGGTGGTGTACTACTCCTCGGTCATCGGCTACAACATGCTCAGCCAGGCGAACACCACCTACAACACTTTCTTCTTCATCTCCCTCAAGGACTGGTCGGAGCGTACTCGGCCCGAAGAGCAATACCCGGCGATCCGGGCGCACCTCAACCAGGAACTGGCCAAGCTTCCCGACGCCATCGGCGTCGCGTTCTCGCCGCCGGCCATTCCCGGGGTGGGCACCTCGGGCGGCGTCACCATGATCCTGGAAGACCGGGCGGGCCGGGACATCCTCTTCCTCGCCGGGAATGTCGAGAAATTCCTGGAAGCCGCGCGCCAACGGCCGGAAATCGCCAGCCTATTCACCACGATGCTGCCGGCGGTGCCTCAGATGTACGTGGACGTGGACCGGGACAAGGTACTCAAGCAGGGGGTCAAGCTGTCCGATGTCTATCAGACCCTGCAAGCTTATATGGGCTCGGGTTTCGTCAATTACTTCAACCGCTTCGGCCGGCAGTGGCAGGTTTACGTGCAGGCCGAGGGCGAGTATCGCGCCAGTGCCGGACCCTTGGGCCAGTTCTACGTGCGGAACGGCGATGGCGACACGGTGCCCTTGTCCACCTTGACCCAGGTGCGCAACACTGAAGGCCCCGAATTCACCATGCGCTACAACCTGTTCCGCAGCGCGCAGATCAACGCGACGCCCAGCCCCGGCTACAGTTCGACCCAGGCGATGCTGGCCCTGGAAGAGGTGTTCGCGGAAACCAGCCCTAAGGAAATGGGCTACGACTATCTCGGCATGAGCTTTCAGGAGAAAAAGGCCCAGGAAGGCGTCTCGATAACCACGGTCTTCACCTTCGCCCTGTTCTGCGTGTTCCTGATCCTGGCCGCGCTGTACGAGAGCTGGAGCCTGCCCTTCAGCGTGCTGCTGGGCACCCCCATCGCCGTGTTCGGCGCCTTCGCCGGGCTCATGATCGGCCGTTATGAAATCGACCTCTACGCCCAGATCGGCCTGGTCATGCTCATAGGCCTCGCGGCCAAAAATGCCATCCTTATCGTCGAGTTCGCCAAGATGGGGGTCGAGCAGGGCAAGTCGATCATCGACGCTTCCCTCGAAGCCGCCCGTCTGCGCCTTCGGCCCATCCTCATGACCGCGCTGTCCTTCATCCTCGGCTGCGTCCCGTTGGCCATCGCCAGCGGCGCCGGCGCCTTGTCGCGGCGGGTGATGGGATTCGCGGTCATCGGCGGCATGGCGGCCGCGACCACCATCGCGATCTTCCTGATCCCGGTGACTTTCTACGTGGTGGAGAAGCTGGCCCACCGAAAGCCTCCCGTCAAACCGGCTGAACCGATCGAACCAGCGGTGCAAGTGGGGAAAGAGCATGCGTAAGGTGCACCTCGCCGCACTTTCCCTAACCCTCACCGGCTGCTTCAAAGTCGGCCCCGATTACCAAAAACCCTGGATCGACACCCCCAAGCAATGGCGTTTCGCCAGCCAGGAAGCCCGCGACACCACCAATCTGAAATGGTGGGAGCAATTGGGCGATCCGGTGCTGAACCGACTCATGGACCGGGCCTTCCGGGGCAACCTGGACCTCACGATCGCCGTTGCGCGGGTGGAAGAATTCATGGGGATCTACGGCTCAACCCGCTCCAATCTGTTTCCCCAGTTTTCCGGCGCCGCCGATTATTCGCGCCGCAAGAACAGCGACCAGGTTCGCGCTTTTCCGGGGGCCGGGAGCCCGACCAACAGGTCGTTCGACTTCGCCCGGCTGGGCGTTGCAATGGATTGGGAGCTCGATGTCTGGGGCGTGCTGCGCCGCGCCAACGAATCCGCGTGGGCGGACATGCTCGGCCAGGAATGGGTCAAGCGGGCGGTCCTGCTCACCCTCGCCAGCGACATCGCCCAAACCTATGTCCAGTTACGCACCTTGGACAAGAACCTGGAAATCACCCGGGCCATAGTGGCGACCCTGGCTGATCGGCTGCGCATCGACCAGGCCCGGTTCCGGGAAGGCTACGGCTCGGAGCTGGAAGTCAGCCAGATCGAATCGGAATACCAGCGCCGGCTCGCCCTGATCCCCGACATCGAACAATCCATTGCCCAGACCGAGCACGCGCTCAGGGTGCTGCTGGGCGAGAACCCCGGCCCCATCGTGCGCGGACGCGGTCTCGACGAACTCGCGCTGCCGCCGGTGCCCGCCGGCCTGCCTTCGGATTTGCTGATCCGGCGTCCCGACATCCAGCAGGCCGAACAGCAGCTGATTTCCGCCAATGCCCGGATCGGCGTGGCCCGCGGCCAGTACTTTCCGAAGATCGCCCTCACCGGCGACGTGGGGCAGCTCAGCACCCAGATGGCGACGCTGTTCACGCCGGGCGCCAATTTCTGGAGCATCGGAGCGAGCCTGCTGACGCCGATCTTCACCGCCGGCCGGATCGCGGGCCAGGTCCAGGCCGCCGAGGCGGTGCAGCGGGAAGCGCTGGCCAATTACCGGCGTGCCATCATCTCGACTTTTCGCGATTTCGAGGATGCATTGGTGGCTACCCGGAAAACCCAGGAGCAAAAGGAGAAGCAGGCCGCGCGGGTCGGCGCCGTGGACAATTATTACCGCCTCTCCCGGCTGCGCTACGACGAGGGACTGGTGGATTTCATCACGGTATTGGATGCCTTGCGGCAGCTGTACGAAGCGCAGATCGACCTGCTTCAGGCTCAGAGCTCGACCTTCACTGCGTCGATCCAGCTTTACCGCGCCATGGGCGGCGGCTGGATCGTGGCGGCGGAACAGGCAGCCCAGATCCCAGCACCGCCCGAACCCGGGGTTTTTCCATAACCGGGGACGCGGCCAAGCCAACCGGCATTCTTCAATCCCAAAAATCAGCAGAGGAACCCGCGTATGACGCCCACCTTTTCTGGTTACGGCAGTCTGGTGGAAAAAGCCGTAATTCTGCTCCTGGTCGGCGCGCTGGGTTACGCCAGCTTCAAAGTCGTCGGTCCCTTCATCACCCCATTCATCTGGGCCGTCATCATCGCCTTGTCGACCTGGCCTTATTACCTGAAAGTGGCGGTCTGGTTCAAGGGACGGCGGGGAGTGGCGGCTACGGTGCTGACGTGCGGAATGCTGCTGGGTTTCGTGCTCCCGGTCATCTATGCGTTCAAATCCGTGGTCGATCAGCTCCCGTCCCTCAACCGCGTGACTGCCGAGCTTTCGGCGCTTCATCCCGCGGAACCGCCCGCTTGGGCCGCCCAGGTTCCGCTGGCCGGTGAAAAGCTGGAGGCGGCTTGGCGCGCGGGCAAGCTGAGTTTCATGCTCGATCGCGAAAAACTCCGGCCGGCGCTGATGAAGGGCGCGGGCTGGCTGTTTCAGCAGGGCGCGGGCCTGGTTCTGGCCACCGTACAGGTCATCCTGGCCGTATTGATGGCGGGACTGCTCTACGCCAAGGGGGAAAAGGCGGAGGCCGTGGCCGAGCGGTTTGTCCTGCGCCTCGGGGGGCCGAGTGCCTTGCGTGCCCTGCATGTTGCCGGGCTCACCATTCGCGCCGTATCGCTTGGAGTGATCGGTACGGCCTTGATTCAAGGCATTCTGGCGGGCATTGGCTTTATCCTGGCGGGAGTTCCCGCGCCGGCCATTCTTGGCCTGCTCAGCTTCCTGTGCGCCATGCTCCAAATCGGCACCGCGTTGGTCTGGATTCCCACAGTCGTCTGGCTGTTTCATGAGGGCCAGGACGGGTGGGCTGTGTTCACTCTGGTGTGGAGCCTCTTCATCAACATCATGGACAACTTCGTCAAACCCTATTTGATCGGCAAGACCAGTCCACTGCCCTTCCTGCTCATTTTCGTGGGCGTCATCGGCGGCCTCCTGGCCTGGGGATTTGTGGGCATTTTCCTTGGGACGACACTGCTGGCCGCGGCCTACACCCTGTTCTTCGAGTGGCTGGAACGCCGCGAAACGGATGCCGGAGAAACCCCCGGAATGAATCCGGCGGGTCCGATGCTAGGAAAGTAAGAAGACGGCTGTCGACATTGAGCAGGTGCGAACCGAAAAGACTCGCAGATCCAAGGTTTTATAGCCGTTACAATCGTTTGTCTTCATTCTCGGTTGGTCTCTTAACGAGTCAAGGAACTCGATCCAGCATTCCTGCGGGTTAGCAGGCGCAGGGCCGGAGCGGGGGGAAGGGTGGGCGGACGAAATGAGTTCGAAGACAGCGGTTTGAGCTGGGGCCACTAAAGTTTCTCGATCTATTTCCAGCATATACAACCATGTGCGGCATTGTTTCCGCGACTCCTGCGGGACATCCGCACTCCTGGATTCGCCATGCCGTTTCGGACGGCGTCGTCAGCTTCAGTACCCCGGTGGTGGAGGTACCGGCGTGTAGATCGGTCCGGCGCTCGAATAGGCCTGCGTATACCAGGTGGACCCGCATTGATAATAGGTCACACCCTTGGCGACGACGGTGTTCGGGGTGCAGGGTAGGCCCCCGGAGGGCGCTGGCGCGGTTGCATAGGTGGTGGTGCTGGTCGAGGATGACTGGCCCGCGGCGTAGCCGGCCATGGCCCCCACGGCTGCGGCACCCAGTCCGATCGCCGCCACTTCGCCATCGTCCCAGTGATCGTCGTCGTAATGATCATGAGGCGGTCCCGTGAAAGCCGCCCTCGAAGCCTCTTGCCGCTACCTGGCTTACGAACTCGGACCGCGGAAGATCCGGGTGCATGCGATCTCACCGGGACCGCTCCAGACAAGGGCTTCCGGAGGGTTGAAGGACTTCGACGGTTTAATGGTAGAAGCCGAGGCGCGCGCTCCTCTGGGCGAGCTCGCGGATATTATGGATGTCGGTTCTGCCTGCGCCTATCTCGCCGCTCCCTTCGCGCGTCACCTCACCGGCGAGACTCTGTACGTCGACGGCGGCGTGAACATCATGGGCTGACGGAGGCATTCTTCAGGCCACTGTACAGGCGGATCCATCGGGCATGTGATCATGCCCGACGTCGGGCGGTTCCTCCGGGTCATCGCCTACCATGTGCCTACACCGGCCGCTTAATCCAACAACCCTCGCTTCTTCAAGTCCTTCGCGACGCTTTCCGCGATTTCCTTCATGGCCTCGGCGGTATCGGTGGGATTGAAGGTCCGGCTATGGGCGGCGTAGATCAACTTGTCGCCGGCCACGGTGTAGATCAGGGTTTCTACCCGGACGATGGTATCGGTGCGGACATGTCCCGGATGTAGGCCATGGGATAGGCATAGCCCCAGTAGCCGCCGAAGCTGGAGTAGGTGCCCGGTACCCAGGTTTGTTCCTTGTCCACCCCGGCGAGGCGCAGGATTACCACCCCGTCGATACCGGCCCGCTGCAGCTTGTCGCGGATCCGATCGAGCTGGCCGCCTTCGGCGTGAAGACATAGGATGGTACCGCCTCGGTCCGCTTGATGTTGGCCACCAAGGCAGGGCTAACGCATGCAGCGGGCGCATTTTGCACGGTTCTAGGGGCGGGATCGATGGGTTCGGCATGGTTTTTCTCTTGAGGCAGGGTTTTTTAGCGGATAGGACGCCGCTTTGGCAAGATATACGAACCGGGAGGGTGTTGTACGTATGTTCGGGCAAGACCTCAAGCAAGAGCTACTGCGATCTCCGGCGCTTTCCCCGGTATGAAATGCCGGGAGGGGCACCCAGGCTGGTATCGGTGATCTAATGGAAACCAGAATAGCCATGCCACGGGCGAAGCCATTGATTAGCCGACTCGGAAGCCGCGCGCTCGGGCGATCCGTATATCGCCGCAGGGCCCTTGTTCTGTGGGCTCTTTTCGCGGCCATGACGGCCGGCCTGTCCGCTTGTGCCGACTACCGAGTAGGGCAATACCGCTTCTGGCCCTCGGTCGTCCTCTCCAACGAGCGGGTGCGGATTCTGGTGCCCCCACCGGAAACGTCCGCCGCCGTGGACGTGGCGCGGCACTTTTTTCCCGTCACAGCTAATGAGACGGTCATCGGTACCCTCGGAACCCTCGTGCTGCGTCAAGGCGACACGCTTTCCGATGTTGCCCGACATTTCGGCCTCGGCTACGAGGAAATCGTCGCGGCTAATCCGGAACTCGACCCGTGGGTCATCGACCATCAAACCCGTGCCCTGGTCCCGTTGCAATTCGTGCTCCCTGAGGCGCCTCAACGGGGCCTCGTGATCAATCTCGCCGCCATGCGCCTCTACCATTACCCGGCTTCGCCGGACGCCGCTCGGGTCGTGACTTACCCGGTCGGCATCGGCCGGGAAGGGCGGCCTTTGGGCCTACCGGCACGGCGGGAAAGGGTGGGCGAGGGGTTCCGTGTCGTAGCAGGGCCTTTCGCTGATGCCGAGGCCGCCCGGAAGGCGGCCACGCGGCTGAAAATCGACCTCGAACTGGACGGCCGGGTCCTCGCTCCGGAGACCGAGCGGTCCGGGGTAAATCCACCGACCGCCTCGCCAACGCCGGGACCGCACCGGCCGGAGCCGGCCGGGTCGGAACCGAGGACCCTCGACGCCGACCCGGGGAAACCGGCCTATTCGGATCGGAGGCCACCCGAGATGCCGATTCCGGCTGGCACCAGATTCGAGGAACCTGCGGTCCTCCCGAGGGATGCGCCGTCGCTGGAATTTCCTCCCGACCTAGCGCCTTAAAGGCGAAGCCCACAAAGACGGCCTTAGGAATCGGCGAGTCACGGCAGTCAGCCCCTTGGCCGGGCAAGGCCGCTCAGAGTGGGGATTGAGCTTCCAGCCCGTCAATCAGATTGCCTCAATCATGCCGCGTCGGTAGGGGCGCCGGACGGAAGCGTATCGGCTCATCGTGATGATGGCTTCCGGCGTCTTCGCCGCCGAGTTCATCACGCCTGCCTTCCGAAGTGATTTCGGCGTCACGGAAGGCCGGCCCTGATCCTTTGGGAGAAGTCCGGCGCTTGGTCCGCCGCCCGGGCCGCGGCGTTGATATGCGAGCGCCGCTTGAGTTCCTCGAAGGTCAGGCTTTGGTCCAATCGTCCCTGCTCATAGGCATACTCCGGCGCATATCCGCTCAGGAGCACTTTCCATGAATAAGGAAGGTGGCCGGGATTCACAGCCGCATGGGTGAGAATCATGGTGGTGCAGTTGGTCGTCAGCGTGTTGTAGAAGCGGGGGTGCTCCCGCAGTTCGTTGATGTCGCGCAGGTAATCCAGGAAGACGCGGCGGGCGTTCTCGATCGGCCCTATTATCCGGAACAGGTAGACCTCTTCCGGCGGATCCTTCCGGTAGTTCGTCCGCACCCGGATGGCGTCGCGCTCGTCGGCGACGACGTACACCAGTTCGTACTGCCGGAAGAGGCCGGGAAGGGTCGCGTAGGGTCTGGTCCGGTCCTTGCGCACCTCAATGGAGATGGCCAGGTGATCGTCCCCGAAGCCGAAGGTCAGGAATAAATGGGCGATGGCCGGACCCATCCAGTAAGAGGCCACGAGATCCACCCGGTCCAGGCGCCGAAGATCGAAGGTCCGGTTGTAGTAGGCGGGCGTGAAATCGGTCTCCGTGCGGTAGTCGAAATTGCGGATGTTATGGACGGTCACCCGATCGCCGTCGAGGGTGGCATAGGCCAGGACGGCCACCTCGGGCTGCCAGGCGCGGTCGTTCGACGGCATCGCGCTCCCCCAAACCACCAGCACCAGCGCGAAGGCCGCGGCAAAACCGATGGCCGCTGGCCGGCGCGCTCGCCGGACGGCCAAGGCGACCAAGGCCGCCAGTCCGAGGGCGGCAAAGCCCCAGGCCGCCGCCGTGCGGACCCCGGCCGATCCCGGCCCAAGGTAATAAAGGACCAGCGCCCCCCAGCCGGTGGCAATCGTCATCACGAGGCCAGCCACGACCAGAGCGATGCTCGCGCCGACCCGGCGCCTCATGGGGGACGTCCCTCAAAGGCCGCCACGTGCTCCAGCAGGATGCGCCGGATCTCCTCAATGACCTCGGGCTGTCCCTGGCACGAATGATCCGATCGGACCACCAACTCGGAGACCGCCTCATCGATATGGGCGCTCCGGTAGGCCACCACGCCGTCGTTGCCCTCTTCCTTGGAGCCCTTGCCCTCCACCGCGATGATCGAGTGGGCCGGAATGCGGGGCGACACCGGGATGGATTCCAGGATTTGGAGGCCGGGGTTCTCCGGGTTCATGTTGTCCACCGCCGTCGGGGGGCGGCGGAGGGCCTTCATCAGCTTCTCGTCCCCGGTCAAGGTGGCGATCTGGGCAAACTGGCTCACCAATCCCACCGGCAAGGTCACCAGCCAGGCGGCAATGGCGCCGATCCGGCCGGAGGCCATGAGCGCTCCTTGGTGGGGGGTCGCCACGAACACCACCCGTCCGACGAAGGGCAGGGGCGTGAAGAATAGGGACTGCTGAAGGAGCATCCGGGTTTCCGGATCGACCTGGATCGAATCGAAGGGCTTGCCGCTGACACGATCCCAGAACCGGGCGCCGCTGTCGATCGCGGTGAGCTTGGTCAGGAGCCCGCCCTGGCTGTGTCCGATCACCACCATGTCGCGCAGGGCCGGGTCCTTGCCTTCCGGATCGAACTCCCGCACCACCGCGGTCAGGGCCGCGCGCAGCCGCCCGGCCGAGTAGACGATCGGGTTGCCGGTATCGTAGACAAAAAGCCAGATTTGAAACCGCTCGCGGATGCGCGGATCGCCCTCGAGTTCGTTGAAAAGTTCGGCCCAGCGCGCGGGGCTGGAAGCCGTCCCGTGCACCAACACGACCGGAATCTTCCCGGACCGGTAAGGCTGCATCATGAACAATTCGTCCTGGGCCCGGTCCTGCGGAAGCATGTCCCGGAAGGCGCCACCCCGGAGAAACCCGGCGATCTCCGCGGCGTAAAGCGGGCTACCTTCGAGCTGATAAGCGAGCGCCGCCGTCGGATCGGATTCGAGGGGCTGTTCCCGTCCGTCGACCGTCACCGTGGAGGCTTGGTCCGCGGCGTAGACCTCGAGACGCCCCGTGACCTGCCCGCTAGCCAGGCTGGCGCGGGCGTGCTCGAAACGCAGCAGCGCGGTGACCGGAACCTTGATGCGGGGCCCGAGGCGTTCCGAGCCAATGACCTTCATCGCCGCCTGTCTCGCCGCGAGGCTCGCGGCCAGGGGAGCGCCGAGGCCGGGGCTGCGGTAGCGGTTCCGGAGGCCGCGGACTTCCAGGGTGGTCGTCGGGATGAACCGGTCGAGCCGGTAGCCGCCCCACGTCAGCCCGGTGTCGTTCAGGCTTACCGTCAAGGTCCCGAACGGCAGCTTGCGCACGCCAGGCGTCAGCCGCACCTCGTCCTGGCCCACGCCCTTGCGGTGGGTGGCGGGGCCAAGCCCTTGGCGACCGCCTGGTTGTAGAGATCGTATGCCAGCCGGAAGCGGGGATCCGACGGCTGGAGATGCGTGCCGGTGGCATCATCCGGGAACAGGAGCGCCCAAGCGTACACGGCCGACGCGAGAAAATAGGCACGGTTGTCCGTGCGGTCGGCATGAAGAAAGGACAGTTCCGCCAACGCGAACAGGCGGTCGTCGTCGCCCTTGAGGTTCAGCCCGCGGTGCAGCTCGGCGAGCACTATTGCCGGTTCCATATTAAACCGGTCCAAAAGGCCAAGGCGCCTGAGCACCATTTTCGAGGGTTCCGACGGCTGCTCCGCCGAGAGTGCGCTCTCGGTATGAATGCGATAGGCGGTCTGAATGTCCACGTGCCTCACGCCGACCGGCGTCGCGCATCCGGAAAGGATTAACGCGAGGCAGGCGAGCCCTAGAATCCACCGCACGGTCGGCACGAGCCACTGCTGCTTGCCTGAATGCTTCCAAGCCTTCATACAACTCTCCCTGATCATTTATTTGCCACTATCGCCCGACTTGCTCACCGACTTTGCCGGTGCCGGTTCGCATGGACAACCGGAATGGGATCATCGGCTACTCTCGCGTCGGCAGCCCGGCCCGCGAGAGCTTACTCGGTTGGAATATCGGCCGCGATCACGGCAAGGTCATTGTAGATTGACAGAATTTCTGTACTTTCAGGACCCTATAACTCTTTGATATTCAATTGAGCCAGTGGGCCAAAGCACAGAAATTGCGTCCATTCGCCTTGACAGAATTCTTGTACCATGAAGGAAAGTGACGGAATATCTGTACGTCCCGGCGAAGCCACGGGGGTTCAAGCATGGTGCCTTCGCCCTTGCCGTTCAAGTGGCTGCCCTACCTGTACTGATATTCGGATGTGGGCGCCTAAATTCGGCCGCCAAATCACCTTGGCATCGCGCTGGAGTATTGGGCTCTGGGCGATGTTGGGGGCCGATCCTATGATCTCTGCCTATTGCGAGCGCCGGCCTTGACCGATGCTGAGGGAGAGCCCCGGCTCGTCGACTTTTGGGTGCGCCGGGATCGGCAGGAACAATGGTGAGGTAGGCTGGCCTCTTTCTCGATAAAGAGGTCCCCGGCCTTGATGGAAAAGCTCCTCGAGCATTTGTCCACACTCGACGATCCCCGCTGTCCGGGCAAAGTCGAACATCGGTTGATCGACATTCTCGTGATCGCGGTCTGCGCCGTCATCGCCTGCGCGGAGAGTTGGGAGGACATCGCGCTCTAGGGGCGCAGCAAGCAGGACTGGTTGCGCCGGTTTCTGGCTTTACCGAATGCTATACCGAATGCTATCCCCTCGCATGACACGTTCCGGCGGGTGTTCATGCTGATCGATCCCGGCGCGTTCGAAGCCTGCTTCACTGCCTGGGTGCGCGGAATCACCAGCCTGGGCGAGCAGGAAATCGTGGCGATCGATGGCAAGACAGTACGCCGTTCCTTCGATCGGGGTCGGGAACAAGCCCCGTTGCACTTGGTCAGCGCTTGGGCCAGTCAACAAGGCGTGGTGCTGGCCCAGCGCCAGGTTGATGGCAAGTCCAACGAGATCACCGCTATTCCCAAGTTGCTCGACGTGCTGAATCTGAAAAACACCCTCGTCACATTGGATGCCATGGGTTGCCAGAAGACCATTGCCCAACACATTCTGAATCGCGAAGCGGACTATCTGCTGGCGCTGAAGGCCAACCACAAGTCTGCCCAGGCGGCGGTGCAAAGCTATTTCGACCGCCATTGCTTTCAGCGCAGTGCCGATCTGAAACCGGCGGTCGATGCCTTTGATGAGAGTCATGGCCGATTGGCACGCCGGCGCGTGTTTGTCAGTGCCGAGGCCGCCACGCTTTCGGCCTTGGCGGAGTGGCCGAGCCTGCGCACCGTCCTGGCGGTCGCGTCCATCCGCAGCATCAACGGCAGCGGCAAAGTGGAAGCCGAGATCCGTTACTTTCTGTCCAGCGCCTCAACCGAGGCGCCAGTATTAGCCCAGGCCCTTCGCCGCCATGGGTCCATCGAGAACAATCTCCACGGGGTGCTGGATGTGAATTTTCGGGAAGATGACAGTCGTCTTCGCGACCCCACCGCCGTCCGCAATTTTTGCGCTCCTCTGCAAGATCGCTCTGAATCTGGTCGGCCGCGACCGATCCACGAAGGCCAGCCTGCGGCCAAGCGCAAACGAGCCGCGTGGGACGATGATTACATGGGGCAGATCCTCACGGCTACTTTCATGCGTTAGCCCTGGGGTGATGTCCCGTTGCACGATCCGGCACAGGAAGTCAGCCGCGGCTTCGACCGCCGGGTGCGGCCAACATGCCGCGTCGAGTCGTAGTTGCCGTCCTATCCATTGCAGCAGGGGCATCGGCACCGCCGCGTCGGGCAGCAGGACCTGACCGGGGAAACGCAGTGAGCACAACTGCACCGCGACACCCAGGCGGTTGGCGTCGCCGCGCCGCTAGCGGATCGGTGACAGATCGGGTTCGCTGAACGTGTAGTGCCGGATGAGTCCGTCTTGGGTATCGGGCAACGCCAATAGGCTGCCACGCTCTGCGGCGGAGAGGATCGAACGGCGCGGCATGCAGTCCTCCTTCTTCTTGAAAACGTAGGTTTGTGACAAGCCGCCCAGGCCCTCGATGTGGCACGGGAAATTAAGGCATTGCGATTCTCGAAGACAGGTCTTGAAACTCTATTCTCAATTACTTAGCATCTCGACGAGTTTCGAAAGGAGGCCTATGCGACCATCCATTGCGCTCGACATGAAGCGAAGTGCGGTACGCGAAGCGACTCGTCGCTTCCGCGCGGCGAACCCGCGCGTTTTCGGCTCGGTGCTGCATGGCACCGACCGGGATGGCAGTGACCTCGATCTCCTGGTGGATGCGCTGCCCGGCGCGACGCTCTTCGATCTGGGGGGCCTGCAAGACGAGTTGGAAACGCTGCTCGGCGTCCACGTCGATCTGCTCACTCCGGCTGACCTGCCGGTGAAGTTCCGGGCCAAGGTGCTTGCGGAGGCTCGGCCGGTATGAGCGAGAACCGCCTGCCCGACTCCCTCGACCCACATGCAGCAGGCCGCCACCGATGCGCGCAGTTTCGTGGAGGGCCTGGCCAAGGACGACTTCCTTGAGGACAAGCGCACCCAGCAAGCCGTCATCATGAGCCTCATCATCCTCGGCGAGGCAGCCACGAAGGTGATGGAAGGGTATGCCGGCTTTGCCGAAACCTATCCCGAAGTACCGTGGCGCAGCATGCGGGGCATGCGTAACCGCATCGCCCACGGTTACTTCGATATCAACCTCGACGTGGTTTGGGGAACGGTACAAACCGCGCTACCCGCCTTATTGGAGCAACTGCCCGCGGTTCGCCGGGCCGCCGAAGAGGACGGCGCCCATGGTCCTGGAGTGAAGCCCTGCTGATCGGCTATGCGCGGATTTCGACCCAGGACCAGAATCTTGAATTGCAACGCGAGGCCTTGACTCAGGCCGGCTGCCAGAAGCTCTTTGAGGACAAGGTGGGCGGCACGCGAGCGGAGCGCCCTGGCTTGGTCAAGGCACTAGAAATGCTGCGCGAGGGTGACACGCTGGTCGTCTGGAAGTTTGACCGGCTGGGCCGCAGCGTCAAGCAGCTGGTCGATCTGGTCGGCGAGCTGCACCAGCAGGGCGTCCAGTTCAAGAGCTTGACCGACGCCATCGACACCGGCACGCCGTCCGGCCGGTTCTTCTTCCACGTCATGGCCAGTCTCGCCGAGATGGAGCGCGAGCTGACCGTCGAACGGACCCGCGCCGGGCTGGAAGTAGCCTGGCGGCTCGGTCGCAAGGGCGGCCGCAAGCCCAAGATGACCGATAGCAAGATCGAGTCGGCCAAGGAGCTCCTGGCCAGCGGCGTCCTGCCCAAGGATGTGGCCAAGAACCTCGGCGTGTCCATTCCTACGCTATACCGCTGGGTGCCAGCCTCGGCGCACGCTTAGCGTACGATTTTTTCCGTTTTCTGAGGCGACCCCTAGCCGGGTTGGGGTAGAGCTCCAGGGCTTCCCGGAGCAGCGCTAGCGCTTCCGCCGGCCGTCCTTGGGCTTCCCGCAGACGCGCCCACAAGGCCGGATATTCCGGCCTGCCGGGAAACAGATCCTCCGCTCCGGCCAGGGCTTTTTCCGCGCGCCCGAGCTGTCCGCCGTTGAGATGGAGTTCCGCCAGCTGCAGAAACGCCCAGGCATGGGCTTCGGAGCCCGGAGGCGCTGAGCCGAGATTCTCCTCGAGAAGACCGATGGCGCCCGCAGGATCGCCATGGAGAAAGCGCAGATGAGCGGCGCGGGAGTTGGCGGGAAGTCCGGGAAAGGCATCCAGCAGCTTTTGGATCACCGCGAGCGCGTCCTCGCACGTGGATCATCCGGCCGGGCCAGGAGCGAGCTTTCCAGGCTCCGAACCGTTTCATCCAGAGCCCTGGATTCTTTCGCGGAAATTCCCGTTGCCGCTATCAGGACCCACGTAGCCAGCGCTATCCCGGTTGTCCTCCGCACCCGACCCGGTGGGCGTGCTTGGCCAGGCATGCCGTGATCCTCTAGCTGCGGCCGGGATATGGCGTCGGCAGGAAAGGAAACTCGCCGGCCGTGCCGGTCGCGGTGGTGCCCAGAAGATTCCCAGGTCCCTGGGGAAGGCCCGCGCCCGGCGCTCCGTCCAGGAAGTTCACCCCGTCGCCGGCCTTGATTGGCGATGTAGTCCGCCCCGCCCACCACCCGGATGGCGATGTCGGTGACATCGTCATTGGGACGGCGGCCGTTGGGAAAGCCGGCCGGATCGCCGCCCAACACCGAACCGAGTCGGCTCTGCCTGGCTGGGGGAGTGGGCGGCACCGACAAGTCAAGTCGCAGCAGTTCCGAGCAGGGGCTGCCGCAATCGTTGCCGGCGACGGCGGTGGCCTGCGCCGGCAGGTGACAGGCCTGACAGTCGACCTTGTAGTCGGTCGATGTCGTTTTCCTGGGATCGCCAGCGTCGAACCACGACCAGCCCCAGCCATCACCCCACAGCTTGTTGCCGCGGTGGGCGTCGCTTGAATCTCTGACCATTACGAACCAGCCCTTCAACGTCTGGCAATGGCTAACCGTGCCGGTCGTCATCGCTTCGGTTGCCGTCTCGAACACTTCCTTCACCAGAACGGAGCCGTCCGGGAAGCGCCCGTCCTTCCGGTAGCCAGCGATCACGCCCGGCGACGCGTACACGGTGTGGATCTCCTTTGAACCCGTGCCCTGGTCGGCTGCCACCGCCCAGCTGCCCAGAAACTGGTAACTCGTGAGGTAGTCGGCGGGGACGCGGATGTTGCCGGCCGCGTCGACCACCACTGTGGGGTCAGGGCTGTTGAGCCTCAGGTCTTTGCGGAGCGCCACCAGAGGGAGAGCAAGACCAGCAGAGACGCGGTACCAACAAAAACAACGGTACGTGCTGGTGTGTTCATCTTGCGCCTCATTTATGGAGCGAATAAGGATGTAGGGATTTTAAAGCCCTCTTTATTGTCTAAGGAAAAATATTACCGATTGTGTCCCACTTCCGGGTACAGCTTTTCGTTCCCGACGAAAAAGGCCCCCTTGTGTGCTGCCCGGCGCTCGGGCTTCCGGGGACTCTTCAGGCTTGCTCGCATCCGCGTCGCTCCATGTCTTGCAGCGCCGGCTTCGTGCGATTTAAGCATAGGGGTCCGCCATTGCTTCGCGCTCGACGGGGCCTACCGCATGTGATACCACGCGCCGCGACAAGATGGAAAGATGGAAAGATCGCTTTGAGGGTTGCTGTCGGGAGCAGCCGTGATGGTGATGAGCGGGTGGAATCGTCTGTCGGCGGCATTCCGGGCGGTGCCTGGCTATACCAGCCGGTGTCCCGGAAAGTAGGAGGATGAAGACGATGACGAAGGTGCTGATCGCATTATGCCTGGCGGCGGCGACCGCCGAGGCTCAGGAGGCCAAGGTGACGCCGCTAGTGACGCATGCACTGGCGGGAATCGAGGGCAAAGAGGGCACGATGGTCGTGGTGGAGTACCCGCCGGGCGGGTCGGACGCTGAGCACCGGCACAATGCTCATGCGTTTGTCTATGGGCTGGAAGGGGCCGTGGTGATGCAGGTGAAGGGCGGGAAGGAAGTGACGCTGGGGCCGGGCCAGACATTCCATGAGTCGCCGGAGGACGTGCATACGGTTTCCCGGAATGCCAGCACTACCAAGCCTGCCAAGTTCCTGGTGTTCTTTGTGAAGCAGAAGGGGGCTCCGCTTACCGTGCCGGTCCAGTGATCGGTTGGATGACCGCCGCGCTTTAGGTCGTAGAAGGAGCATCACGACGAGGAAATGCAGTAATGGCCACACATCCCGGCTCGGGATTTGATTTGACCCCTCCCTCCCCGGAGCAACGCAAGCGCTTAGAAGCCGATCTGACGGCCGAAGAAGCCAATGTGCTGCTCCATCACGCCACGGAGGCGCCGTTCTGTGGCGCATTCCTGGACGAGACGCGTCCGGGAGTCTTTACCTGCCGGCTCTGCGGCCTGCCACTATTCCTGGGCGGGCATAAGTTCGAAAGCGGCACCGGCTGGCCGAGCTTCACGGCACCCTTCGACAACGATCACTTACGTGAAGAGCATGACGCAAGTTACGGCATGGCGCGTACGGAGCTTCTCTGCGCCCGCTGCGGCAGCCACCAGGGGCATGTGTTCCCCGACGGCCCGCCGCCCACGGGCCTGCGTTACTGCATCAACTCCGTGTCTCTGGATTTTACGCCCGACGGCGAGCCGCTCCCCGACAGGCTCGGCCGTAGCGCCCCGGAGGGCGAGCCCTGGGGAGGGGGATAGGCGGCGTGGCGGATTCGCTCCACGCCAGGCATGCCGCGCCGCGCGACTCACCTAGAGCACCTCGAGGCCCGGGCGTCACCGGGGAGTGAACGCTGACGCGGTCAAAGTGACTTTCCAGCAGGAGACATTAAGATGGCGAAGACGGAAACGGCGATTCTCGCGGGCGGGTGCTTTTGGGGCATGCAGGATTTGATCCGCAAACTGCCGGGCATAGCGGCCACGCGCGTAGGCTACAGCGGCGGCGACGTGCCGAATGCTACATACCGCAATCACGGTTCGCATGCGGAAGCGATCGAAGTCGTCTTCGAGCCGGCCAAGCTCTCTTACCGGGAGCTTCTCGAGTTCTTCTTCCAGATCCATGACCCGACGACCAAGAACCGGCAGGGCAACGATATCGGCGCGTCATATCGGTCCGGTATCTACTATCTGTCGGACGAGCAGCGCCGGGTCGCCGAGGAGACGATCGCCGACGTGAACGCCTCCGGCCTCTGGCCGGGCCCCGTCGTTACCGAGGTGCGGCCGGCCGGTCCGTTCTGGGAGGCCGAGCCGGAGCATCAGGATTACCTGCTGCGTTATCCCGGTGGCTACACGTGCCACTATCCGCGGCCGGACTGGAAGCTGCCGCGACGTGCACGCGCAGGGACGACTTGACGTATGAGCGCGGCCAAGCTGTTAGGCGACATGGTGTCAGGCGGCTCGGCGATCGCGACGCCAGCGCAGGTATGCGCAGCGGCGCACGAGCGGCCATCGTGATTGTAGGCCGCTAGCACAGGTTCTCGCCATGGAGGGTAGGCGACATTTCGGTGTCGATCGCCGACTTCGTGCGGATACCCGCCACGGGATTCGAGGAAGGAGAAAGCCCAGCATGACGGGACGCTATCCAGAGGAGTTCGCGGCGGGGCAGAAGTTCGCCTCCGGGCCGTTGAAGGTCGATCGCGAGCGAATCAAATCCTTCGCCGCCGAATTCGGCCCCCGGCCGTCACCTCAACGAAGAGGCCGCCGGCGGGTCAGCTTTCAAGGGCTTGGCCGCCAGCGGCTGGCATACTGCGGCGATGACCAGGCGTCTGCTCGTGGAGGGCGACCTGAAGCCCGTGGGTGGCATCGTCTAGGGCCGACTGAAGTCCTGATCCCCTGATCCCCCGGCGGCGCGGCCTTCAAATCGCTGCGGCAAGCCAACGCTCAGCGCTCATGTTTGTTTTATTCATCACTCGTTCATACCTCAACAGGAGGGCCACCAATGAAGATTTTTGTTGCAGGGGGAACGGGAGCGATCGGTCGTCCGCTGATCGCGGAATTGCTCGCCAAAGGACACGCTCTCATCGCTCTGACCCGCTCTCCAGAAAAAGCTCGGGCTTTGGCGGCACAAGGCGTCGAACCTGTGATCGCCGATGTATTTGATGCCGAGGCGGTCAACGCGGTTGTCGGCCGCGCCCGGCCGGAAGTCGTGATTAAACAACTCACCGCCCTGCCCAGACACTACACCCGTGAGTCAATGAGTGCCGCCGCCTTCAACGCTCGCCTCCGTTTGGAAGGGGGCGCCAACGTGCTGGCGGCCGCGCAAGCGGCGGGTGTGTGGCGTTACCTGAGGCAGTCGATCGCATTAGTCAGCCGGTCGTTTTGGGCGAACTGGTTCTTTCGACGGTTACCTTCGATAAAGAGTCGAAGCTCACAAACTCGTTCAACGGCCGCCTGAAGTCCCGCGGCAGGAGCTTGGTCCTGGACCGGAGATAGCCCACGGCCACCAGCATCGGAATGAGCTTGTCATCGGGGATTTGAAACTCCCGCTTGAAGCCGGCCTCGTCGAAACCATCCATGGAATGGGTCTCGAGTCCCAGGCCCTTGGCCGCCAGCATGAGGTTCATGGCGAACAGGGCCGCGTTCTTGGCGGCGAAGAGCTTTCGGGTCCAGCTGTCCGGGGGGCCATAGAGCCGCCCGATCAGATCCACATACATGGATCGCTGCTCGGGCTTGGTATATCCCAGATCCTGCCAGCTATCCAGCATGGCGTCCCGATTTTCTTCCAACGCCGTGGGATCGGCGACGACGATGAGAACCGCCGAGGCCTCCTCGGCCTTGGGTTGGTCCAGGGCGCATCGCCGCAAGCGTTTTTTCCCTTCGGGGTCTTTGACGACGACCACCACCTTCCAGGGCTGGAGATTGAAGGAGGAAGGGGCCAGATTGGCGGTCTCCAAAAGCCGGGTCAGCTGCTCTTCCGGGATGGCTTCCCCGGCTCGAAGAAGTTGATCGACCGCCTCTCGTGAATCGCTTGAATCAAGTCCATGGCCACTCTCCTTGTGCCATGCAGGGAACCTCTACTGTATCAGGGACTGGGACGGGAATGGACCCGCGCAGCTTAACGATCGGGCGCTCTTTTGAGAAATGCTGAATTTGTTCAGGTTGTGCCCGGACAGGCCAACCCGGCCCGGCGTTGATTCATGAAGATCCGAAAAGGGAGGAGATGGACGGAATGGAGCGGCCCCTCAGGGCCTTCCGTCTGCAGTGAAGCGGTTGCCTAGTAGCCGCTCATGAACTAGCTCGAGCTCGGAGGCCGAGGAGAATCAATGCGGTCGCGGCAAATATAGACAGTGCAACGCTTGTGAAGCCGATAGAAATCAGAGTCTCCTGCCAAGACTGTGCCGATCTTTCTGCCGCAGCGATAGGCGTCATTGAGCCCGTACCCAATGCCGCGGCCAGGGCAGTTACAGACCAGTTCGAGTAGGCGCCATAAAGCGTAAGCCAGGGCGCGGCCTTGCTTAACGTCGCGGATAGACGGATTTCTTGCCAGATAGCTCCCAAGGCAATCAGCAAGATGCCATTCATGATTCCCTCGAGGTGCGCCGACAGACCCATGCGCACATTCGAGAAGTGCTCCTCAACAAAGCCAGTCACCAAGCCTAGCAAGAAGAGGAATACGCCATGCCAAATTAGACGGCGCTTTGCTTCGTACATATCGTACCTCTAGAGGTAGCCCAATCGCCCCGACCCGCTTCGGCGAGCACCAAGGCCGGGCCACTCGTGGTGCCCGACAGGTCCGAGAACAGAAACGATACCGGAACGATATCGCCTACGAAAGTTACCCTCACGACTTGTCCTCGGCGGTAGCCCCGGCTATTCGGACAAGACTTTGCCGAACTTATACTGAACCGCCCCGAGATTCGCGGAGACTTCATCTCTTGAGAGATGGTATGGACTCCTCCTCTACTGACCTGGCACTCCTGTGCCAAGCTGGAGATTTTCAGTCATCCAGCTAGAGAGGAATCGGCTGTGGAAATCAAGACAATCGCAGTGGATTTGGCAAAGAACGTTTTTCATAAAACCTCAGCCAGAAAACCCGCGACTTGAGTTGCGGGCGGAATGGCGGGCTTGTGAAGCAAGCCGGCCGTGCTACCATGTGACGCATGGTCGATATCGTAACCAACAGGAATTGTGTCTACCAAACGGCCTACCATGTGATCTGGTGTCCGAAGTACCGGCGCGACGTGCTGATTGGCGCGGCGGCGACGGAAGTGAGCGCGATGCTGGATGTGATCTGCGCCGAACGCGGCTGGCCGGTGATCTCGAAAGAGATTCAGCCCGATCACATCCACCTGTTTCTCAGCATCCCGCCCGCCATCGCCGTGGCCGCTGCCGTCAAGGTGCTAAGGCGTCACCGCGCGCCGCTTGTTCCACCAGTTCCCGGAGATCAAGAAACGACTATGGGACGGCCATCTGTGGTCGCCGTCCTATTACGTGGGGACGGCAGGCAACGTCAGCGCCGAAACCATCCGGCACCACCTCGAACGCTCGAGCATGTCACCAAGAGGCGCTAAGCCATGATGCGCACGGCAGCGATCCGGCTGGACGTGACGGCTGGGCAGGCGATGGCTCTGGCAGCGCTGCGAACCGCGTATGCGGATGCGTGCAACCGCCTGGTGCCCGCGGTGCGCGGGCATCGCGTGTGGAACCGCGTCACCTTGCACAAGCTCGCTTATAACCGTCTTCGCGCCGAAACGCCCCTGGGCAGCCAGATGTGCTGTAACGCCATTTTCTCGGTGTGCAAGGCGTACAAGGCGCAGAAGGAACTTGGGCGAATGCGGAAAGACGCGCCAGTTCCGGCAATCGGCTTCGACCGGGCCAGTGTCCACTTCGACAAGCGTACTTACACGTTCAAGGGCGATACCGTCTCGCTCTACACCCTCGATGGGCGTGTGACCGTTCCGATGCGGCATGGCGGACACCAGCGACGCATTCTCGCGTCCGGCCAGCCGAAGGAAGCGGAACTGGTATTTCGCAGTGGCAACTGGTATTTCAACCTCGTCGTCGCATCCAGCGACCAGGAACCGCTGGCATCCGGCCCGGTGATGGGCGTGGATGTCGGCGAAAACCACCTCGCCGCCCATAGCCTGGGCAAGGTCTTCGGTGGCGAGCATTTGCGCGACCAGCGCGACCGTCACCTTGCCCTGCGCCGCCGCCTCCAGTCCAACGGCAGAAAGAAGCGCGAAACAGCAGCTCCGGCAGGTCTCCGGCAAAGAACGGCGGCGCGTGGCTCACATCAATCACGAAACGAGCAAGGCCATCGTTCAGACTGCGGTTGCCGCGGGCGTGCGTAAGATCACGATGGAGGACCTGACCCACATCCGCGCCCGGATCAAGGCCGGCAGGCGCATGCGCGGTTGTCTCCACCGTTGGGCCTGGCGACAGTTGCAGACCTTCGTCGAGTACAAGGCGAAAGCGGTCGGGATCGCGGTCGAATACGTCAACCCGGCCTACACGAGCCAGACGTGCTCCGATTGCGGCAGCCTGGGGAAGCGCGTCAAGCATCGTTTTGTGTGTGAACACTGTGGTCTCCGGGCGCACAGCGACTTGAACGCAAGCCGGAATCTGGCCCGGATTGGCGGGACTACCGTTCCGCCAAGGGCGGCTGTAAATACGCCTGATGTTCTGATGTTGGGAGTGCGGATGTGGGCAACCCTATCTGCGCTTCACAATAAAGCCTGCGACTTCAGTCGCGGGTTATTTACAAACGGCATCCTCAAGGTGACCTGGAGGCTCAAGCCGCATTTAAAAAAATTGGTCGCCCCTCCTCGAAAGAGCGCTTTAGCACGCCCAAGCTCTTGGTAAGCCGCTCCAAGGGTACTTCCAGGATGAGGCGCGCTTTGAGCACCTCACTGATCCGCGCCGATGTTGGACGCCGAAAGGGTGCAGACCGGACGTTCCCGCCCAAATTATCCGCGAATATCTCTACGTCCACAACGCTGTCTGCCCTTTGACGGCGAGGCCTGTTACCTCATCTTACCGGCCATGAATAGTGTGTGCATGACCGTGTTCCTGCGAGAGTTGGCCGCCCCCTATCCCAATCACTGCCTGCTCGGGGTCTACGCGGTGGAATGGGCTACCCTGGTCTGGGCGGACTGGTTCAACCATCGCAGGCTGCTAGAGCCCATTGGCTACCTTCCCCCCGCCGAGGTCGAAGCCGACTACTATCGTCAAATTACCGAGTCCACCATGGCGGTGTGACTCACCACAACCAGCCTCTGGAATTCCCGGGGCGGTTCACCCCCTAAATCAGGTTGACGGACTCCTTTATCCGGCGTAGCGTTTCCGCTTAGAGGGCAAGGTAGCCAAGGACTGGATTTCTTACAGGGCAATCTGCCGTCTACTTCACGTTCGGCCGCCACATGCTTGGGAGTGGGGACATGAAGGCGATATGTCTGCGTACCCGCGGTGGCCCCGAGGCGCTCGCGTATGAGGAGGTGCCGCAGCCCTGTCCCGGGGATAGCGAAGTGCTCGTACGGGTCCACGCCGCGGGCGTCATCCACACGGAACTCTCCTGGGTCCCGACCTGGACCACACGGACGGGAGAGCCGCGCCCGTTGCCGGTCATCCCCGGACACGAATTTTCCGGCGAGATCGCCGCTCTGGGGGCCGGGGTCAGGGACGTGGGCGTGGGGGACCGGGTGTATGGGCTCAATGACTGGTACCGGGACGGCGCCTCGGCCGAATACTGCGTGGCGCGCGTCGCCGATGTCGCCCACAAGCCGGCTGGCGTCGATCACGTTCACGCCGCCGCCATACCGATCTCCGCTCTGACGGCCTGGCAGGGATTGGTCGAGCGTGCCGGTCTCGCCGCGGGCCAGCGGGTGCTGATCCACGGGGCGGCCGGCGGGGTCGGCATCTTTGCCGTGCAACTCGCCCGCTGGCGCGGCGCACGAGTGGCCGGGACCGCCTCGGCAGCCAACCTCGACTTCGTGCGCAGTCTTGGGGCCGACGAGGTGATCGACTACCAGGCCGAGCGGTTCGAGGACATCATCCGGGACGTGGACGTGGTCTTTGACACGGTTGGCGGGGAGACGCTGGAGAGGTCCTGGGGCGTACTCAAGCCCGGCGGAAAGCTGGTCACCGTCGCCGCTACAGGGGAACGGACGACCGACGAGCGCATCCGTGCCGCGTTCTTCATCGTGGCGCCGAGCCGGACGCAGCTGGCCGAGATCGCACGGCTGATCGACGGCGGGGCACTCCGCCCGATCGTTGGTGCCGTGTTCCCGCTCGTCGAGGCGCGGCAGGCGTATCAGCACAAGCCTATCCGCGGCAAGGTTGTCCTGCGCGTGGTTGACGGTGGGGGTGCGACGTAATCCGGTGATGCTCGACTAACCACGGACAGGCCGAACCCGCCGTTGCAACAGACGGGACCGGCAAGACGGCTTTCCGAGGCATGACGTTCTCGCAGCCGGCCCCGCTGCTGAATTCTGTCATTAGGCGCCGTAGGGAGAGAACGATGGGCAGAGGTCGTCTCGAAGCGTTCAGCGACGGTGTGTTAGCCATCATCATCACCATCATGGTGCTGGAGCTTAAGGTTCCTCATGGGGAGGACCTCGGGGCCCTCAAGGAAATCCTGCCGGGGTTCCTGAGCTATGTCATGAGCTTTGTCTACATCGGCATCTATTGGAACAACCATCATCACTTCCTCCAGGCCACGACTTCGGTCAGTGGGCGGGTCCTTTGGGCAAACCTCCATCTGTTGTTCTGGCTGTCGTTGATACCGGCGGCCACGGCTTGGATGGGCGAGAGCCACTTCGCTCCCGCGCCCACAGCGGTCTATGGCGTCCCGCTGTTAATGGCTGCCCTTGCCTGGCTGTTGCTTCAGTACGCCATCTTGGCGACGGAAGGCCGAACCTCAGTGCTCGCCGAAGCTCTCGGGAAGGACGTCAAGGGCAAGCTGTCGTTAGGGCTGTATGCGGCCGCAATACCGCTGGCCTTTGTGCAGCCTCGGGTTTCGGGCCTGATCTACGCGCTTGTGGCGTGTATCTGGCTCGTTCCGGATCGGCGCGTCGAGCACGCCTTGGAACGAAAGGAAACGCATCATGCATAACGGACCGGCGCCTAAACAAACGGCTGGAGGGCACGAGACGGCCATGAAAATCGTCACGCGCCGTCGAGGCAGAGCCCGGCAGCGCCGAGTGCCTGCGCATCCTCTGCGCCAATCCGCGGTTCACGACTGCAAGAGGAGGAGCCCATGACGACACCGACCCCTATCCTCGAGCCCGAAGCTCGGAAATTCGCCGACCTCACCGCCCAGCCGCCGTTCCTCCACGAGCTCGGCCCGGAAGGTGCGCGCAAGGTGCTCGACGACATCCAGGCCGCGCCGATCGAGAAGCCCGAGGTGGCGGAGGAGTGGATCACCGTCCCGGCCGAGGTCGGTAGCGTGCGGGTGCGGATCGTGAAGCCGGTCCACGCGCCGGCCGTCCTGCCCGTGGTCCTTTACGTGCACGGCGGAGGCTGGATCCTGGGCAATGCCGGCACCCACGATCGGCTCGTGCGCGAGCTCGCCGTGGGCGCCAAGGCCGCTGTCGCCTTCGTCGAATACGACCGCTCGCCCGAGGCGCACTATCCTGTTGCGATCGAGCAGGCGTACGCGACGGCGCGCTACCTCGTCGCGCAGGGCGCACGCAAGGGCCTCGATGCGAACCGCCTCGCCGTCGCCGGCGATTCGGTCGGCGGCAACCTGGCCGCGGTGCTGGCGATCCTCGCGAAGCAGCGCGGCGACGTGCGCTTCGTGCACCAGTCACTCTATTACCCCGTGACCGATGCGGCGCGGGACAGTGCCAGCTACCGGGAGTTCGCGGACGGTCCCTTCCTCACCGCGAAGGCGATGGCTTGGTTCTGGGACGCGTACCTTCCGGAGCGCGACCGGCGGGACGACATCACGGCGTCACCGCGGCGCGCCTCGCGTGACCAGCTCGCCGGACTGCCGCCGGCGCTGGTCATCGTCGACGAGAACGACGTGCTCCGTGACGAGGGCGAAGCGTATGCCCGGCAGCTCATCCAGGCCGGCGTGCCGACGACGAGCGTTCGCTACAACGCCATCATCCACGACTTCATGATGCTGAATCCCGTCCGAGCCACGCAGGCTGCGACAGCCGCCATCGAGCAGGCGATCCTCGCCCTGCGCAAGGCGCTCGGGACATGACCGAAGGTCCGGGGCCGCCTAGGGGGCATTCCCAACGGGACTGTGGCACAATCGCCCTTGAAATTCCCATGCTCATCGGCCAGGGAGGGTAGAGCATGAAGATCGTCGTCATTGGCGGCACCGGCCTGATCGGCTCGAAGACCGTCGCCCTTCTGCGCCAGGGCGGCCACGAGGTCATCGCCGCCTCGCCCAATACCGGCGTCAACACCCTCACCGGCGAGGGCCTCGAAGAGGCCATGGCCGGCGCGCAGGTGGTGATCGACCTCGCCAATTCGCCCTCGTTCGAAGACCGGGCGGTGCTGGAATTCTTCGAGACCTCCGGCCATAACCTGCTCGCGGCGGAGGCCTCAGCCGGCGTCCGGCACCATGTCGCGCTCTCCATCGTCGGAACCGACCGGTCGCCCGACAATGGCTATTTCCGCGCCAAGCTTGCCCAAGAGAAGCTGATCGAGGCCTCCGGCATTCCCTACACCCTCATCCGCTCGACCCAGTTCCTGGAATTCCTCGGCGCCATCGCCGATTCAAGCGCGGATGGAAACCTCGTCAGGCTTCCGCCCGGCCTGTTCCAGCCCATCGCGGCGGACGACGTGGCGGCCATCGTCGCCGAGGTGGCGCTCGCGGCCCCGCGAAACGGCCTCGTCGAGATCGCCGGCCCGGAACGCGCGCCGTTCAACGAATTCGTCGCCCGCTATCTGAAGGCGGTCGGCGACCCGCGCGAGGTCGTGCCTGACCCCGAAGCCCGCTACTTCGGCGGCCGGGTCGAGGAACGCTCGCTCGTGCCGTTGGCCGAAGCGCGCCTCGGCCGCATCGGGTTCGACGACTGGCTCCGCCGCGCCCAGGCAAGCGCCTGATCCTCCATCCGCCAACCGAAGGAGAGTCTCCATGAAACGCATCCTCTGTTTGCTGCTTATCGCCACCCTGCCGTTCGGCAGCGGCCTCGCCGAGGCGCCGAAGTCGAAGAACGCCCAGGTGACCCTCGTCTACCAGCACGAGCTGCCGAACGTTTCCGGCAAGAGCCTCAAGGGCGTGCTCGTCGAATACGGTCCGGGCGGCTACTCGCCCGGCCATACGCATCCCAAATCCGCCTTCATCTACGCGACCGTGCTGGAGGGGGCGATCCGCAGTCAGGTCAACGACGGACCGGTGACGACCTACGAGGCCGGACAGAGCTTCTCCGAGCTGCCCGGCGACCGCCACGGCGTCAGCGCCAATGCCAGCGAGACGCAGCCGGCCAAGCTCCTCGCGGTGTTCGTGGTGGACACGAACGAGACGGACCTGACGATCCCCTTCGGGAACTGAGGTCTTAGCCTGGACGATTCGCGAGAGATGGAAGAGCTTTACCTACGGTTCCGACGTGCGGGCTGGACCCGGACTGGCGGGGGACGGAGGATAAGCGGTGGGGGAGCGGGGACGTTGAGGTCGACACTGTCGTGTGAGCGGGACGCCTGGCGGCGACCAAAGCCCGCTGACAGGCATCCCTCAACCCAGGTACGTTAGGCTTGGCGAATAATCGCGAGGTTCTCTGCAACGATTTAACCAGCCCTCTGCAGAGCGAGCGCAGCCAAGTTTCGAAGAAACATGAAGAAACATGGGCTCAGACGATGATTGTAATGGTGGTTACCGAGTAGCCCGTATCAACGCCTATGAAAGCCAAAAAATGGCTGTTCATAACGTAAGGAGGAGAGCGCATCATGACAAAGATGAAAGCCGTGGAAGTCGGGCAGCCTGGAGGGCCTCTGCAACTGGTGGAGCGTGAAGTGCCCGAGCCCGAAACGGGACAGGTGCTCATCAAGGTGCGGGCCTGCGGGATCTGCCACAGCGATGTCTTCACCAAGGAGGGGCTGTGGCCCGGCCTCGAGTTTCCCCGCGTGCCCGGCCATGAAATCGCCGGAATCATCGAGGCCGCAGGTTCAGGTGTGAAGGAATGGAGCCCGGGTCAGCGGGTCGGAGTGGGATGGCACGGAGGCCATTGCGGCCGCTGCGAACCGTGCCGCCGGGGCGATTTTATCCTTTGCCAGCGGTTGCGCGTGCCGGGCATCAGCTATGACGGAGGCTATGCCGAATACATGGTGGCTCCGGTGGAAGCCTTGGCGCGGATCCCGGACGATCTCTCCGATGTGGAGGCGGCCCCGCTACTTTGCGCCGGCATCACCACGTTCAACGCGCTTCGCCACAGCGGTGCGGGACCCGGCGAGGTGGTCGCCATCCTCGGCATCGGCGGGCTTGGGCATTTGGGGGTGCAATTTGCGGCCCGAATGGGCTTCGCGGTCGTGGCGATCGCCAGAGGGAAGGATAAAGAGGCGCTGGCAAAGAAGTTGGGCGCCCGCCACTATATCGACAGCCGCGCACAGAATGTGGCCGAGGCACTCATGGCCCTGGGCGGAGCCAAGGTTATCCTGGCGACCGTTACGAGCGGCCAGGCGATGAGCGCGGCGCTCGGCGGGCTTGGCGCCGACGGAAAACTGATCCTGGTCGGTGTCTCGGAGGAGCCGGTCGAGGTGCCCATTGCCCCGTTCATCATGAGACGCAATTCCGTACAGGGCTGGCCGTCCGGGACCTCGGCGGACTCGCAGGATACCTTGGCTTTCAGCGCCCTGACGGGCATCAGGCCGATGATCGAGGAGTTCCCGCTCGAGCGCGCGGCGGAAGCCTACGACCGCATGCTAAGCGGAGCCGCGCGGTTTAGGGTGGTGTTAAAGACCCACTGAATAGCGCGACGGGATAGATGGCCTCCGTGCGGGTTCTGGCGTATCTGGAACCCGTGTCTGTGATGCTACCTCTCCCGGTGCGTTTTTGAAAATCCTATTCCCCGAGTGAGGCAATGAGATGCAAAAGCTTATTCCTCAGCCTGGGTGCCGCAATGGGGCTCGCCGTCGTCGCGGCTGGTGTCGCCAAATCCGCCTAGGATAAGTATACCCTCAAGGTGCCTGATGGGCTCTCTTTCGGCGAGTTCAAGGGTTAGGAGAGCTGGCAGCTCATCAACCTCAGCGAAAATAGTGGGGTGATCGCCGTGATTCTCGGGAATCCCGCGATGATCAGCGCCTACGAGACAGGTATCCCCGCCAATGGCAAACCCGTCCCCGACGGCGCCAAGATGGCCAAGATCCATTGGGAGCCGAAACAAAACACTGCAGCACCCGGCTCGCCGACCGTGGCCGGCGCACTGAAAAATGTCGACTTCATGGTGAAGGACAGTAAGCGGTTTGCGGACAGCGGTGGGTGGGGCTTCGTCGTGTTCGAGTACGACGCCGCGTCGAATACCTACAGGAGGGGCGACATGAACAGCAATCCGCCACAGGGAAATGACGCCAAATGCGGATTCGCATGCCACACGAGTGCGAAGAGCCGGGATTACGTGTTTACCGAATACTCAAAGAGATGAGGCGCATCGATGCGATGGGCGTATAGCGATGCCTTTTCTGCATCAAGAGAGCGATGGTTGAAGGGCCGGAGTGAAACCCTCCGAACGCAGAGCCTGTATGTCGCACCAGTACTCCGGATCCAATAACGAATTTTCGCGTGGAGACGCCGGAGTCGTGATCCGGGCCGCCTTGAACGGCTCTGCGACCTAAAATGCGCGCATTTTTCCTGACGGGTCCGGCTAGGTCGATCCGCTGACCCGCCGCCCCGCTCACGCCACGAGCGAACGCGCCTCATGCCACATGCGCCGCACCAGTTCGGCCGCGGGTTCGGCTTGGGCCAAGGCGGCGGCCTGTCCCGCCCAAGCCTGCATGCGTTGGAGATCACCCGCCCGCTGCGCGGCGGCCCGCATCGGCGCCGTGAGACCGCGCTGCACCGGATACGGTGCGGGCGCCGGCGCCCCGGGAGCCGTCGCGGCCTCGACAAAGTGAGTCGCAAGGCTCCGGCCGGCTCGTCCGCTGAACACCCGGCTGACGATCGTATCCTCGGGCGCCGCGCGGGCGAGCGCATCGGCCCAGGCCGGAGGGATGTGGGCTTCGGGACAGCGGAGGAAGCCGGTACCGATCTGCACGGCGCTCGCGCCGAGCACCAGCGCG